>NYVR01000085.1 GCA_002684655.1 Planctomycetota bacterium | reverse complement strand
TGTATCGATCGGCTCGCCGTTGACGCGCAAGACGACGTCGCCCGGCAACAGCCCGGCGGCTGCTGCGGGGCTACCTTCGAAGGGGAAGTGCACGACGACCTCGCCGCCGAGGTCCGTCATGACCGCGCCGATGCCCGAGTATTGGCCGCGGCTGGCTTCGTCGTAGCGCGCCACCTGCGCAGGTGGGATGTAGCGGCTGTATTCGTCAAGCGTCGATACCATGCCGGAGATCGCGGCTTCGACGAGCTCATGCTCGTCGGGGCGCTCGACGTAAGACCGCACCACTTCGCCGTAGACGATCTCGAGCGCCGATCGTTGCGGCTCGGGGAGTTGAACGCGGCGACCGCCGCCGACGAACGTGCCGATCGCGAAAGCCGCGATCATTAGCGCAGGGTTGGCGACCAGGAACCACAAGGGCAGGCGCGGTTGCTGTTGCATCCGAACAGCGTATGGTGATGAGCGATGGCGCGCATTCTCGTCGTTGACGACACCCCCGAGAATATCCGGCTGATCGAGCTGTATCTGCGGGACACGGAGTTCGAGGTCGAGTCGGCGACGAGCGGTTACGAGGCGATCGAGCGTGCGATGAACGGCTCGTTCGAGTTGATCCTGCTGGACGTCGTGATGCCCGGGATAGACGGCTTCGAGGTGTGCCGCCGCCTGAAGAACGACCCGCTCACTGCGTTCGTGCCGGTCATCTTCCTCACCGGCAGGATGGGCGACCAGTCCGACAAGCTAGCCGCCTACAAATTGGGCGCGGTCGACTACATCCAGAAGCCCGTCGACCGTGAAGAGCTGATCGCCAGGATCCGGGTGATGCTGCAGCTGGAGCAGGGCCGCTCCAAGCTTGAGCGCGAGAACATCGCGCTGCGCGCCGAGTTAGCTCGCGTGCATCAGCGGAACGAGGAGATGCGCGCGTCCTTCTCAGACCTAGAGCAGCTGAGCGCCGAACACGCGGCTGTCAGTATGCCGGCGATGATCACCTTGAGGTCGGACGGCGCCGTCGACGCGTGTGACGCCGCAGCGGTCGCGCTGCTCGGTGATCTTACGGTCGGTGAACAGCTCGCGCAGAGCGGCGCTGCTGCCGCGGCGATCGCCGACGTACTCGTCGTCGGCGCGGACCCCGTGACCGTCGACCTGCTCCATCACGACGGGTCCCGCCGCGAGGTCCTCGTCGGGGCGCGGCGTCAGTCAAACGGCGAACAGCTCGTGCTGCTCCAGGACGTCAGCGGCCTCCGCTCGATTGAGCGCCACCTCGCGGGCCGCAGCCTCGCGGCGCCAGAGCCGCCCGCCCGCGCAGCAGCTGGCGCTGTCTATAAGATGACGGACTTCGTCGGCGACTCGGACGCGGTCGCGGAGGTCTCCGGCCGCGTCGACAGCCTCCGGCAGAAGCGCTCTACGGTGCTGATCTACGGCGAGAGCGGCACAGGTAAGGAGCTGGTCGCGCGCGCCCTGCACTTCGATGGCCGGCACCGCAACGCGCCGTTCATCCCTTTGCACTGCGGCGCGATCGCGCCTGAGTTGATCGAGAGCGAGCTGTTCGGGCACGAGAAAGGGGCTTTCACCGGCGCCGATGCAGGGAGCCCTGGGCTGTTCCAGGCTGCGGACGGCGGGACGATCTTCCTCGACGAGATCGCCGAGACCTCACCCAGCGTGCAGGTGAAGCTGTTGCGGGTGCTGCAGCGCGGCGAGATCCGGCCGGTCGGCGCCAGCAAGCCGCGGATCGTCGACGTGCGAATCCTTGCCGCGACCAACCGCGACTTGCTCGAGCTCGTCCAAGAGGGCAAGTTCCGCGAAGACCTCTACTACCGGCTGGAGGTCGTGACGCTGCACCTGCCGCCGCTTCGCGAGCGCGTCAGCGACCTGCGCATGCTCGCCGAGCATTTCTTGGCGATGGCGAATCGTCGCCATGAGCGAACGGAGCAGCCGGTTCTCGGTTTCAGCGAGGGCGCTCTCGACTGCATGAACAGCTACTCGTGGCCTGGCAACGTCCGGGAATTAGAAAACGTCATCGAGCGAGCCTTCGCGCTGGACGTCGGCGAGCTCCTGCAGATCGAAGACCTCCCCGAGCGTTTGCGGGGCCGCGCGCCCCGGCTCCGCCCGAGCCCTGTCTATCGCGGCGCAGACGGGGACGTCTCGGGGCCGCGCGCGCTGGGCAGCGTCAAGGACATCCGGGGTCACCGCGACGCAGCAGAGCGAAAGGTCATCGAGCAGGCGCTCAAGGAGACGGGCGGGGACAAGCTGGCCGCCGCGAACAAAATCGGCATGGCCCGCAGTACGTTCTACCGACGCGTCAAAGAGCTCGGACTCTGACGAGACGCCGCGCGCGTTAGAAAGTGACCAGGAAGCCGAGTTGGAGCCCGTTGATCTCCAGGTTGCTCTGCGCGACGAGTCCGTCTGCGTCGGCGGTCGCTGAGAACTCGCTGAGCCGGTAGCCGGCGAAGAAGCGCATATCTCCTTGCGGCAAGCGGTAGCTGACCCGCGCCTCCAGGTCTTGCGAGACACCCTCGACGTCGCCGCTGAGCTTGAAGGCCTCTGGCGCGACCGCGTAGTCCAGGTCGAGCTCGACGTCCTGCCACGCGGCGTGGGCGCGCAGCGCGACGTAGGCGACGTCGCCCCGGAACGTCACGGACTGGCGCCGTGTGTTGGTGGTCTCTCTCGCGCGCAGGTTCATATCGCGAACCGCGAGCACGCCGCCTGCGCCGAGGCGCAGCCGCAGCTCCTCGCCGCGCCAGTCGGCGCGCGCGTCGAGCAGCGGCTCGACGTAGCCGAGCCTGAGCTCGTCCATCTCTGCGAACAGGTTGACGGCTTCTCCTGCGCGCAGCTGACCCCAGTCGTTAGCGAGGACGCCGCTGCGCGAGGTGTCCATGTCGAGCTTGTAGTAGTCCGCGCGCAGGCCGCCGAAGCCGTCGCCGACGTCTAGCCTGATGCCGACGTCTTCTCTCGAGCGGCCGTGACCGAACGTGTCCATTGACACCGCGGGGTTGTCCTGGGGCGCTGCCGGCTGGTTGGTGTTCGACTGCAGGCTCGTGTCTCCGCGCAGCTGGTAGATCGCGAGGTAGGGAGACGCGTGCACGACTGGTTCACTCAGCACCGTCGAGGTGCAACTGGTGAACATCGCGCCAGCCAATACAAGGCATATGAGCCGCATGGACGCAGCGTAGGTTCGTGCGGTCTGCTGCGCCAGACCGCTGGCTTCGGGGGAAGTCTTTCCTACGCTGGACCTAATGACCGACGCCTTCCTGGAACGTGACTTCAAGGCCTACGAGCGCCATCGTCAGGATGACCCCGAATACAACGCGCTGCGCCTGAGCGTCCGGCGCAAGCTGAAGTCGATCGCCGATAAGGTCAAGAAGGAGGCTAAGGCGATCGGGACAGACATGGGGTCACAAGCGGGGCTGCACCATCCTTACACGTTCAACAGCTACCGCGTGCGCGAGCAGCGGGCCTACCTCTGCCGGGGCGCGAAGGAGCGTAAGAAGCTGGCATCGTTCTTCGGCGAGGCTCTCGGCAAGGACGCCGAGACGCACTACATCCAGACGGTCTTGGAGGTCTGTTTGGACGACGAACTCGTCGAGGCAGCGCTGCGGATCCACCCGCAGGCGTGGTGGGACGGCGAGAACCTCAAGAAGAAGTTGCTGGGCGACCGCGCAGTGCTCGATGAGTTCTGCGCGAAACTGAAGACGCTGCCGGGAGGATTTAACCTGAAGCTCCACGACTGGCGCGCCGACCACTGGTGCGCCGCGGTGACGCCGGGCGAGGTGAAGGAGCTAATGCAGCACTACACGCCCGGCGAGCACTGGCTGCACGTGCAGCGACAGTTGCCCAAGGAAGACGCTCTGGAGATGGGCGAAGAGGCCGAGGCGTGGGTCAGTAGCTCACTGCTGTCGCTGCTGCCGGTCTACCACATGATCTTGTGGGACCCGAGCTGACGCTGGGTGCTGCCCGCCCTACTTGGATGGGTAGGTGTCCTTTACCCAGGCTTTCCAGCGCTCGTCGAAGTTCAGAAAGCTGAGCCCGTAGGCCCGCTTTAGGCCCTCGCGCGTCGCGCCGACGAGGTCGCGTTGGTCTGGGCGCCACTGATCGTCCACGCGGCCTTTTACAGTGCGCAGGAACGCCTGCCACTTCTTGGGTCCCTGTGACATCAGGAAGTCGACGCGCGAGAAGATCATGACGTGGTCGTTGAAGGTGATCGAGCCGAAGTCCCGCCAGCCAGCGACCGTGGGGAACGGCGCATACTTCTTGACCTTGCTGAGCGTGTTCTTGGCGTAGGGCCTCCACTTCGAGAGCCGCTTCATGTCTGCGACCGAGCCTTCGTTCTGGTCAAAGCTGGCCCACCGGCCGTCGACGCGGCGTGAGTTCCAGTGACCGAAGCCCTCCTTGATCCAGACGGGGAGGTCGTAGGCGTAGTAACGAAATCCGTCGAGTAGGTTCTGGCTGACGTTGAACGCCAGCGTGCAGTGGAGCGCGGTGTCGTGCTTGAGAGGGAAGTCGTCGGACTCGGTTGGGCAGGCGAATAACAGCGAGCTGACGTCCGTGAAGTGCCACCGCTGCGGCCACTTGGAGTCACGGCCCACATACTTCTTCAAATACTGCTGGTAGGTCGACGCCTTCTCGACCACGAGCAACAAGAACTTGTCGCGCATGC
Source organism: Planctomycetota bacterium (assembly GCA_002684655.1). Taxonomy (GTDB): domain Bacteria; phylum Planctomycetota; class UBA1135; order UBA1135; family UBA2386. Next base: position 41,870 of record NYVR01000085.1, on the reverse strand, counting down.
CGAGGTAGGGGCCATAGCCCATGTAGGACTCCTTGGGCCCGATCATTACCTTGGCCGGATCTTGCGGGAAGCTGGCGTCATCTACGCCGAACAGCGCCATCGTCTCGGCGTAGAGCTTTTCCATGCGGAAAGCGATCAGGTGTGCGCGCAGCCACGGGTCCAGGCGCCGCGTCTTGGGGTTGACCTTTGGCAGCACCTTCTTCAACTCCGTCAGTTCGGCGCGGAGTTTCTTCTTGGTGGCGGCTTCGGTCGGAACCGACCACTGCGGCAGCTGTACTCCGATTCGGAAGTGCGCCGTCTCCATCCAGATGATGTCGACATACTCCAGGGTCGCGGCGATGTCCTCGGAGGAGACCCTGTCCGCAGCCATAGCCCCGAACTCGAATGGGCCATAGTTGCGGTAGCCAGCGGCCGCCATCAACGCGGGTTTATTGTCGGTGTAGGGATCGATCTTCCACTTGTCCCGACGCTTCTGCGCGGAGAGGTTGCCAGATCCTGCGAGGAACGCGGCCAGCACGGAGGTCAGAAGTAACGCGAGGTCGCGGTTCACGAGCGGGCCTCTAGAGCTTCTTGAGCCATTGCTTGGCGAGGTTGATGGCCTGGAAACTGGAGATCTTCTCTAGCGCCTCTTCGCCGTGCAGCACGCGCGCGGTGTTGATCGCCTCGCGCTTGACGGCGAAATCGGCCGACTCCAGGTAGCGGCGGAGGCGGCCGCGCTGCTCCTTGGTCGCGACGTACCGCAGCAGGCGGAGGCCCGCCATCTGTTCGGTGGGGCGGGCTCCTTCGATCCGGGTCCAGACGAGCATGCCGGATCGGTCGGATCGCGCCGGCGTCAGGGTCGTAGCGATCAACGTGCGCTGCTCTGCCCAGCGCTGCCGCGCCGCGGCCAGGACTCCGTCGACGCCTACGCCGTCGCCGACGGCGAGGGCTCCAAGCGCTGCGAAGAAGGCGATGTCTTCGTCTTTGTCTGCCAGCATTTGCTTCAGGACCGGCAGCGTCCCTTTGTCGCGCATGCCGGCGAGCCGTCGCGCGACGTAGCGACGACACTCGACGCTCTTGCGCGTGGCCTCACGCGCCAACAGCGCGGCGTGGGTCTCGTTGACGACGTGGTCGAGGATCTTGAAGATGTGCTCGTTGACGTTTTGCGCGCGGTCGTTGATCAGCGGGATCAGGACCGGGGCGACGCCAGCGCCCATGCCCTTCAGCTGCTCCGCCGCCGCGTCATGGAGCCGTGCTTGCTTCTTGCGAAACTGCTTAGCTGCGGCGCGCGCGCGGTCGCCGTCACGCTTCGCCAGCTTGGGCCACGTAGGTAGCTTCGCAGGGTCTTGTGGCGGTCGCAGGTAGGAGGATCTGGCGACGACGCGCGGTCCTTGAGCTGCGCCGTCTGCAGCTCCGAGCGCGGCCGCAGACAGCGCCAGCGCCGCGGCCGCGAAGTTCAATTCGGGTCGCATCACTGCTCCTCGGGTGTGGGTGGCTGGATCCATTTCGGCATGTCGTCGCGGTAGTCTGGGTGCAGGAACGTGACCTTCGCCCCGATCTCTTCGCGCTTGGCGGTCCAATATTTTTGCCAATCCATCGCCGTGTGCGTGATGAAGCCGACCTGCAATGCGTCGACGTAGTCAGCCATGACCAATGGGGAGTCGTGCCGGTCGTATGCGCTGACCACGAAGAACCCGTGCGGCAGCTCGATCGGCTGGCTTACGGCGTTGAGCGTGAACTCGTCGAACAAGAACATCGCGACGGGCAGCGCGGCCGATTGGCGCGTCAGGTCGCTGCGTCGTTTGTCCGTGATCAGCGCGGCGCGCTGTTCCAACTCTCTGACGTTGGTCGCGACCGAGCACAGGCCCTCCGCCAAGGCGCGTTGCTGCGCGCGTTCGGCGGCGAACTCTCGCTGGGCGATTTTCGTTGGCAGCACGTGCTCGCGCATCGCCCACGTGTATTTGGTTCGCTCGCCCAGACCTGGGCGGAACTCCGTCAACCACTCGAAGTAAGGCTGGAGCTCTGCGAACGTGACCGAGACGCCGTCGATCTCGATCAAGCGCGCGTCGTCCGCGTCCGTCTCTTCGGCGCCGCTGTCGCACGCGGTTAAGGCCAGCGCGAGCAGCGCCGCGGCGCGCGATTTCGACGGCCTCGTCGTCACGGTGTGTCCAGCTTGGCCAAGAAGGAGCATACGGGCCCGGTGATGTGTTGGTATGTGGCGGCCAGCTGGTCGGCGATGCGAGGCAGGTCGTCGGTCGACAGTTGAAGCGTGTAGCTGCTGGTGTTCTCGATCCAGATCGAGCGCTGATCCTGCGGCCAGGTCTCGACGCGGACCTGGAACGTCTCGGCGGCGTCTTGGTGGGGCGGGAAGACGTAGCGCACCCCGAGCGAAGCCATCGGGCGCCCGAACGCGCTGCCTTCGTCCGCGATCTTCGGCATCAGCCTTCGCGACAGGAACTCTCTCCCGTCCTGAAAGTTGCGCGGCGCGATCAGCGAGCGGATGACGAACTGCTGGGCGATGGTGTTGGGGATGCTCAGCGCTCGCAGCGCGGTCGTGGCCACGTTGACCGCGCGCGTCGCGAAGTCCTCTACGGTCGCCCCCCGCATCTCCTCCCGGAGTATGAGCCTGTCGAACCGGAAGCTCGCCATCGACACCTGGCCTGGCGCCTGCGGCAGGTTGGTCAGGTGAATGCCGTCCTGAGCGACCTGGAAGTTCTGGTAACCCAGCTTGGGCTGGCTGTACAGCGTGTTGTGGACATTCTGGATCAGATCCGCGCGCAGCTGTTGCGGCGGATAGAGGATCTCAGCGGCGAAGGCGATCGTGCGCGGGTCGTAGCTCATAGCACAGACGCCCATGCTAAGGCGCTTGCTCGCCTACACTAGGGGCCCGGAAGGGTTTCGGTCGACGCCCTTGAGCAGAGGGGGGGAAACCGGGAGGGATGAGCGGCGTCGGCCGTTTGACCGCCTACCCCATAGACAATTGCCAGCGCGACTGGCCTTGTTGCCCAGAGGGGCTACGCTGCGCAGCCCGTTTCTACCGATAAAGTCTCCACGATGTATCGCGCTTCCGTTTCCGTCGCCACGCTCGTGGCGGCCACAGTGTTCGCCCTCCCCGAAGTCACCGCTCAGAGCGAGTCTGAGCAGGTCAAGCAGCTCGAGCAAAAGGTCGACAGCCTCACCAACGAGCTGGTCGAAGAGCGGGCCAAGCTTCTGCAGTCGCTCAAGGTCAACGACAAGGTCGTGGACCCGCTTGAGGTCATGCGGGAGTTCGTCTACCTCGCCGGCGGCAAGTTGGTCGAGGCGAAGGTGGCCAACTTCTTCATCCTCGAGGAGATCATGAAGCAGGTGAACTCCGGTCAGCGCAAAGCTGACGACTTCATCGTCACGGACGAAGAGGTCATGGAGAACCTCGCCCCGATGCAGAAGGAGTTCGAGGTCAAGAACCCTGGCATCGACTTCTGGACAGTGGTCCGGACTCAATACGGGCTCAGCCGCGAGACCTTCATGGAGCAGCGCAAGGAGTCGATCCTGTTCGACCGCGTCTTCTTCCCCGGCGGCCCCAAAGAGTGGCCGGAGATCACCAAGGAAGCGATCAAGGCGCAGACCCAGAGTGAGCAGGGCCCGGCGTTTATGGATCAGCTGGAAAAGGCCACGGAAGGCGTCGACGAGAACGGCAACCCCAAGGAGCTCCCCGAGTTCTGGGTGAACATGATGCGTCAGTTCGTCCAAAAGGGCCTGCGTAAGTGGAGCGACATCCGCTACGCGTCGCACGGGCTACCCGTAGAGACGGTGTTGCGCGTCAACGACCTCGAGTGGAGCACCCAGGAGGCGTTCGACTTCGTCAAGAAGGGCGTGTTCATGCGCGACCTCGAGCGCGCTAGGCAAGAAGTCGCCGTTCGTGAGGCGATTCGTCAAGAGTTGATCGCGAAGGGTGTTTACGTCTCAGACGAGGAGTTCACGCGCCGCTACGACGAATACCGCGAGCCCTACGACTCGACGCCGTTCACGGTCGAGGTCATCGCGACGCGCTTCAAGGGCTACCCCTGCCTGGAAGCCTTCCGGGCTCGTTGGCGTCTGATCACCTCCTACTCAGACCTCATCAAGGACGAGATCAACGACGAGAACATGCAAGCGCACGCTGACAAGCGCGCCGCGTTCTTCGCGGACGGCCAGTGCGACGTCAGCATCATCCCGTTCCAAGGTCGCGACAAGCGCACGGGCGCCTGGGTGACCGGCGGCATGGACGCGGCCAAGGCGCGCTGCGAGGCCGTTTGGGCGAAGCTTGAGAGCGGTGAACTGACCTTCGATGAGGCGCTGGAGACCCACACGGAGTTCTTCTCCAACGATGAGAAGCGTGGTCTGCTAGGCATGCTGCCGCTCAACCAGCTGCGTCAGCAGCTGCGCGAGAACGAGTTCACCCACCTGCTCGACGGCTGGTCGATCGCCGAACACCTGTTCTTCGACGCTGAGGTCGGCAAGACCATCGGCCCGATTGAGGCGCCTGAGTCCTGGATGATCTGCCGGGTCAACTCGCGCTCGACGGCGAGGCGCAAGATCAACGTCCAGGTGGAGCGCGAGCGTGAACTGGTTCGTGAGGACTACATCACCTACCGCTTCCTGGAGTGGGCGAACGGCGTCATCGAGAAGGCAAAGTTCGAATAGCGGGCGCGACGGTCTAGGATGGGAGCCGTGTCAGGATCCCGTGACGACCGTCGTGACATCCAGGCTCTGTTGAGTCGCATCTGGGCCGCGGTTGTGCGCTACCGGCGCATGGTCGCGGTCATGGTGGTTTTGGCGGTCCTCCAGACCGTCTTCACCAAGCTGCCTTTTCTGGTCATCAAGCCGCTGATGGCGGAGATGGGGAAGGCGATGGGAGACGCTCCGTCGCCAACCGAAGGCGGCGGCCTAGAGGCCGAGCTGCAGGACTCCTTCAACGCGTGGTTCGCCGCGTTCGCTGCCGAAGTGTGCGCGTTCTTCGGTATGAGCTTCGAGACCTCCGGGATGACGGTCGTCGTCGCCTGCGGGGTCGTCGCGCTGGTGTGCGGTGTCTGCGGGGCCGTCATCATCTATCTCGTTCAGACGATCTCTCGCTTCTTCGCCTACCGCGTCGTCGCAGACCTCCGCGCCGAGCTTGCGCGTCACTTCTTGAGCCTGCCGCTGCGCTTCTTTGGAAAGCGTCGGATGGGCGAGATGATCAGCAAAGTCACGAACGACACGCAGGTCATGCAGCGGTCTTTTGAGACGGCGACGGACAACGTCATCGTCGATCCGCTGATGATCATTGGCAACGCGATCGCGATCCTCTGGTTCGTGCCTGAGGCGATTTTCGTGATGCTGGCGATGGTGCCGTTGATGGCGATCCCGATGTATCGCCAGGGCAAGAAGGTCCAGAAGCGCAGCAGCAAGAGCCTGCAGGCCATGGGCGAGACGACGGAGTCGCTCAGCCAGATCTTGACGGGGATCCGAACGGTCAAGGCCTATCAACTCGAGCCGGCTCATATGCGCGAGTTCGAGGCGACCACCGAGCGGTTCCTCGCGCGCACGAAGCGAGTGCTCAGCGCGAAAGGGCGCACGATCGCGACTTCCTTTCTGGGCTACCAGGTCGCGACCGCGGCTGTGCTGGTCCTGCTCGGTTATCTAGTGCTCGCGGAGCGCGCGATCGCGTTCGACGACGTCGCGGTGATCATCGCGCCGCTCGCGACGACCTATCAGCACGTCAAGCGGGTTACGCGCGCATACAACGTGATCCGCGAGTCGGCTGGCGCCCTATCGGGGATCGAGGAGATCCTGCAGACGGCAGCAGACCCCGCGATGAGCGGCGGCGAGCCCGTCGCGTCGATTCGCGGTGACGTCGAGCTCCGCGACGTCCGCTTTAGCTACGACCAGGACCCCGTGCTTCGGGGTGTCAGCGTCAAGGTCGCGGCAGGCCAGACCATCGCGTTCGTCGGCAAGACTGGGTGCGGCAAGTCGACGACCCTGGACCTGTTGATGCGGTTCCATGACCCGGACGGCGGGGCGCTGTTGATAGACGGCCGTGACCTTCGGGACCTCAAGCTCTCCGATTACCGCAGCCACACAGCGGTCGTCAGCCAAGAGCCGTTCCTGTTCAACACCACCTTGCGCGAGAACATCTCGTGCGGCCGCCCTGGCGCGAGCCAGGCTGATGTCGAAGCAGCCGCAGCCGCTGCGCGGATCCACGACTTCATCGCGGCGCTCCCTGCGGGCTACGACACGGTCGCGGGTGAGCGCGGCACGAACCTGTCAGGCGGTCAGAAGCAGCGCGTTACGATCGCGCGCGCGATCCTGCGAAACCCCGCGATCTTGTTCCTAGACGAGGCGACCTCGGCGCTCGACACCGAGAGCGAGGTGGCAGTTCAGCGCGCGCTCAATGAGCTGATGCGCGGTCGCACCTCGTTTGTCATTGCGCACCGCCTCTCTACCGTCGTCGACGCTGACCAGATCGTCGTCCTCGACGAAGGCCGCGTGGTCGAGCGCGGGACGCACCAAGAATTGATCGACGCGGACGGCGCTTACCGTCGAATGTTCGAGAAGCAGATCCGCACAGACACCGTCTGACGTAATGTCCTGTGAAGATGCTCCGTTCTCTCGCGCTCTCGGCGTTCGTCTTTCTGGGATCTTGCCAGACGATGCCTACACAAGGTCTGGCTCATGACGTCTATTTTGAGCTGGTCGATGCCTCGCCCACGGCGCGTCAGCGTCTCGTAGACAGCTGCTACGACAAGCTGGCACCGATCCCCGGGATTCGTTTCTTCGCTGCAGGGGATCGTGACGAAGGGCTCTCGCGCCCGGTTAACGACCAAGCCTTCCACGTAGGATTGCACGTCTATTTCGTCGACCGTGCCGCCCACGACGCCTATCAGGACGACCCGCGCCACCTGTCGTTCATCGAGGATAACCGCGGGAACTGGAAGTCGGTGCGCGTCTTCGACGCCGTCTTTTCGCGGTGAGACGGGCAGTGATGTCGTCCGTCTCGCGCCTCAGCGCGCTTGGATGAGCAGCGCGACCACGGTGGCGCGGCAGGCCTCCCCTCGACCGACGGCGTCTACCTTCTCGCCGGTCTTGCCCTTGATGTTGACGCGGTCGGCGTCGACGCCGAAGAGCACGGCCATCCGCTCCCTCATCGCCGCACGGTGAGGTTTGAGCTTCGGCTGTTCGGTCTCGACGACGACGTCCATCGACCATACGCGTAAGCCCTTGGCGGCGATGAGCGTCATCGCTTCGACGCAGAAGTCGGCGGAGTCACGCCCCGCGTGCGCGGGGTCACGATCGGAGAACAGCGTCCCCAGGTCGTCCAGCCCAGCAGCGCCGAGGACGGCGTCGCAGGCTGCGTGGAGGACGGCGTCGCCGTCGCTGTGGCCGACCGGACCTACCGAGGTCTCGAACTCCACGCCGGCGAGGACGCAGCGTCTGCCCGGCTCGAACCGGTGCATGTCGATACCTAGTCCGATACGTGGAGGCTCGTTCATCTCTGCTCGGGAAACGGGGTCGGGTCGCAGGCCAGCAGCGCGCGCGCTACCGGGAGGTCGTCGGGTCGGGTGATCTTGATGTTGCCAGCCGAGCCGCTTACCACGGCGACCGGTCGCCCGGCGCGCTCCAGCAACGAGGCGTCGTCCGTTGCAGTAAAGCCCTCTTCGTTGGCTTGAGCTGCCGCCGCCATGAACCAGTCGCGTCGCGCGATCTGGGGTGTCTGCGCGTAGTAGATCGAGCTTCGGTCCAGGGTCTCGGTCACCTGGCTGCCGGTGACGCGTTTGAGCGTGTCCGCGGCCGGGACCGCGAGCAGGGCTGCGCCGACGGCCTGCGCCGTTTGCAGGCATTCTCTGGTCCGGTCGATCGGCACCAGCGCTCGCGCGGCGTCGTGGACGCACACGAGGTCTACATCATCCGAGGTCGCAGCGAGCCCGAGACCCATGGACTCTTGCCGCGTCGCGCCGCCGTCGACGATTTTCGGCTCCGTCCCTCTGGGCATGATCTCGCGAAGGCGCTCGAGGCACGCTGGGACGAGGTCGACCCGGTCCTCTGGCTGAACGAGCACCACGACCTCGCAGCTGTCGGGGCTGCGGACAGCTGCGAGCAGCCGCGCGGCGCTGTGCACCAGCAGCGTCTCGCCGCCCAGCTGCAGGAAAGCCTTCGGTATGTCCGCGCCGAGGCGTTCGCCGCGGCCGGCCGCTAGCAACAAGATGGCGACCTTCACGCGCGGCGACATTACACTCCGAGCCGTGGCGTTGGTGCGGATTCTCGGTATCGATCCAGGCACTCAGGTTGTCGGTTACGGCTGCCTGGAGTTGCCCGCCGCCTCGACGGCGGTTGGTGCTGGCGCGGGTCGGCCGCTCGCGATGCGCGGAAGCAACGTCGTCCGCGCGACCGTACCCGGCGGCGCAGGCGTCAAGCTCGTCGATGCGGGCGTGCTCCGCCTCGGAGATCGCCGGGTAGGCGTGCCGGTGCGGCTGTTGTCTCTCGCGCAGCAAATCGCCGGCCTGCTGCAAGACCTGTCGCCGACGGAGGTCGCCGTCGAAGAGGCCTTCTTTGGGAAAAGTGTCCAAGCTGCTCTGCGCATCGGCGAGGCGCGCGGCGTGGTGCTCGCCGAAGCGGCGCGCGCCGGGATGTCTCTGCACCAATACACCCCCGCGCGCATCAAACGCTGCGTCACCGGCAACGGATCTGCCCGTAAGGGATCGGTGGCAAAGATGTTGGCGCAGCTCATCCCGGACGTCGCCGCGGCTGTCCGCGGCGACCTTCCAGAGGACGCGACGGACGCCCTGGCCGTCGCTTGGACGCGGCTCGAAGAGCTGCGATCGCCGCTCGCAGGTCGATCAGGGCGGCAGAGCGGCGGGGCCGGCGCTTGAGGCGGTCGGGCTCGCGGTTGCATTTGGTCGCGTCGGCTCGCGATAATTCGAGGATCGGTCAGGGAGGCGGCGTCTTCGAGCGAGCACACTCACAGCGCTTCGGTCGCGCGCTGCTTTGTGGGCTCCAGCGCAGCGGCTCAACCGGTTCGATCGCACCTATGGACCAGCACACGCCCTGTCACGGAGTCCTCGCATGATCCGAGGCCCTGTTTTGCCCAAGATGCGCGACAGCCTCTGGTCGCTGGTTTCGACCCGCCTAGATCGCCTGGAGTCGGGCTTGACGCTCGCGCTCGAACCCTTCGAGTGCGGCGACAAAGCGCTGGGGCCTGTAGACGGCCTCGCGCGCGATGCGGTCGGCGGCCCGGTGCTGGTGATGTTGGCGGTCGAGGGTGACGAGTTGCTGCCTTCGCGCGCGCTCGCCGCGAGCCAGTTCCTGCAGCGCGTCGGCTCCGCGATGGCGCAGGCGGTCCCGGAAGCCAGCCTCGCCGACGGCGTAGAAGGGCGCCTGATCGTCGTTGGGACGGCGGGCAGCGCGGCTTTGGTCGAGCAAGTCGTCGCGCTTCAGCTCGACGGCGTTATGGCTTGCACGCTCGAACCGTTCCGCGTCGCCGGCTCGGAGCGCTTCGCCGTTCGCTGGATGTGCGACCGCGCCCAGATTGATGCGACGCGCGCGCCGGACACTGCGACCGTAAGCGATGACTTCGTGGTGCCCGAGGGCCGTCATGAGCTGTGGACGGAGCTTCGTCAACTCAGCGCGAGCATCGATCCTTCGGTGAAGGTCGGCGGCGATCGATTCTCGCGTCAGATTGTTTGGAACGGTCACCTCCTCGGGACAGTGCGGACGACGCAGGGAGATTTGGTCGCGCGCGCGGCGACGGGCGCCGTGGTAGGCCTGCACGACCGCAGGGACGTGCGCCGCTTCGGCGACCAGATGTTGCGTGCTTTCGCTGACTGCGCGGGCTTGACGTCGGGCGCACACGCGAGCCAAGAGCGCGCGGCGACCTCGGGCGACGTAGCGTCTGGGCGGATGCGGGCCGATCAAGAGGCTCCTTTGCGGTCGGTTGCGGCCGACGGGGACGCGGGCGGCGACTATGTGGTCGCGAGCCTGCGCTCGGGCTACCGAGACGATGAGTCGAGCTAGCCAAGCTGAGCCTCTGGAGATTTTTGGATGCTTTGTCGGCCCGCGGAGCCACATCCGTGTGGCGCGCGTAGCAAGCGATCGCGGGCGACGTGTTATGGGCTCGCCAGCGGCGCATCCGCTCGACGCGCGGCATCGACGTCTGCTCGCGGTCTGGGCGGTCGCCGTCGTCGTGCTCGGCAGCGGTGCGGTCTGCCGCGGCGCGCTCGACCCCGCTCCAGGATTCGTCGCGCGGCCATGTCGGATCGACGTCAACCGAGCGTCGGTCGCAGAGCTTCAGGCGCTCCCAGGTGTAGGGCCTGGCCGCGCGGAAGCGGTCGTGCTGGAGCGTATCCGAGGCGGGCCGTTTGTTGGCTTGGAAGACCTAGGTCGCGTTCATGGGTTCGGGGGAGCGACCTTGCGCGGGCTCGCCGTCTACGTGCGGTTCTGATCTCCGCGCCGGGGGGGGCGCGAACATGCGCCCCGGCGGGCTTTCGGTTAGGCTGCCGCGCGAATGACCAGCGTCGGAGCAGATCTTAGCGACAGCGTGCGTCGCGCGCTCGCCGAAGACCTCGGCTCCGAGAGCCTTGAGGTCGCCTACGACGTGACGTCGCGTCTCTCGGTGTCGGCCGATCAGCGCGGGCGCGGACACATCCGCGCCAAGGCGCCAGGCGTCTTGGCGGGGATCGACTGCGCCGTCGAGGTCTTCCGGGTTCTCGACGGCACCTGTGAGGTCGAGGTCGCGCTGCGCGATGGAGATCTGTTGGCTCCAGGCGCGGAGGTGCTGCGGTTCGAGGGCGCCATGGCGCCGCTGCTCGCCGCTGAGCGTACGGCGTTGAACTTCTTGCAGCGTCTCTCGGGCGTGGCGACGCGCACGCGGGCGTTCGTCGAACGCGTCGCCGGCACAGGCGCCCGTATCTTCGACACGCGCAAGACAACGCCAGGCCTGCGCTATCTTGAGAAGGCCGCGGTCGTCGCCGGCGGCGGTGAGAACCACCGCGTCGGCTTGTTCGATCAAGTGCTGTTGAAAGAGAACCACTTCGGGTTCGCGCAGCCCACGAGCTACGAAGACGTCGTCCGGCGCTGCGTCGAAGGTCACGATCGGCCCGTGATCGCCGAGGCTCGCACCGTCGAAGAGGCGCTGGCGGCCGTGCGGGGCGGCGCCGGCGTCATCCTGCTCGACAACTTTTCGGCTGGCCCAGAGCTGCGGGAAGCGGTCGACGCTGTGCGCTCCTGCGCCGCTGGACTGGGTCGCGTGGTTGACACGGAGGCCTCGGGTGGAATCGCGCTGGAGAATGTGCGCGAATACGCCGAATGCGGCGTCGACCGCATCTCGGTCGGGTCGCTGACTCACTCTGCGCCCGCAGTAGACATGTCGATGATGGTCAAAGGAGCGCAGTGACGGGGCAGCATCTGTCGTTCCCCCCGAACAGCGAGTCGCTTCGCGAGGTCCGCGCCAAGACGCGAGCGATGTCGGCGGAGTTGGGTGCGGCCCCTAAGGTCCAGGACAGGGTTGCCCTGGTCGTTGACGAATTGGTCAACAACGCCATCGAGCACGGCGCCTCGTACCGCAAGGCTGGGACGGACCTACGCCTGCACATCAGCGTCGCTGGCGACCACCTCGCGATCGACTTCTTTGACCCTGAGATGCCGACCTCCGAGGTCTCAGAGCTCGCGGAGGGCCTGCGCGCGTCCGCGGCAGGGATGCCAGCTCTGGAGAATGAGCGCGGCCGCGGCCTCTTCTTGCTGTCTATCTACCTCGAGCACTTGGCGGCGGACTCGGCTGAGCATGGCGGCCTGCGCCTGTCCGGTCGGCTGCAGCGCCAGTGACCGAAAGCTGCGAGGGGAACTCTCCTTGACCACTCCGCTGGTGACAGGATGGATCGAGAGATGGGTCCGGCGTCCTCGGGCGATGAGGTGGAGTGTGCCTGTATTCGGCATGTGCTTGATCTGGTGGTCTTCGTCGCTGGCGGCGGGTGACGAGCAGCCGGTGGTGCTCGGTTCGCTAGCGCACAACTGCATGCACGTAGTCGCCTACGCCCTGCTCGCGGCGTCGATATGGTTAGCGTGGTCGGGGTGTCCTGCCACAGCGCGCCAGCGGCTGCGCTCTCGCGCTGCGTGGAGCCTCGCTGCTTGCTACGGGGTCGTCGACGAGCTGCACCAGTCCTTCGTTCCGGGTCGCGTGTGCTCGATCGCTGATGTCATCTCGGACTGCGCTGGCGCGGCGCTGGCGGTTGCGCTGCTGCGTGGCGCTTTGGGTCTATCGAGCCGCTGGCGGCGCGATGTCCTCTGCTGCGCGTTGGTGGCCGCCGTTGGTGTTTTGTCAGCTACTTACGCCGCTGGCTGAGGCGTGATCAGGACACGCCGTGTGCTGAGCGATAGAGGCCTCGGTTACTAGATACTTTGTTTGCTCGGGGCGCATCGTCGGCGCGCCGATTGCGCTGAGTAGGTCGTCATGAAGCGCCTACCTCTGATGTTGGCGGCTCTGATCGGAGTCGCTGTCTCTGCGCCCGCGCAGCGCGCCCGGGCTCCCCAAATCCGTGAGCGCTCGGCCGTGCATGTGCGTCCGGTCTCCAGCTCTGCCGCTCGGGCGAGCCAGGCGACCGCGCGCTATCGAACGGCTCGTAGCGTGACCAGCTCGCGTTCGGCGCTGCGTTCTTCACGCCGCGTCGTCGCGGATCGCCTAGAGGCCCGGCTGCGCGGGCGGCCCTCAGGATTCTCGGGCTGTGGGCGCTGGGTGACCCAGAGTCAGCGAGTGCTGGTGCCCGGCTATTGGGACCGTCGTTACGTCCCCGCTGCGCACGGCTGGGTGCTCGACGCTTGCGGGCTGCGGATTTGGAGCGCGCTCACGCCGGCCACTTATCAGGACGTCTGGGTGCCCGCCCGCTACGAGATCCAGCGCCGGCGCGTCTGGGTGCGTTACTGACCATGGCGTCGGGGTCGCTTGTCCTGTTGGATACCAACATGGAACGCGGCGATCGCTTCGACCACCCCCTCATCGAACGTTACGCGAGCCGAGACATGGCTCGCCTGTTCTCGCCGCGCGCCCGACACGGCGTGTGGCGCGACCTGTGGATCTGTCTCGCCGAGGCAGAGGAGCAGCTCGGCTTCCCGGTCACTAAGGATCAGATCGTGGAGCTCAGGCAGCACCGCGACACCTTCGACTGGGACAGGGTGGCAGAGCTCGAGAGAGAGCTGCGACACGACGTGATGGCGCACGTCCATCACTACGGAGAGCTCGCGCCTTCGGCGAAGCCGATCATCCACCTCGGCGCCACCAGCTGTTTCGTCACCGACAACGGTGACCTCGTCATCTACCGCGAAGCGCTGCGCTTGCTGGAGCGTCGGTTGGCTGCGTGCGTCCACAACTTGACTCAGTTCGCCAAGGAGTGGCGCAGCCAGCCTTGCTTGGGCTACACCCACTTTCAGGTCGCGCAGCCTGTGACGGTCGGCAAGCGCGCCTGTCTGTGGGCTCAAGACCTAGCGCTCGACCTCGACGAGGTGCGACGGGTCGCCAAGTGGCTGCCTTTCCGCGGCGTTAAAGGGACGACAGGCACGCAGGCGACGTTCCTGCTGTTGGCTGGGGGCGACCACGAAAAGGTCCGGCAGATCGACCGGTTGGTGACCGAGGGGATGGGGTTCGAGCGGTCGATCCCTGTCAGCGGCCAGACCTACACGCGCAAGATTGATTGGACGATTCACCAAGCGCTGTCCTCCATCGCGCAATCGGCGAGCAAGTTCGCTAACGACCTGCGGCTTTTGTCGCATGAAGGAGAGATCGAAGAGCCAAGCGAGTCCAAGCAGATCGGTAGCTCGGCGATGGCTTACAAGAAGAACCCGATGCGGTGTGAGCGAGTCAACTCGTTGGCTCGCTACGTCATCGAAGCGGCCAACACCAGCGCGCACACCGCGGCGACGCAGTGGCTCGAGCGCACGCTCGACGACTCGGCGATCCGTCGCATCGCGCTGCCGGAGTCCTTCCTGGCGATCGACGGCATCCTGATGCTGATCGAGAACGTTAGCCAGGGTTTGGTCGTCTACCCGAAGGTCATCGAGAAGAAGCTCGCGGAGCAGCTGCCGTTTCTGGCTACCGAAGAGATCCTGATGGCGGGCGTGGAGGCCGGCGGGGACCGCCAGGACCTGCACGAGCGCGTGCGCGTGCACAGCCGCGCGGCGGCCCACGCGGTCAAGGCCGAGGGCAGGCCGAACCCGCTGATGGAGTTGATCGCCGCGGACCCGGCCTTCGCGGCGATCAAAGGCCGCTTGCCCGATCTGATGCAGCCCAGCCGCTTCGTCGGACGTTGCGCCGAGCAGGTCGACGCGTTCGTCGAGCATGAGGCGGCGCCTCGGCTAGCGGGCGTCGACCTTGGCGGGATGGCTGGCGAACTGCGCGTCTGAGTCGTTCCAGGCGATCGCCATTATGGCAGTCGCCCTGATAGCATGTCATTATGGCATGTTTGCAGGGCGGGCTTGGCTCGCCTAAATATTTCGTAAATACATTCTATGAATGTGTTTACGAAATATCCGGGGCGCTGGTACGGCGATCGCTATCAGGAGTCCGTTGCCAACCAAGGAGGTCGCGCATGGACATGAACAAGCTCACCCAGAAATCTCAAGAAGCCCTGCAGGCGGCGCAGCAGCGAGCGGTCGCCTCCGGGCACCAACAAATCGACGCTGCGCACCTGTTGCTCGGGTTGCTCGAGCCCACCGACGGCCTGATCCGCCGTCTGCTCGAGCGAATGAAGGTCCCGCTCGACGCGGTCGTCGGCGCGGTGAACGCCGAGCTGAACAAGCTGCCAAAGTCGGCTTCCGCGAGCTACGCGCCCGACAAGGTGTTCTTGACGCCTGCCGTCGCGCAAGCGCTGCAGCTCGCGGAGCAGCGGGCGCAGCAGATGCAGGACGAGTATGTCTCCGTTGAGCACGTATTCATGGCTTTGCTCGCGACGGCCGCGGGGCCAATCAAGGAGCTGTTCGAGACGTTCGCGATCGACGAGCAGGGCTTCTTGTCGGCGTTGCGAGAGGTGCGCGGGAACCAGCGAGTGCAGAGCGCGAACCCCGAGACTACCTATGAGGCGCTGCAGCGGTACGGGCGTGACCTCGTCCAGCTGTGCAAGCAAGGAAAGGTCGACCCGGTCATCGGCCGCGACGACGAGATCCGTCGCGTCATTCGCATCTTGTCTCGAAAGACCAAGAACAACCCGGTGCTGATCGGTGAGCCTGGCGTAGGCAAGACTGCGATCGCCGAGGGCTTAGCGCAGCGCATCGTTCGGGGCGACGTACCTGAGGGTCTCAAAGACCGCACAGTGTTCGCGCTGGACATGGGGAGCCTCGTCGCTGGGGCTAAGTATCGCGGCGAATTTGAAGAGCGGCTGAAAGCGGTGCTCAACGAGGTAAAGAACAGCGACGGACGCGTCCTGCTGTTCATAGACGAACTCCACACGATCGTGGGAGCCGGCAAGTCGGACGGTGCGATGGACGCCGGCAACATGCTCAAGCCCATGCTGGCTCGCGGCGAGCTGCACTGCATCGGCGCGACAACGCTGGATGAATATCGCCAATACATCGAGAAGGACGCTGCGCTAGAGCGCCGCTTCCAAACGGTCTTGGTGGAGCAGCCGACGGTCGAAGACGCGGTCTCGATCCTGCGCGGACTGCGTGAGCGTTTCGAGGTGCACCACGGCGTCAAGATCCAGGACGCCGCGTTGGTTCAAGCCGCGACACTCTCTCACCGCTACATCACAGATCGGTTCCTCCCAGATAAGGCGATCGACCTCGTAGACGAAGCGTGCGCCATGATTCGTACGGAGATCGACTCGCTGCCGAGCGAGCTCGACGCCGTCAGCCGTCGATTGATGCAACTCGAGATCGAAGAGGCGGCGCTCGGCAAAGAGAAGGACCCCGCCAGCAAGGGGCGGCTCGCTGAACTCACCAAGGAGCTGCAGGAGCTGCGTGAGCGCGCGGACGTCATGCGCGCGCAGTACGAAGCGGAGAAGCGGTCGATCGGCGAGGTTCGCGAGCTTAGAGAGCAGCTTGAGACGTTGCGCCGGGAGATGGACGAGGCGGAGCAGCGCTACGACATGAACGCGGCTGCAGAGCTCAAGTATGGACGGATCCCTGACGCGGAGAAGGCCCTCGCCCGCGAAGAGGCGCGGCTCGCTGGCGAGGACGCAGCAGCCGATCGCTTGCTGCGCGAGGAGGTCACCGGCGAAGAGATCGCCGAGATTGTCGCGCGCTGGACCGGCGTCCCCGTTCAGCGCTTGGTCGAAGGTGAGCGAGAGAAGCTTTTGAAGCTCGACGCGCTGCTGCATGAGCGCGTCATCGGCCAGGAGGAAGCAGTGGCTGCGGTCGCAGACGCGGTCATCCGCGCGCGATCGGGCATCAAAGACCCGCGTCGACCGATCGGTAGCTTCCTCTTCTTAGGGCCGACCGGCGTCGGCAAAACGGAGCTCGCCAAGGCGCTCGCTGCATCGCTCTTCGACAGCGAAGACAACCTCGTGCGTATTGACATGTCGGAGTACATGGAGAAGCACGCGGTCGCTCGTCTGATCGGCGCGCCGCCGGGTTACGTCGGCTACGAGGAGGGCGGCCAGCTGACCGAGGCGGTGCGTCGTAAGCCTTACTCAGTGGTGCTCTTCGACGAGGTGGAGAAGGCTCACGCGGACGTTTTCCACGTCTTGCTGCAGATCCTCGACGACGGTCGGGCGACGGATAGCCAGGGCCGCACCGTCGACTTCAAGAACACGGTGATCATCATGACGTCCAACATCGGCGCGCCGAATCTTCTGGACGGCATCGGTTCGGACGGCGCTGTGCAGCTGCACGTGCGTGACCAAGTGATGGCCGAGCTTCGTCAGCACTTTCGACCGGAGATGCTAAATCGCATCGACGACACGGTGATGTTCAAGCCCCTGCAAGCGGCAGAAATCCGCGCGATCGTCGACCTGCTGCTGGGGTCTCTGCGAGACCGGCTCGTTGATCGGCGGATCACGATCCAGATCAGCGACGACGCAAAGGCGTTCCTCGCCGACCGCGGCTACGACCCGATCTACGGCGCGCGGCCGCTCAAGCGCTTCTTACAGCGTGAGCTGGAGACCCGCATCGGTCGCAAGCTCATCCAGGGTGACGTCCCGGACGGCAGCGCTGTGATCGTCGGCGTCGACGGCGCCGAGCTTTCGGTGACGGCGCAGGCGGCTGGCGCCGCGGCGGCTGGTGAGGCCGTAGACGAATAACAGCGCCGGCAGAGCCGGGGTGCGGCCGCCCTCCTGAAGATCTTTCGCGCGGAGAGCGGCTCCTGCAGCGCGGCTACGGCCCGTGGATCAGCGGCGCCGCAGGCGCGGCTATCTCTCCAACCGTGTCGGATATCACGCCGGAGACAACGGCTTGGACGGCGCGCCGTTCGATTCGTCGCGACGCCTCTCTCGCGATCGCTTCGGCGCTCGCGGGGTTGTTGAGGATCCATTCGGCCTTCGCAGCGAAGTCCTGCAGGTCCCAGCGTACTGGGACATACGTCACGCCTGGCTCATAGATATCGGGCTTGGTGTCGAGGTGCGTCATGTCCGGCTTAAGCAGGACGCTGCCGCACGCGACCGCCTCGAAGTCGCGGAAGCAGATCTCTCCCCACCCGTACGGGCTGAACGTGATCCGCGACTCGGTCAATTCGCGGAGGTATGCCAGGCGTCTCAGGCGGGCTGTCCCCGTCATGCTCAAAGAGCGCCCCTGCTCTGCGACTGTCAGCCCGCAAAAACGTCGGTATGCCCGGTAGTAGTCCCAGACCGGCGCGGTGGACGGATCGGGGACGGGGAACCGGCGGCTGAGATCGTATTTGCGATCGCGCCACGGCTTTGAGCAGGCGCGCGTGAGGCGTTGCAGCCCGCTGTAAAAGCGCGACACGCCCATGTTCCACCCGACCCGTATTCGGTCGAGGTGATCGCTAGAAGCTGTCGAACCGAACTCCCATTCGCCGAGATCCAACTCCAAGTTTTCGCTGCACCAAGCCGCGAACGGATACCCCCCGGGGCATTCTCGTAGGTATTGGCTCCGATCGCGGAAGACCTGGCTCTTCAGCATCATGTCCACGTGCGGCAGGCAGTCGAGGAACGGCGACGAGCTCTGGTCCACGGCGTCCACCAGAACAATGGGTCGTCGGTCTTGGCGTTCGCTGGCGCGCGCGAACAGCGCGCGCAGCTCGTGCCGTTGGCTGACACCTCGGCGCCAGTTCGGCACGACCATGACCGCTGCGACGTCGCCTCGACCCAGGTGTCGCTCCCATTCTTCGACCGGGGAATACCGGTGCATGAACGAAAAGGTCGTGCCGTCATCGCCTCGGTGACCTAGCAGGTGGAACGCGTCAGCCTTCGTCGCCTCGACGTTCATGCCCCGCAGCTGCGCCGTGATGTGGCGACGCTTCCCCCGATACGAATCGTCGAGCACCAGAATTTTCCGCTTCATCGTCGGGCCCCGGCTCATCGTGCAGGTGGTGGTTCGAGGATCGTCATGGCCGTGTCGAGGCGACTCTAGGGATGGCGTTATATTGTGCGTCAAAGCAGCCTCGCGACGCTGCGGAAGCCCCAGATTTCAAAAGCGGTCCGGGCGCGTCGGCCCTGCAGCGATGATCAGGTCCGCTTCTTGCTCTTCCAGGTCCCGCCATACGTGTAGGAGCGGCTGCTGGCTTTGAGCTTCAGGAGGCACGCGCGGCAGTAGAACTGCCACGGATCGCCGCCGTCGGGACGCGCGCGAAAGAGCGCGTCGTGCGCTCGCTTGCAGGCGTGGCAGGGCTTGGTTCGGATTCGGCGGGTCTTCATGGCCTCGCGTTGTTACGGCGCGCCTGTCTGCTGGATTGCGTAGGCACGTCGCCGCGTTCGTCCGTGGCGGCGGCTTAGTTGCGGCTTCTGTATGTTGATGTCGCGGTCTTCGCTGAGCTGCCGTAGACGCGGCGTCTCTGCCGGATAGGGAGCAGGCGCTGGCGTTGCGGCGGCGCCTGCTCCATGCTCCGCTCCCGCAACAACGACCATGAGCCGCCCTATCGTCCTCAGCGGATGCCAGCCGTCCGGAATCCTCACGCTCGGCAACTATCTAGGCGCGCTGCGCCAGTGGGTGGCCATGCAGGCGGACTACGACTGCCTCTACTGCATCGTGGATCTGCACGCGGTCACCGTGCGGCAGGATCGCGACGCGCTCAGGAGCGCGACGCTCGACACCTTGGCGCTCTACCTCGCGTGCGGAATCGACCCTGATCGCAGCACGGTCTTCGTCCAGTCTCACGTGCCTGAGCACGTCGAGCTGGCGTGGGTCCTCAACTGCTACACCCAGATGGGTGAGCTGAACCGCATGACGCAGTTCAAGGACAAGGCCAAGCGACACAGTGAAAACATCAACGTCGGGTTGTTCTCCTACCCTGTGTTGATGGCGTCCGACATCTTGCTTTACCAAGCGCATCAGGTGCCGGTCGGCCACGACCAGAAGCAGCACCTGGAGCTCTGTCGAGACGTCGCGCACCGATTCAACACTGAGCACGGCGAGACCTTCCGGATCCCCGAGCCGTTCATCCCGAAGGTCGCAGCGCGCGTGATGTCGCTTCAGGATCCTGCAGCGAAGATGAGCAAGTCGGACGCCAACCCCAACAACTACGTCGGCCTGCTGGAGGATCCGAAGGTCATCACTAAGAAGTTGAAGCGGGCGGTGACCGACACCGACGACCCGCCGCGGATCGTCTACGACGCCGAATCGAAGCCCGGCATCGCCAACTTGTTGAGCATCCTGAGCGCGTGCTCTGGGCGATCCTTCTCTCAGCTGGAGTCTGACTATGCCGGCAAAATGTATGGGCACCTCAAGGTGGACGTCGCCGAAGCGGTCTGCGCGGCGCTGGAGCCTGTGCAGCGTCGGTTCCAAGAGCTGCGCGCGGACCCCGCCGAGCTCGAGCGGGTGATGAAGCGCGGCGCCGAGCGCGCCAGCGAGCGCGCCAGCGCGACCGTAGCGCGCGCTTATGACGCGCTCGGTCTCGTCCCGCGGCCGCGGTAAGCAGGCCACGACATCGTCACCGCACACGAGCAGGGAGCCGAGATGACCGCCGACCTCGGCCTCTATACGTTGACGATCGCGGCGGTCTCGATGACCCCAGGGATGTGTATGACCTTGGCCTTCACTTTGGGGATGACAGTCGGCTACAGAGTAGCGCTGTGGATGATGGTGGGTGAGCTGCTGGGTGTCGCCGTCGTATTCTCGGCGACGTTCTGGTCGTTGACCTGGGTCCGTGATCAGGGAGCGTCCTGGTTCACCGCGCTCTCCCTGCTCGGGGGCGTCTACTTGATGTATCTCGCGATCGTGCTCTTCCGGCAGCCGCAGGAAGCGGTCCGCAAGATCGAGCAGTTGGCGACGCTCCCGTATCAGCTGGTTGGTCTGGGCTTCGTCACCGCTGTCGGTAACCCTAAGGGGTGGGCGTTTTTGGTGGCGTTGTTGCCGCGTTTCATCGAAGGCGAGGGTTCGCTGCTGCTTCAGTTCGCCGCGATGTTGGCCATCATGACCGTGACGGAGTTCGCCTCGATGTCGCTCTATGCGGCAGGCGGCCATTGGTTCGCGGCGAAGATGTCGGGACATCAGGGACGTCTGGGCGTGCACCGCGTCGCCGCGACGGTCCTCGCAGGCGTCTCGATCTGGGTCCTCGCGGGCGCAGCGGGATGGTAGCTCGGCGGTCCCGGTCTACCCGTCGCCGCAGCAATACACAGCGTCGCTGTTGCAAATCGGAGCCAGCGCTCCGATAGAGAGGGGGTGAGTGAACCCGCCGCCAGTAACCCTCTCCTCGCGCTGCAAACGCACCTGCCGCCGTCGTTCGACGAGATCGCACCCGAGCACGTTGAGCCGGCCATAAGCCAGCTGCTCGAGGACCTCCATCAGGCGATGGCGCAGATCGAAGCCGACGTCCAACCGACCTGGTCTTCGCGCATCGAAGACCTGACCCGCAGGTTTGAGCCGCTGCAGCTCGCGTGGGGTGCGGTCGGCCACCTGACCGGGGTCCGTAACTCTCCGGAGCTGCGCGCGGCGCACGAGGCCGTTCAGCCTGCTGTGGTCGAGCTGTTGACGCGCGTTGGGCAGAGTCAGCCGCTCTACGCCGCCGCGGTCGCCTTGCGGGACGGGCCCGACGGCAGTTCGCTCGATGAGGCCCAGCGACGCGTCCTCGACGCCTCGATCCGCGGCGCTGAGCTGTCTGGTGTGGCGCTCGAAGGCTCGCAGAAGGCGCGCTTCAACGAGATCCAGATGGAGCTCGCCGAGCTTTCGACCACGTTCTCTAACAACGTGCTCGACGCGACCAAGGCCTACGAGTTGATCCTTCGCTCGCCAGCCGAGGTCGATGGCTTGCCGACGACCGCGCGCGAGCTCGCGGCGCAGTCGTATCGCGAGGCGCGCGGCGCTGAGGCCGGAGCCCCGCAGGCCGCCGAAGACGAGGCTACGGCCGAACAAGGGCCTTGGCGAATCACCCTCGATGGCCCGAGCTTGTCGCCGTTCTTGCAGCATGCGACGAGGCGAGATCTGCGCGAGCAGGTTTATCGCGCCTATGTGTCGCGCGCCTCGGAAGGCGACACCGACAACCGTCGCGTCATCGACCGCATCCTCGTGCTACGCGCTGAAAAGGCCGGGCTGCTTGGATTCGCCGACTTCGCATCGCTGAGCCTCGCTCGCAAGATGGCCGACAGCGTCGCGGAGATCCGCGATCTCCTCGGAGAGCTCCGTGAGCGAGCGTGGCCTGCAGCGCAGCGCGACCATGCGGAGTTGCAGGCATTCGCTGTTGAGCACGGCTTCGAAGGCGAGCTCCGTCACTGGGACGTTGGCTTTTGGGCCGAGCGCCTACGCGAGCATCGTTACGCGATCACCGACGAGCAGCTGCGTCCCTACTTCCCGCTCCCAAAGGTCCTCGACGGCCTGTTCGCGCTCGCCGAGAGGCTCTTCGAAGTGAAGGTCGTCGCCGCGGACGGTGAGGCGCCCGTGTGGCACGAGGACGTGCGGTTCTTCCGGATTGTCGACGCCAGCAGCGGGGCGCCGCGGGCCGCGTTCTACCTCGACCCGTATTCGCGGCCTGCCGAGAAGCGCGGCGGCGCTTGGATGGCGGACTGCCTCGGCCGCAGCACGACGCTCGCAGGTCCCGGCGAGGTCGTTCGCCTGCCGATTGCGTACCTCGTGTGCAACGGCACGCCGCCAGTCGGCGAGCGTCCTTCATTGATGACGTTCCGCGAGGTCGAGACCCTGTTCCATGAGTTCGGTCACGGGCTGCAGCACATGTTGACCACGGTCGACCGCGACGGCGCCGCTGGGATCGACAACGTCGAATGGGACGCGGTCGAGTTGCCGAGTCAGTTCATGGAGAACTGGTGTTATCACCAGCCGACGCTGCGCGGATTCTCGGGTCACTGGGAGACCGGCGACCCGCTGCCGCAGGCGCTGTTCGACAAGCTGCTAGCCGCGCGCACCTATCGCGCCGGCAGCGACACCTTGCGTCAGCTCTACTTTGGCCTCACCGACCTCGCGCTGCACGACGGCTACCAACCGTCGATCGAGCGTTCGCCGTTTGACGTCCAGCGTGAGGTCGCCGAAAGCTGCACCGTCTTGACGCCGCTGCCCGAGGACCGCTTTTTGTGCGCTTTCAGCCACATCTTCGCGGGCGGCTATGCCGCTGGCTACTACAGCTACAAGTGGGCTGAGGTGCTCAGCGCCGACGCCTTTGGCGCGTTCGAGGACGCAGGCCTTGAAGATGACGCAGCGGTCCGGGCGACCGGCCGCCGCTTCCGTGACACCGTGCTCGCGCTCGGTGGCAGCCGCCATCCGATGAAGGTCTTCGAGGCTTTTCGGGGGCGAGGCCCCGCCACGGAGGCGCTCCTGCGTCACGCTGGCTTGACCGGTTGAGGAGTCCGTGACACCGCAGAAGTCTACGGTCGGTCGCGGAGACAGCTTGGTCGTCAGCTGCTCCAGCGCTCATACCAGCGCTGAAACTGCCGCAGCTGCTCCTCACAGAAGGAGCGCTGGCTGGCGGTGAGCGCGTCGGACTCGTTGAAGTGCGCGCTGTAGCGATGGTCGCCTAGCAGCTCGAGAAGATACTTGTAGTGCAACACGAGGTCGGGCCCCTCGTCGAAGGTCGAGAGCACCTGGAGCGCGTCGCCTAGCTCGGTCGCCCGCCTGCGGGCGTTAGCGTCGCCGGCCTGCGCCTGTTCACAAAGCGCGACCAAGTGAAGGACCGGTCCAGGCAACGCGTTGCCGATCCCCGTGATTGCGCCGGTGGCGCCGCAGTTGACGAAGCCGTGTACGACCTGGGTGTCGACGCCGACCATGAGCGTCAGGCGATCGTCACCGCTCGTGATGTGTTCGGCGGCGTACGTCAGCGAGGCTGCGCCTCCGAACTCTTTGAATCCGACTAGGTTCTCGTGGCGTGCGCGGAGCGCGAAGAAGAGGTCGGCGCGCGTCTCGAAGCCGTAATAGGGGCTGTTGTAGATCACCGCCGGGAGATCTGGCGCCGCGCTGAGGACGGCCTCGAAGTGAGCGCGTTGCGCGGATGCCGACGTGCCGCGTGAAAGCACGCGCGGGATCACCATCAGGCCCGCGGCCCCGACTTTCGCGGCGTGGCGCGCGTGCGCCGCGGCGGCGCCGGTGTTGACCGCGCCGGTGCCGACGATCACTCTCAGGCCGGCGTCTACGAGGCGGCGGACGCCCTCCATACGCCACGCGTCAGTCAGCAGTGGCCAATCACCCATCGAGCCGCAGTAGACGACGCCGCTCATTCCGGCAGCGACGAGCTCGGAGCCTTTCTCGGCCAAGGCGTCGAAGTCAGGCGCGCGTTCGCCGTCACGGACGGCGCAGGGAGTCATCAGGGCCGGCATGCAGCCGGTGAATACAGAGTCGCTCATAGTGGCTGTCGCGTGCAGCCGGAGCGGCCGCGGACGCGGCTCTATTTATAACGAAAGCGGCGTGTCAGGCACCTGCAACGCGTGCGCAGCTGCAACCGAGCGCGTCGTGCACTTGCTAGCGGCCGTAGGGCCGCTCTAGCTGGGCTCAGATGCCGCGCAGGGGAGGCCACAGCGCCGCGCATGAGGGATTCGACGTCGTTACCTGGGCTGAATGCCTCTGGATACGGACTTGTGCCCAACGGTCGTGCGCCCTCGAACGGGCCGAGACTGCCTTGAGCCCCTCCTCGGGTATGACCTAGCATCATGCAGCAGGCAGCAGACGAACGACATGGCGAGAGCAGTCCTGATTGACGACGAAGAGCGCCTCCTGGCGACGCTGGCGCGGTTCTTGGAGCGGCGCGGGCTCGAGGTCGTGAAAGGTAACAGCTTCGCCGAGGTGCAAGAGCACCTGCAGCCGGGTCGCTTCGAGGTGTTGATCACCGATATTGTGATGCCGGATTACGACGGCATTCGGGTGCTGCACGAGGTCGTCGAGGCGCGCGGCTGCCAAGAGCCCGTGATCCTGATCACGGGCGACCCGAACCTGGAGACGGCATCTGCTGCTGTGCGCAGCGGCGCCTTTGACTACATCCAAAAGCCGGTGACCGAGGACCGGCTCGGCGAGGTCGTCGATCGCGGCCTGCGACATGTTGCGCTGCTGCGCGAGCGGGATGAGGCCCAGCGGCGCGAGCTGCAGCTCTTGAAGAGCCTCGCGGAGATCGGCGAGTCTGCGTCGGTCCTGAGCCATGAGATTCGGACGCCGATCACAGGGCTGCGACACGCGCTCAGCGCCGTAGGCGAAAAGCTCGGTGTCCAAGAGGGTGTGGTCATCGACGAGTTCGTCGGCAGCCTCGCGCGGATTGAGCGTCTTTTGGGCGCCACGCTGTCCTTTGCCCGTCCGCTGACCCTACAGGTCGCCCCCACGTCGCTGCGCGCGCTCGCTGTCCGTGCTGTAGATGCGTCGCGCGCGCACTCTGTGTTTGCGAGCATGCGTGTTGAGGTCGAAGTCGACCCTGACCTGCAGGTCGTCTTAGACGGAGAGCTGTTCTCGGAGGTTTTCGAGAACCTCCTGCGCAACGCCGCGGAAGCTTGCGACGGCGACGGTGTCGTGCGGATCGAGGTCGCGCGGCGGCCTGATGACGTCACGATCGACGTCTTCGATGACGGACCTGGGATCCCGCAGGAGCGCAGGGAGGACGCGTTCAAGCCGTTCCAGAGCTACAAGAAATCGGGGACCGGCGTAGGTCTCGCGTTCGTTCGAAAGGTGGTCGAGGCGCACGGCGCCACCATCACGCTCGTCGACACTGAGCGCGGCGCGCGATTCCGAATCGTCTTGCCGGATCGGCTACTCGCCGCGTCGGCCGGGCACTAGAGTCGACGCCTAAACGCGTCGCGAGCCGCAATCTATGGAAGCAGACAATCAGATCCGGATCATCCTCATCGACGACCAGGCGATCGTGCGCGCTGCGTTAAAGGCGCTGCTCAACAGCGTCGCGCGCTTTCAGGTCGTCGGCGATGAAGGCGACGCGCGTCGAGGGATAGACCTCGTCGCCGAGCTGCGGCCTGATGTCGTCATCTTGGACATCACCATGGTAGGCCTCTCCGGTCTAGACGCTATCGGACCGATCAAGCGCGCCTCGCCGCAGACTCGTGTGCTAATGGCTTCTCAGCACGCGGGCATGAAGTTCGTTCAGCAGGCGCTGCAGGCTGGCGCCGACGGTTACCTCTCGAAGGACAGCGACCCCGCTGAGCTCTCGCTGGCGATCGAAGCAATCGTTCGCGGCGACTCTTATCTGTCGCCGAAGGTAGCGAGCGGCTTTATGGCGCGCGCGGTGCGCGGCGAGGCTGCCTCTGCAGATGAGGCTTCGCCGTTGGCCGTGCTCACGCCGCGCGAGCGTGAGGTCTTTCAATTGTTAGCCGTAGGAAAGGCCAACAAGGAAGTGGCAGCTGCGCTCGATCTGTCACTGGGCACCGTCAAGAAGCACCGCGAGAACCTGCAACGGAAGCTCGACTGTCACTCCTCGGCTGAGATCGCCCGCCTCGCTATTCGCGAGGGCCTGCTAGAGATCTAGCGCGGCAGCCCTGCTTCAACTCGGTGGCGAGAACCGAGGCCTTCGAGGGGGCTGTAGAGCCGGCGGTGCGCGCGCTCACGTTGATGCGCCTACGCCCCTCCTTCGCTCCAGCGAACGGCTGCCGGTGTATCCGCGCGAGCGCTGATATCTTCGAGGTCGTCGGTCGACACTCCAAGCGAGCGCTGCTTGACTCTAGCCATGGACATCGAGCCCGCGGGTATCGTGCCGCCCGAGATCGACGAGGGCGTCGGCGCAGACCCTGTCGTCCGCGACATTGAACAGCTGCTCGCAGACGGCCGACTTGAGGACGCGCTCGCGGCCATCGACGCGGCCGTCCGCGACGGTCGCGGGATCGCCTCCGACATGACCTTCCTGCGAGGTGACGTATACCTGGGCATGGGGAAGGCCCGCGAGGCGGAGCAGCAGTTCCGAGAGGTGTTGCGGGTAGACCCCGATTGCCCGTCTTCGCGGTGCTGGCTAGCGATGAGTCTTTTCTTGCAGTGGCGGTTTGACGAGGCGCAAGCAGCGATCGGCGAGGCCCGCGCGCTCCCCGACGCGCTCGCGGACGCGGACGTCGTCGCGGGTTGCTTGCTGGAGCGGCGGGGCTCATTCGACGAGGCTGAGGGCCTGTTCGCGCGCGCAGCGGCGCTCGTGCCCGACAAATACGTGAACCCAACGCGCGTGACGCGCGTCGAGTTCGACAAACAAGTTCAAGAGGCAGCGCGGGCGTTGCCGCGCCAGTTCCGTAAGAGCCTCGATCGCGTCGCGGTGATCGTGCAGGAATTGCCGGATATTCAGCTTCATGAAGAGGGCGCCGCTGAAGAGGTGTCTCCCGACATGCTCGGCCTCTTCGACGGCGTGCCGCTGCCGGAGACGGCGGGTCACGACGGTCCGCTGCGGCCCAGTCGCATCTACCTCTTTCAGCGCAACCTCGAGCGGATGTCCGCGACGAAGGACGAACTCGTCGAGCAGATTCGGATCACGCTCTATCATGAGCTAGGTCACTACCTCGGCTTCGAGGAAGAAGACATGGACGACCTCGGGCTCGCCTGACCTTCGGCGCTGGTCAAGCCGTGTAGTCGGCGCGCGCCCGAGTCTTGCCTCCGCGCACGCACAGCAGATAGGTCATCGGGCCGTCGTTGATGAGTTCGACCTGCATCGAGGCGCCGAAGACGCCGGTCGCGACCGCGACGCCGGCGGAGCGGAGCTTTGCGGCGACGCGCTCGTATAGTGGGCGCGCGAGGTCGGGGTGCGCAGCCGCTGTGAAGTCTGGTCGGTGACCACGCTGGAGCTCTGCCGCGAGCGTGAATTGGCTCACGACGAGGCATCCGCCGGAGATGTCCTGGACAGACAGGTCGGTCGGTTTGTCCTTGGCAAAGACGCGCATGCTTAAGACTTTCCGCGCGGTTTCGTCAGCATCCTCAGCGGCGTCGCCGCGCTCGACGCCGACGAACAGCAGCAGACCGCGCGCCACCTCGCCGACGGTTTCGCCATCGACCAGGACGCGCGCGCGCTCGACTCTCTGCACCGTCGTAATCACAGCATCAGGCTAGCAGCCGCGAGGGCATGGTTCGACGCGGCAGGTCTCCCTGCGTCATCAGCCAGCCCGCACCTGGATCTTGGACGGTTGCGCCCGCTCCTGCTTGGGGACGATGACGCTCAAGACGCCGTTCTTACATACAGCCTCGACGCCGTCGTCGGCTGCATCCTGCGGGAGCGAGATGGAACGCCGTGACTCTCCGTGTCCGTGCTCAAGACGGTGCCAGCGCCTGCCGGGCTCGTCGTCGCCCGAATCGCTGGCGGCCGCGCGGTGGGCGCTGACGGTGAGGACCTTGTCGTGCAGCTGCACGTCGATGTCGGACTCGTCGACGCCGGGGAGCTCGAAGGACAGCTCGTAGCCAGCCTCGGTCTCGGCGATGTTGGTACGCGGCGCCGACTCACGCCGGCCTTGCTCAGCCTGAAGGTCGGTGAGCGTATCGCGGAACAAGTGTCCGAGCAGGCTCTGGAAGGGGTCGCGGATCTGGGGGATGGTGTTCTGGATCTTTCGCATGATGGGAGCTTTGAGAGCAACCCCCATGCCACGATGTCAAATATCTTGCAAAACGTTAAATGGCAGACATTTAAATGCTATTTGATAGCGCCTGCTAGATCCGTCAAATACGTCATATTGGCATGAGTTGCCATTATGGCAATCGAGCGGGCTTGCGCGCGTCTAGGCGTTCGCGTCGGTGGGTGCAGCGTGGATCACAAGCGCGGAAGCCTTTACAGGCCGAGCGCCGCTGCTGCGTGGGTCGGCTTATCGTCCGTCGCGAAGTTTACGGGGAGCCGCGCCTGGAGGGCCGCAGCGATCCTGCCGTTCTCCGCGGGGTTGCCGAGCACTTCGAGCTCGATCTCTTGGAAGGTCACGCGCTGGTCGCCTGAGCGCGCCGAGACCGTGTCCACGGCGAGCTCGCAGATGTCTTCACCTTTAGATGCCAACATCCTGATCTCGCGGACGACCGACAGCTGCAGGCGTGCGCGTAGCTCGCGACCGCCGACGAGCGGCTCGATCACATCGCGGATCGATTCAGGGAGTTGCTCGATCTGCTCCGGCGGCGTTGCCGGTCGCCAACGCGCTTCGACTTCTCTGCGTCGGTGCATTCCGCCTTCGACCGTTCCGCGGAGCTTGCAGGTCAAAACGCGCCCTTCGCTGCCGTCCCGAAGCCGCAGTCCGACGCCACGCTGGGTGAGCGACCCGGACGAATCGTCGAGGTAGGTGTCGGTGTGTCGATCTGTCGTGCGCCGCGTGTAGCGCACCTTGAGGTCGTTGAGCGCCGCCTCTACCTCTAGCACCGTTACGTCGCCGTTCGCGCGGAGCTTGAACTCGGACTCGATCTGATCGGTCGCTTCGCGCGTTGGACGCTTCGCGGCGCGGACGCCGTGACCGCGGGCGACAGCTTCGAGGAGGCCCTCCTTGACCCCGACGCGGGGCGTCAGCAAGCGCGCCGCGCCCGTCAGCCGCGCGACGTGTGCATAGACCATACCGGCCGGGACGATGGTGTCTGCTCGATCTGCGGCGAGCGCATGGCGGTCGATGCGCTCGGGCACGCTGAGCGCGGCCAGCGACTCGATCGCTCCGTGGAGGTCTTCGGTCGCGCAGGCATCGGCTTTGGCTGTAGGCCGCCGCCCGATCCGTGCGGAGGCGAGGTCGGAGAGGCTGTCAATGTTGCCGCCAACGGCGACGCATCGGTCCACGGCCGCGTCGGCGAAGCCCTCTGACAAACGCCCTGTTAGGGACTCGAGGTGCTGCCGCAGTTGTGCGAAGACGCCGTCTGCGCCGACGTCGCGGAACTTTTCTAGCATCCTGAGCGCGCCGAGCGGGTAGGACCGGGCGCTCGCGACCGCGCCGTCGTCGACGACGACGACTTCGGCAGAGCCGCCGCCGACGTCTACGAGCACAGAGCGACCGCGGCTGAGTTCGAGCTTCGTCTCGACCCCTAGCTTTAAGAGGTGCGCCTCCTGCTCTCCTGAGATCACCTCGACATCGAACCCAGAGGCGTCCCTGACCCGGTCTACGACCGCGTCGCTGTTATGAGCTTCGCGCATCGCGGCTGTAGCGATCGCGCGACGCAGCCGCACATCTTGCTGATCGCACGCCTCGCCAAAGCTGCAGAAGGCGTCGGCGATCGCGGCGACATCGTCTTCCGGGACGTAGCCGCTGCGGAAGACGGCGTCCCCGATGCGGATGGGGTGTCGGTGGGATGTCAGGATCCGAGGTTGATCGCCCGCGACCTCGGCGATCATGAAGCGGATCGCGTTCGAGCCCATGTCGACTACGGCGATACGTTTGGGTTCCACCATGCGACCGCGACCCTAGCCAACGGTCGCCTGCGACGCGATCAGGGAATGGCGCTCAGGCGTACGTGTCGCGGTGCACGCAGCGTGTCGCTGATGTATGGTCGAGGGTATGAGCGCTGCGTCGTCGGAGAAGCCCGAAGACCCAGAGGAAGACCTCTCGAGCACCCTGCAGCACGTCCAGAACGTACAGGGAGACGAGGGTGATCTATCTTGGGGGAACCTCCAAGAGAAGGTCACGAAGTGGGTCGCGGAGGCGTCGTACGGTCAGAGCCTGCCGTCAGACAAGAGCCGCGAGGACCTGCAGCAGGAGGTGATGCTTCAGGTGTTTCGTGACATCGGCGAGTTCCAAGTGGAGCCGGGCGCTTCCTTCAGCGGGTGGGTCCGCACTATCGCGGATCGCAAACTCAAGGATTCTTGGCGGCGCGCGCGGGCGCAGAAGCGCGGTAAGGGAGACGTGCGTCACCTCGGCGACTTCGACGAAGCGGGCGGCCGCGAGCGGTTCGTTGACGAGAGCGTCGAGCGACAGAGCATGCTGGTCCGTTTCCAAGAGCTGCAGAGCGCCCTCGACGTCGCCCTCGGCGAGCTCAGCGAGAAGCACAAGCGGGTGATCGAACTGCGCCTTTTCCAGGGCAAGAGCTTCGCCGAGATCGCGCCAGAGCTCGGCTACGACAAGGAGGTCACCGTCCGCTCTCTTCATATGCGCGCCCTGCAGCGGCTGCAGGAGCTCCTGGCCGAGTTCGGGCGTTGAACAGCGCTTCTGGCGAGAAACCGATCATCGCAGGGCTAGAATCCTCTCGCTGAACCCGCTCGGTCGCCGAAAAGAAGGACTCGTGCTCCGTCCCATCGCATTCTTGTTGTTCGTCGCGTCCGGCTTCTGCGGCCTGCTCTATCAGGTCGTGTGGCTGCGCCTCGCGTTCGCCGACTTCGGCATCGTCACCCCGGTGCTGTCGGTGCTGCTGAGCGTGTTCATGTTGGGCTTGGCCCTTGGCTCCTGGCTCGGCGGTCGCGTCGGCAACGCGCTTACCGCGCGCAGCCCGGGCGCCGCTGCGGTGGGCTATGGCGTCGCCGAGCTAGGGATCGGCGCGGGGGCGTGGTGCGTGCCATGGGCGTTTGACGTCGGCGAGACCTGGCTGCGGGGCCTCGGTGAGGCCTCTTCGGCGAGCTACCTCGGCGCTTCGGCGGTCGTGATCACGCTCTCGATCCTGGTGTTCACCACGCTGATGGGCGCGACGTTCCCGCTGATGATGGCGTTTCTGCGAGCTTCGACGAGGGGCGACGAGGAGACCTTTAGCTACCTCTATCTCGGCAACGTCATCGGCGCGATGGCCGGCGCGTTGACCACGGCGCTGGTGCTCATCGAGCTGCTTGGCTTCCGACAGACCCTGCTGGTCGCCGCTGTGATCAATGTAGCCATCGGCGTCATCGCGATACTGATGCCTCGGTTGGCCCAGCGGAGTGAGGCCGAGGCTGCGGCGCCGCGCCGGCTCGCTGCAGCGCCCGTCGGGGGCGCGCGCGGCAGCGTCGGGCGGGGCCTCAGGCTGTCGCTGCTGTTCGCGACCGGGTTCACGTCCATGGCGATGGAGGTCGTCTGGACCCGCGCGTTCACGCCGGTGCTCAAGACCACCATCTACGCGTTCGCTGCCGTGCTGGCGACCTACCTGCTGGCGACGTGGCTGGGATCGGCGCTCTATCGGCTGCACCTGCGCAGGGGTCGGGCCGCTGACGCCGCGACGCTGCTGCCGATGCTGTTCCTTGCGTCGCTGCTGCCGCTGGTCTGCAACGACCCACGCTGGCACGGCGAGCAAGCCTTGGTGTTGCTGAGCTTGGTCCCGATCTCGATGTTGCTCGGTTACATGACGCCGCAGCTCGTCGACGAGCATGCGCGAGGTGAACCAGGGGCGGCGGGGTCAGCGTACGCCGTCAACGTGCTCGGCTGCATCCTCGGTCCGCTGTTCAGCGGCTACGTGTTGTTGCCGATGGTCGGCGTCAAGTGGGCGCTGCTGTCGATGGCCCTGGTGTATCCGCTGTTCCTGCTGGGCGTCTCGTCGCGGCGCCGCGTCCTCGACCTCACGGTCAAGGCTGTCGCCGTTGGAGCGATGTTGCTGGCGGTCTTCAGCACCCGCACGCACGAAGACCCGAGCGTCTATAAAAACGCCGAAGTCCGCCGCGACTCGACCGCGAGCGTGGTCGCGTTCGGCGAAGGCATGAAGAAGCGCCTGCTCGTCAACGGCGTCGGGATCACCGAGCTGGTGCCGGAGACGATGGTCATGGCCCACCTGCCGCTAGTGATGCGCGAGCAGCCGCCCGAGTCGACCTGCGTGATCTGCTTTGGCATGGGGACAACCTTCCGCTCGCTGCTTTCGTGGCCGGGCAAGGCGACGGCGGTCGAGTTGGTGCCGAGCGTCGTCGAATCGTTCGGCTTCTTCTGGGACGACGCCGCGGAGCACCTCGCGATGCCTGGCGCGCGCGTTGTCGTCGATGACGGTCGTCGCTTCTTGTCTCGTACGGAGGAGAAGTTCGACCTGATCACCATTGATCCGCCGCCGCCGGTCGAAGCCGGCGGCTCGAGCCTACTCTACTCCACCGAGTTCTATGACGTGCTCAAGGAGCGGTTGACGCCGACAGGCGTGCTGCAGCAGTGGTTCCCGGGAGGGGAGAAAGCGATCGCCAAGGCCGTCGTGAACACGCTGAATGAGTCCTTTCCTCACCTGCAGATCATCGAGTCGTTCCGGGAGCCGCCGGAAGGCGTCGAGACCGACTATGAGCTGCAGACGCGGGGCTTGCACCTGCTCGCTTCTTTTCAGCCCTTGGAGCGGCCTTCTGTCGAAGACGCGATCTCGCGCATGCCACCGGCTGCCCGCGAGGACATGCTCTGGTGGGCGAAGGCTGCGACCGGTGGTCAGGTGCAAGATCTGGGGACGTGCTGGCGGTTTATCCTCAACCCTGAGCGTGCTGTCTCCGTCGAGGCGCTGCTTCCCGAAGATCGGAGCGTCAAGATCACGGACGACCGTCCTTACAACGAGTACTTCTACCTGCGACGCCGCGCGGGCCGCGCCGGTCAGTAGCGTCGTATATCAGCGCTCACGACCGCCCGCCGTGGATCCTGTCGCAGCGTTGCTTGGTTTGCCGGCGGCGGAGGATCGAGGTCCCCGTACGGACGCCTTTCCGGCGTCGTCGACGTAGACGTTCACGGTGCCCTGGTCGGCGTGAATGATCAGGGTGCGACCAGCGCCGTGGACGTGTACATCGCTCGCACCTCCCGCGCTCGAGGGTCGGTGGCGCTGGGCTTGCTCTGTCGGCGAAGCAGTGCTGTCGGCCCGGCGTGGTCGCGTAGAGCGGAGGCGTTCTTTAAGCGCGGCGTTCTCGGCGCGAAGGCGACGGATCGTCTCGGCGTCGTCAGTAGCTGCGGCCTCGGCGGTCGGCTCGTGTTCTGGCGTCGAAGGTCGCGCGATGTCGCGGTTCGCGTCGTCGCCGCGAGGTTTCTCGACTTGACGGGATCGCTGCGACGCGTCGCTGGCGGGCTCTTCAGCCCTCGAATCCCGCTGTTTGGCGCGCAGCGCGTCGAGCTCGGCGCGCGCTGCGGCGAGCTCTCCCTCCTTCAGCTTGAGCACGCGCGCATGCTCGGCCTCGAGGCTTTGTCTGGCTCGCTCCATCTTCTGCTGGTTTTGCTCGAGCGCGCGAATGCGTTGCGCGAGCGCCTCTTCCTGGCTCTTGAGCAGCTCGCGGAGCTCTCCCAACTCGTCGTTCGCGGCCGTCGTCGCCGCTTTTGGCGCGTCGCTGACGGCTCCAGCGCCGCGCTCTAGCTGGGAGAGGTAGCGGTCGACGTCTCGCATCTGCTGCTCGAGCCGCGTGACCGCGTTCTGGAGGTCTCGCTGGCCGCTGCCTTGGGCGCGGCATCCAGCGAGCCCGCACGCGAGCAGGGCGACGGCAGGAAAAACGAGGGTGGGGGTCATAGTCTGCGCTCCGCTCTTGGTTCGGACGGCACCGTCCGGACAATTGAAGGGTAGCGTCGTCCCCGATCTCTCCGATAGTCCCTCTCACATGCGAGTGCAGCGATACCTTGCGGCCGCCTGGGCCACCGTGCACGGTCCGAGTGAGCCGTCTCGGCTCCTGGTTTCTCTCCTGGAGAACGGATTTGCGGGGATGGGTGTATCTCCGGGCCCTCGCGCGATCGACTGGGCGGGCATGCGGGCGGCCGCAGATGAGCTGCCGTTTCGCTTCGCGGGCGTGCGGGCAGGGGGACCGCTGACGGACCGGTCGCCGATGAACGGCTTCGTCGCCGAGGCGTTGGGTGAGCGGCAGGCCGCTGGCCGCGCCATCGCGGACGCGGTCGCGACGGCCCGCGTCCTGGGCGTCCCGCAGGTCGTCTTGGACGCTGGCGTGGTCTCTGTCCTCGGGGAGATCGAGGCCGAGGACCTGGGCGAGCCCGCCTACGACTGGACGGCAGAGCGGGCGCAGGCGTTGCTCGCGCGCCGTAACGTCGGCCGGGACGCCGCCGTCGATCGAGCCTGCCGCGAGCTGTATGAAGTGCTCAAGTCGTTCCCTGATATAGACTTCAGCATCACGCAGAGCCGCAGTCTGCGGGGCGTCGTCGACGCCGTCGCGCTGCGAGACATCTTCGAGGACCTCGCGCACCAGCGCCTTGGTTACTGGCACGACGCGGCAATCTGCGCTCGCCGCGAGCAAGTCCTCGCCGAGCCCCAGGGGGAGTGGCTTGAGGCGTTTGGTAGCTGCCTCGCAGGGATGACCCTCGGCGACGCGTCGCCTGAGGGCCTCTATCTTCCCCCTGGGGCGGGTGGGGTGGACTACGGCCTGTGCGCCTCCTATGTACCCCATACCGGGAACTCGTTCCCGGTGGTGCTGGAACTGGATCTCTCGGTCAACAGCGGGGAGATGCCTGGTATGCGCTCTTGCCTCGACAAGTACGGCTTCTGACCAAAAGTCGGCAGCCTGCGAGGTCGATGCAAAGTGTGGCCTGTGGTCTAGCGCGCTCTCGATCATGAACCTCCCCTCAGCCAAGACGGTCCGACCCGGCGCCGACCGGGCCGAAGAGCTTCGCCAGCTGCTGCGCAAGCGGCAGCGGCTGCTCGTGTTGACCCATAACAACCCCGACCCCGACTCTTTGGGCGGCGCCGTCGGGCTGCAGGAGTTCGCGCGTCTCGCCGCGGGCTGTGAGAGTCAGCTGGCGATCACCGGGAAGATCCTGCGGGCCGAGAACCAGGCGATGGTGCGTGAACTCAAGATCGACATGGGTCGGCTCGACACGATCAAACTGAGCGACTTCGACTGCATCGCTCTGGTCGATACGCAGCCTGGCTTCGGGCATACCTTCGTCCCCGCGGGCAGCGCCGTAGACATCGTCGTCGATCACCATGAACGCGCCGGAGACGCCTCGGCCGAGGTCGAGCCGCCGTTCGTAGACGTCCGGCCTGAGATCGGCGCTACCAGCACGATCGTCGCCAGTTACCTGATGCACGCAGGCCTGGCCCCGAGCAGCCCCGCGGCCACCGCCTTGGCCTACGGGTTACGCACAGACACGGCGGACCTGTCGCGCAACGTCAGCGACCTAGACATCAAGGTCTTCGAGTTCTTGTCGCTGCACATGGATCGCACGGAGCTGGCTTCCATCGCCAACCCAAGGCTTCCAGCTGCCTATTTCCGGACGCTCAAAGACGCGCTCGGTAAGGCGCGTCTCTACGACGGCATCACGCTCTGCTCGCTCGGTCGAACGACCAGCGCCGAGATGGTCGCAGAGGTCGCTGACTTGCTGCTTCGAATGGAGGGCGTGCGGGCCGTGTTCTGCGGCGGACTCGTAGGTCAAAGCTACTGCGTGTCGGTGCGGACCGAAGTAGGCGGCGACGCGTGGCGTCTGATCCGCGCCGGCATGGAGGGCGAAGAGGGGTCTTGCGGCGGTCACGGATCCGTAGCAGGTGGCTCGATCACGCTCGAGAGCGCCGACTCGCGCACCCTGCGCCGGTTGGAGCGGCGCCTTGAGCGGAACATCCTCAAGGCGATGGGCGTCTCGGGCGCGAGCGCGGCGACTCTCGGTGAAGATGACGACTGACTCCGCGACGCGCTCACGCGGTCGAGCAGCTCCCTGCAAGCTCCCGGCCACGCCGGTCTGTCACTTCAAGCTAGGTCTACAGCGGTGAAGCGATCTCTCTTGCTCGGCGGGCTCGACCCGAGCGGCGGGGCCGGCGTAACGGTCGACGCGACGGTCGTCGCGCTGCATGGCGGCGCGCCGCTGCCAATCGCTTTGACGACCACGATCCAAGGCGCGCGAGGGTTCGAGCGCGCCGAGCCGATCCCAGCTGCGGTTTGGCGTCAACAGCTTGAAGTCGTCCTCGCTGATGGGCCAGTGGCGGCGGTCAAGGTGGGCTACATCGGCGCAGCGGCGCTCGCCGCGGAGGTCGGGCGAGCGCTCCGCGACATCGCTGGCAGCGTCCCCATCGTGATCGACCCCGTCCTCTCGGCGACCGCGGGTGGCATGGACAGCGGCGCAGCGCTCGTCAGAGCCTATCGCGAACACCTCGCGCCGGTCGCGACGCTGATCACGCCCAACATCCCCGAGCTTGAGCAGCTCGCGGAAGGTATGCCCGAGCGGCTGCTTGATCTCGGCGCGGCGGCCGTGCTGAGCAAGGGCGGGCACGCTTCTGGGCCTGAAGTCGTGGACCAACTCGCGGAGCGAGGCGCCTCGTCGCGCTTCGTCCGCCCGCGGCGGAGCTGTGGCCCGGTACGCGGCACGGGGTGCGCGCTCGCCAGCGCCATCGCCGCGCGGTTGGCGCGCGATGAGGCGCTGCGTGACGCCTGTCAAGGCGGCGGCGACTGGCTCAGTGGTTTGCTTGAGCAGGTGAAGCCTCGAGAGGACGGCGCGCCGCAGCCGCTGCCGATCAGCCGCGCCGGAACAGCGCCGCGATGACGTCGGCGTAGCGCTCTGCGATCACGTGGCGGCGCACCTTCAGGGTCTGCGTGAGCATGCCGTTGTCGGGCGTCAACGGCTCGGCGAGCACTTGCAGCGTCGCGACGCGATCCGTCGGCCTACAGCCGTTCTCGCGCGTCACCAAGCGGTCGATCTCTCGGCGGTAGACCTTGCGGACCGCCTCGCCGTTGAGCACGTCGCCTCGCGCGTCCCAATCCGTGCGCGGGACCTCTCGTTCCAGCGCCTCAGCAGACGGGACGATGAGGACCCCTAAAGCCTTCTCGTCCTGGCCGACGACGACGGCTTGCTCGATCAGCGGAGAGGTCTTGACCAACGTCTCGATGGGTTCGGGCTCGACGTTCTCGCCGCCGGCGAGCACGATCGTGTCTTTGGCGCGGCCGGTGATCCAGAGGTTGCCTTCGTCGTCGCAGTGCCCCAAGTCGCCGCTGTTGAACCAGCCGTCTTCATCCAAGACCTCGCGAGTTCGGGTCGGGTTCTCGTAGTAGCCGCGCATAACTTGCGGACCTTTGATCCATAGGATCCCGGTCTCGTTCGTCGCGCAGGGGCTGCCGTCTTCTCTGCGCGCCTGGATCTGTGTCTCGGGCAGGGGCGGCCCGATGTGGCCGGGCCGCGTTTGGTGTGGCAGGCGAACGGCCGCGACCGGGCTGGTCTCGGTCAGCCCGTAGCCGTTGCGCAGCGGGATGCCCATACCCAGGAAGGTCTCGTCTACATGACGCGGCAGCGCGCCGCCGCCGCTCGCGCAGAGGCGTAGCCGCCCGCCGAGACCTGCCCGGACCTTCTTATTGATGACGCGGTCGAGCACGGCGAACTGCAGCCGGTCGAGCAGCGTCGGCGCGCCCGCGCCGACGCGTCTTGAGACGGTCAGGCAGCGTCGGAACAGCTTGCCTTGTATGCCCTCGAGCTTGAGCGCCGAGTTGACGATGCCGTCGTGCAGCATCTCCCAGATGCGGGGCACGGCGGCGAAGATCGTGGGCCGCACGGCTTTGAGGTCCTCTTTGATCCGCCGTCGGTCGGTGTAGACCAGCTGGCCGCCCGTCGCCAGCGCGAGGTAGTCCATGATCCGTTCGTACATGTGCCAAGCAGGGAGGACCGACAAGAAGCTGTCCTCATGGCTCACGTGGAGCACCTCGATGCAGGTGAACATGTTGGACAGCACGTTCCTGTGGCTCAGCATCACGCCTTTGGGTTCGGCGGTCGTGCCTGACGTGTAGACGATCGTCAGAAGGTCCTCTGGATCGACAGCAGCGCGCGCTGCCGCGAGTTGGTCGGGGGCGGCGTCGCGCTTTTCTGCGCCGCTCTTGAACAGGTCGCCGAGCGCCAGCGCGCCGTCGACGGCAGTCGCGTCCGCCATCACGATGACGTGCTGAAGGGCTGGGAGCTCAGCGCGCATGGCCAGCAGGTCGAGGGCGACCTTGTCGTTCTCGGCGAAGGCCGCGCAACTGCCGCTGTGCTGCAGGATGAATTGAAGTTCGGTTGGGGTAGTGTCCGATCCTCTCGGCACGTCGATGACGCCGACGCTCGCCAGCGCCAAGTCGATCGCGAGCCACTCGTAGCGATTCTCGGCGACAATGCCGACGCGGTCGCCTCGCCGGAGTCCCAGATCGAGAAGGGCCGCCGCGAGCGCGTCGACGTCGTTCACGACGCGTCCGAACGAGATCGGAGTGTGGTCTTGTGCGGTGCGTCTCGGGAGGAAGACCCGCTCTCCGCGTTCGCGGACGAGCTGGTCCAAGAGCTCGGGGAAGGTCGATGGGAACGAGGGCATGTGAGGATGGATTCGGGGCGTGGTCGCGGGCCTCGCCGCGGGAAGGGAATTCGCGGGCTTGACTTCGACCTTGCAGATCTTTAGGAATGTCCGCCCTCGTTCGCGGGGTCAACCCTCTGGCAGGATCGCTTTGCCGTGATTCTGGGTTAGGGTTCCTGCAGACGAGCCCCTGGTTGCGGGTGTAGCTCAGTGGTAGAGCATCACGTTGCCAACGTGAGGGTCGTGAGTTCGAATCTCATCACCCGCTCCAGTTTTCTTCCGGCCGTCCCCAGCCCGCGCGCCGCGCGCGCCGGGATCTTTAAGCCGGTATGCTGCGCGGGCCTGCGGCGGCAGGCCACGGCCCATCGAGCCCCTCATGTGTGGCGCCGGAGATCACTGGGGCGTCCAGGGCGCCAAGCCTTCGCTTGATCGGCTCGGCGCGCGGGGCCGCCGCGCGAGACTTTGATGTGGGGAGCGCGGACCGCGGCCGTAATCTGTGTCTATGACGAGCACCGTCGCTGTGTTGTCTATGCTGGCGCTCCCGGCCTTCGTCGCCGCGCAGGGGCCCGGCCCCAGCGTTACTCAGGACTGGGGTAAGGTCGAGCATCGCATCGCCTGGCACGGAACCTGGGCAGCCGCGAAGTCTGCGGCCGCGGCGACCAAGCGGCCCATCCTGCTGGTCTTCGCGGCGCCGCATTGTGGCGAAGTCCCTGGGATGTGGTGACCGGGTAAGCAGGAGATGGACAGGAGTTACCTGTCTGATCAAGCCGTTGTCGCGGCGTCTCGCAGCTTCGTCTGTGCGCGCCTGCTCTCGTTCGAGGACGCGGACGAGGCAGCGCTGATGCGGCGGCTGATGCGCGGTCGCGGCCTCGTTAACACGGTGTTCGCGATCCTCGATCCAAGCGGTCAGCGGCCGTTGGTGCGGCCAGGGCGCTCGCCGACAGGGCCCTACAAGAGCGGCGCCGCGATGGCCGCGTCGATGCGCAAGATTGCCGCGCGCTACCCGGGTAAGCCGCGCGCCAAAGCGCGTGAACTTGGCTTGCCCCTGCTGCGCGATCTGCGGCTCGCGCTCAACGTCACCGAGTGCGACGCCCAGCAGCTGGTCGTCTTGCGAGGGGATCCCGAGGACACCGAGGCGCTGGAGGAGATCCTCTGCGAGCTCTGCTGGTCCGACGAGTTGATCGGGCGGTTTCTCTACTGCCGGGCGGACGACGAGACCGAGTGGGCGAAGGTGGTGGGCAGCGACAAGGCACCGAAGACCGGGCTGCTCGTCGTCAGGACCCGAACCTATGGTCTCAGCGGAGAGGTCGTTGGTTCGGCGTCCGCGGCCTGCTCCGCCAAGAAGCTGAAGAAGCTGCTCGTCGATGCCGCTGCCGCGTTCATGCCTAGGTCCGTCGACACCCGGCGCCTCAGGCGCAGAGGACGTCGTGACGGCGTGCGCTGGCAGCCCGAGCTCTCGTTACCCAGCCGCCGCTGACGGTCGCCGCCGCAGCGCCTCAGTCGGCGATGCGCCAGCGCGTCTTCTCACCGGCGCGCATCGGAATGAGCACCTCATCGCCATATGGCAGCTCCGCGGCGATCTCTTGCTCCTCGCGGACGAGCGATACCTTGCCCTCGTTCCGCGGGAGCCCGTAGAAGTCGGGTCCGCGGTGGCTCGCGAAGCTCTCGAGCTTGTCGAGCGCGCCCGCGTCTTCGAAGGCCTCGGCGTAGAGCTCCAGGGCGGCGTGTGCCGTGTAGATGCCTGCGCAGCCGCAGTCGCTCTCTTTGCGGCCGCGAGCGTGCGGCGCGCTGTCCGTGCCGAGAAAGAAGCTCGCATCGTCGCTGGTCGCGGCCTCTACCAGCGCTTGCCGGTGCCGCTCCCGCTTTAGGACCGGTAGGCAGAA
Organism: Planctomycetota bacterium; assembly: GCA_002684655.1. GTDB lineage: Bacteria > Planctomycetota > UBA1135 > UBA1135 > UBA2386. The sequence goes on along the minus strand of NYVR01000085.1, from coordinate 1,512 downwards.
GGCATGCGGGCGGATGCCGCCGCGAAACAACTCGTTGCGGTTCCAGAGCAGGTGGTGCGCCGTGATCGTTGCCGCGACGTTGTCGCCAGCGCTCCGCACGAACGCGACGGAATCGGCCGTGGTGACGTGCTCGAGCACCACGCGCAGGTTCGGGAAATCGGCGCAGAGCGGCGACAGGTGACGCTCAAGGAACACGCGCTCCCGGTCAAACACGTCGATCTCGGCGTCGGTGACCTCCCCGTGCATCAACAGCGGTAGGTCGACCCGCGCCATCTCCGCGACCGTCTCTCGAATGAGCCCCCAGTCCGTGACGCCGTTCTCGGAGTTGGTGGTGGCGCCTGCTGGGTAGATCTTGACTGCGTGTACTGCTGCAGACCGCTTGGCTGCCTCGATCTCGGACGGCGGGGTTCTGTCCGTTAGATACAGCGTCATCAGCGGATCAAAGCTCTCCCCTGCTGGCACGGCGTCGAGGATGCGGCGGCGGTATGCCTCGGCTTCGGCCACCGTGGTGACCGGCGGCTTGAGGTTGGGCATCACGATCGCGCGCTCGAACTGCCGCGCAGCCGCCGGCACCACGTCTCGGAGGACCGCGCCGTCCCGCAGGTGCAGGTGCCAATCGTCGGGCTTCGTGATCTCGAGGCGCATGTCGGCAGGATGCCCGAAGCTGGCCAGACTTGCACCTCGGAACCGGAGCCGTGGCGCTCATCGCGAGCGCTCGTTAGCCTGCACAAGTGTCCAAGATCTGGCGCTGTGCACCTGGCCTTTTCGCGCCGCCTAAGGAGGCGCGACCTCGGCGTGCGCTGGGGCGACTTTGGCGCGAGGAGCGCGCGTCATGACGTTCCCGCTGCTCGCGGCGCTCGCGCTCACCTTGCCGACGCTCGTCCTCGCGATCGTCTTCGGGCTGCTTCGTTGGCTGGTCCGGAAGCCCCAGCGGCGATACTGGAGCTTCGTGCTGCGGGTGCACCTCGCCTTGTTTCCGCTGCACCTGTTCGTCACCTTTCCCGCCGCGATCGGTTACGTGGTGTCACGCTGGGTCGGGACGAGGGGGGACGAGCGCAGCTACGCGGGGCCTCGCGTCCTTCCTTCAGGTGAGATCCAGGTGCAGACGACAGCGACGCTGCGCGCCGAGCGCGCGGCGGGCGGTCCGGCGCTGGACGCTGCGACCTTAGCGGCTGTCGAAGATCGGCGGCACTTCGTCCCGACGAGACCTGGCGTCGAAATCCGCGCCTATTGCGTCGAGCCGATCGACCCTGATCCCCGCTTCGTCGCGGTGTTGGTCCACGGCCTGTTCCGCTCTTCTTTGGAGCTGGAGCCCGTCGCGCAGATGCTGCGCCGAAGAGGCGGAGAGTGCTGGCTAGTCGACCAGTGCAACCACGGCAGCAGCAGCAGGTCTCCTTTCACCGGTGGGCTGCGCGAGAGCGACGACGTCGTCGCGGTCGTGGACTACGTGCGCGCGCAGCCGGGCCGCGCCGATAAGCCGCTGGTGCTGTTCGGCGTCAGCCTCGGCACGAT
>NYVR01000084.1 GCA_002684655.1 Planctomycetota bacterium | reverse complement strand
GGAAACACCACCACGAAGGGCCAACGATCCGGCGCTCGGCGGATGGCCGCCCCGAGACCGACGGAGACCTGCTTGTTACCGTCCCGACCGCACTCGCCCTTGCCGTTGAGGAACACCATCACCGGCCACGGCTTGCCGTCGTCGTAATCGGCTGGCACGTAAACTTGGTAGCGATAGGCCTCGTCACCCATCCGCACCACCTTGTCGACGAACCCGGTCACGGTCTGCGCCATGCTAGGCAGGGCGAGCGAGCAACAAAGAGCGATCGTTCGGAGCATCCGGACATGGTAGCCGACGGGCGCCGCGAACGTGTTCCTGCTAGAACTCGTCTCCCGAACATGAGCAACACCTACTTCGTCACCGGCGCGCTCGGCTGCATCGGCGCCTGGGTCGTCAAGCACCTCGTCGACCGCGGCGATACGCCGGTCGTCTTCGACGTCGACGGGGACCCACGCCGCATCCGCGACATCCTCGACGACGACGCGTTCGCCCGCGTGCAGTTCGTCACCGGCGACATCACCGACGGCGCTGCCGTCGAGCGCGCCGTGAGAGACGCCGCGCCCGAGGCTGTCGTGCACCTCGCAGGACTCCAGGTCCCCTTCTGCAAGGCCGACCCGGCCCTCGGCGCGCGGGTCAACGTGCTAGGAACGATCCATTGCTTCGAAGCCGCGCTGAAGGCCAACGTCGGCCGGATCGTCTACGCCAGCAGCGCGGCGGTGTTCGGGCCCCCGGAGCCCGGCGAGGCGGCGCCCGACGAACAGGCCGCGTGTGAGCCGACCACGCACTACGGCGTCTACAAACGCGCCAACGAAGGCACCGCAAAAATCTATTGGCAGGACCAGGGGCTCCCGAGCGTTGGGCTGCGACCGCTGACGGTCTATGGCGTCGGCCGCGACCAGGGCATGACCTCCGGCCCCACTACCGCGATGAAGGCCGTGGCGACGGGCCAGCCCTACGCCATCGCTTTCAGCGGCGTAACGGATTTTAACTACGTCGCCGACACAGCCGCGGCGTTCGTGCGCTGCGCCGATCAAGCCCCACGATCTGGCGACGGCGCCAAGGTCTATAACCTTCACGGTGACGCCGTCCCGGTAAACGACATCGTCGCGACGATCGAAGCGCTGCGCCCCGCAGCTACGGGGAAGATCGCAGTGAACGGTCCGGTGCTCGCGATCCCCACCCAGCTCGACGGCAGCGCGATCCACCGCGACTTCCCCGGTCTCCCCGACACGTCGCTGCGGACAGGCGTCGGTGAGACACTGCGTCGCTTCGAGGAGCTGCACGCCGCAGGCCGGCTGGACACGCGCGACCTGCCTGACGCTTGAGCGAGCGTTGGGGCCGCGGCGACCGCGCAGCACCCCGGAGCCTTGCCATCCCAGACGCCAGCGGGTTCGCTGACGAACCCAACTAGGAGCCTCCCTCGTGAAACTCGTCGCCTTCTCAACGTCCTCGTCCCCCAACCCCAAGCCAGGCGCGCTGCTCAACGACGGCGCCGTGCTCGATTTGACCCACCCGGGGTGCGGCCTGCCAGCCCTCGGCCACGACCTCGACGCATGTGACGTGGAGCACCCCTTTCAGGCTGCGGCGCGCGCGCTGCTCGCGGACGACGCGAAGCTGAGCGCGGCGCGCTCAGCGGCCGCGCTGCCACGTGACGCCGTCACCCTGCACGCCCCAGTTCCTCGACCCGGCAAGATCTTTTGCATCGGCCTCAACTATCGAGACCACGCCGAGGAGCAGGGCGCCGAGCTCCCTGAACGGCCGCTGATCTTCAGTAAGTTCTCGAGCTGCGTGCTCCCGCCCGGCGGCACGATCATGATCCCCAAAGGCAGCACGGAGACGGACTTCGAGGCCGAGCTGGGCGTAGTCATCGGCAAGCGCGCGTCCAATGTCCGCAGAGAGGACGCCATGGATTACGTGCTCGGCTACTGCAACTTCCACGACGTCTCAGCGCGTGACTTCCAGTTCGCCGACGGCCAGTGGCAACGCGGCAAGGCCTGCGACACCTTCGCGCCCTTTGGCGAGTATGTCGCGACGACCGACGAGATCGCTGACCCACACGCGCTAGGGATCCGGCTCCGGCTCAACGGCGTGACGATGCAGGACTCCAACACCGACCAGTTGGTGTTCGGCATACCCGCGTTGATCGAGGACCTCTCCACGTGGTTCACGCTTGAGCCCGGCGACGTCATCGCGACAGGCACGCCGCCCGGCGTAGGGTTCGCGCGGAAGCCGCCTGTCTACCTGAAGGCTGGCGACGTCTGCGAAGTCGAGATCGACGGCCTCGGCGTCTTGCGCAACACGGTCGCAGCCTTCACCGACTAGGCCGGAGGCGCTGGCTGGGCTACGCCGCGACCGCTAGCTTGGACGTCATGATGCGCCTGCTGCCGCTGTTGTATGGACTGTTCGCCGCCGCGCTCACATCCCAGGACCCAGGGGCAGAGCTGCGCGCATGGATCACCGACTACCAAGCGGGCGCCGTGCGCTTTCAGAAGGACGGCCTCACAGACCACCAGCTCGTCGACCGCGTCGACGGGATCATGGCCGCGGTCGCCGCGCGGGACACCTTCGCTGACGCCCGCGCGCTGTTTGAGGTCGCGACCTCACAGCCCCCGGCGCCGAGCGAGCCGGCCGCAGCTGTTGCGTTCCAGCGCGAGGTCCAGCCGTGGCGCGTGCGCTCGATGGCGCAGCGCCACCTGCGCGGCATGAGGACGCCCAACCTGCTGCCGTGGTTGTTAAAGAAGCTGCGGGCCAAGGGCCTACGCGCGGCCGAGGAGAACGATGACCAACGCCACGCCAAGGCCGCGCTCAACGTGCTCGCCGGACACCCCAGCCTCGAGGCCAAGCTCGAGCTGATGCACGCCTGCGGATCCTTGCCCAACGAGCTACGCGTCCACGCCGTCAACGCGATGGCGAAGGACACCGAGCTCGACCTCGTGCCCACGCTGCTCGATCTGCTTCGAGACCGCGAACCCAACGTCCGCATCGCGGCGTGCAACGCCATCGGTGAAGCCATGCGGCCGCACGTCGACGAGACCGAAGGCAAAGCGCCTGCAGGCGAACTGCTCAAGCAGCGTGACCAAGCAATCAAGAAGCTCGCCGCCCTGCTCAAGCGCGACAAGGTCTGGCAGGTGCGCAGCGCGGCCGCTTTCTCCATGGCAAACATGCGCTGCAAGGCCGTGATCCCGCCGCTGATCGCGGGGCTCGACGCCGAGCTCAAGCGGAAGAAGGACCCCTGGGCGATGGACGTGCGGTTACACAAGCTGCTGGAGGGGCTGACCGGACAGAGCGTCGCGCGCGGCGCGATCGCGCCGTGGAAGGCCTTTTGGAAGGCAGAGGGAGCGAGCTTCAACGTGCGGCCGAAACCCGCGCCGGGCGATGAGCCGACAAAGGACGGGCGCTACGACAAGTTCTTCGACCTCAACATCGAGTCGGACCGGGTCTTGTTCGTGCTGGACTTCTCGGGGTCGATGGCCGAGCCCGCTGCGATCCGCGCCCAGGGGACCAGCGCCGGCGTTGCCGCTACGACCCAAACGACCAAGGCACAGCTCGTCGTCGAGGAGATCAAGAAGCTGGTGATGTCGCTACCCGACGGGGCGCTCTGCAACTTCGTCGTGTTCAGCGAAGAGGTGCGGATCTGGCGAGCCGAAGGCAGCCGGCCAGCGCTGGTAGCGCTCGACGACGACGCGCGCGACGAACTGCTCGGCAGCTTCTTGGACGGGCTGCGGCCGCAGGGCCCGACCAACCTCTACGACGCGCTGGAGGCAGCGCTCGGCTTCGGCGGCCGCGGCCTCTACGACAAATACTACGCCGCTGGCTTCGACACGCTCTACGTCATCACCGACGGCGCGCCGAGCGCAGGACCCGTGACCGACAAGCAGGAGATCCGTAAGCGGGTGCGCGAGGCCAACCAGCTGCGCAAGATCGCGATCCACTGCGTCACGTTCGGAAACCAGAACGACACCGCGTTCCTCAAGCCGCTCGCCGAGGAGAATGGCGGACGCCACATCCACGTGCAGTAGCGCGGGCCCGCGGCCTACTTCAGTCGATTCTTCTTAAGCCAAGCTCGCGCCTGAGGCGCGTTCGCGAAGTCGTGGCCCGTGATCGCCTTCATGGCTTCCTTCACCTTGGCTTTCCAGGTCGCCCACGCGTGCCACCGCGCCTTCCAATACTCGCGCGGCGGGTTCTCCGCGGCGTCGACATTCGACGCGCTGGGCTCATCCATGTTGTTCAGCAGCAGCGGAACAGCCTGCTTCTCCTTGTGGTCCCGCACGAGCTCAAGGATCGCCTCGTGCACCGGGATGCGCGCGTTGTCGTAGTCCGACTCGAACATGTCATCGATGACCTTCCAATCCTTAGCCGTGTAACCTGTCGCGCTGAGCGCGCGGACGAGGTCGGCTTGCACCTGAGGCGTGCCCGTCACGCGGGCGTTGCCGAGCAGCTTGATGACCGCCTTCTTGGCGGTCTTGCCGTCCTGTTTGGCGAGCATCTCGACCGCTTCGCGCTGCAACACGACCGAGCCGTCACGCTCGATGAACTTCTGCAGTGGCTTGATCAGGTGCCGACTGATGCCGCCCTTGAGGTCGCTGAGCGCGCGTTTGCGATCGGCCATGCTGACCTTCTTGGGCTTGAGCGCTTTCTCGAACGCCTTGACCTTGGCCTTGGCCACGCGGTCCGTCCAGACCTCTGATCGAGCGCTCGCCGCGCGCTCGCTCGCCTTGGGGTCTTGGTGCAGGCCGGTGCGCGGCGACGCGACGGGGAGCGCGAAGAGACCGACGATAGCGAGCGCGAGCATGCGGCCATGATACCGCTGGATCAGCCAACGTGTACGAGCACGCGGCGCTGCGAGCCAGCGCGGCGATGCTCCCAGAGGTAGACACCCTGCCACGTGCCGAGCGCGAGCCGCCCGCCGATGACGGGAACGGACAAGCTCGTCTGCGTCAACGCAGCCCGCACGTGGGCCGGCATGTCGTCAGCCCCCTCAGCCGTGTGCGTCCAGAGCGGGTCTCCCTCCGGCACCAACCGACGGAAGAACGCCTGCAGGTCGTTCCGCACGTCCGGATCTGCGTTCTCTTGCACCACGAGGCTCGCGGACGTGTGCTGGACAAAGATCGTGCACAGCCCCTCGGCGACACCGGCCGCCTCGACTGCGTCGACCACCTCTCTGGTGATCTCGACGAGGCCTTGCCCTCGGGTCGTGACACGGAGCAATGTTGTCATCCGGCGCACGGTCGTATCTGGACCTCGCTGCCGTTCGCGGGCGCGAATGGCGGGAATGCATGGGAATCGAACCCACCGAGCCCCTCTCTAGGAAGGACCCCACAGGTTTTGAAGACCAGGCCGAACACCAGCTCGGATGCACTCCCGTGTGGGAGTGGCAGCATCTGCTGCGACAGAGTTCGCGTCAAGGGCACTTCAGGCAGACTTGCCTGCGCGGCGCGTGGGATCACCCAACGCCGAGACCGGCGCCCGCCCCCCAGTCGGGGCGGGATGCCGCGCCTCGCCGTTTTGGACGAGCCCGTCTCAGGCTACTTGATGTGCGGCGCTGCTAGCTCGCGCGCCATCGCATTGAAGAGCGCGACATGCTTCTCCTTAGCTGCGGCGAAACGAACCAGCTCTGCGCGGATCGCGACGCTCAACTCCGCGGCGACGTCGCGCTGACCCTTGGTCGGACCGAACTCGGCGCCGTTGGTCGAGCCGAGGACCCCGAGCAGCTTGTCCGTGAGCTTGATCGGGTAGTTCAGCGGGTCCTGCCGGCTCTTCGACTTGGTCTGGTAGAGCGCCTCCTCGACCGACGTGAACGCGGCCTTCGCCGCGTCCGCCGCCGCGGCGAGTTGCTCTCGCCCTTCGCCAGGATCCATCCGCTCCACCGCCTCATCCATTTGAACGCCCAGCGAGCGGATCTCTTCGATGGTTTCGTGCGCCGCGGTGACCAAGGCGTTGCCGTCCCGCACGAGGCGGTAGCGATCCTGCAGTTCGGCAATGGTTGCGTCGGTGCGCGGGTCCGGGTTGATGCGGCCGACGACCGTCTGCTGGCGCTCGCCGTAAGAGACCGTGATCTTGTAGTCCCCGGGCGCCGGGCGCGCCGCGCCGCCGCGGCCGCTCCACAAGATCATCCCCTCGAGGATCTTCGCGCCCTCCTCGCTCCACGTGATCTCGACGTCGTTCATACCTCGGCGCACTTTGAGCTCATGCTGACGGTCGCTGTCGCCATCTTCCTCGGCGGCGTTGTCCGCGTCGTCGCCGCGCTCGCTGCTGCCCGCGTAGACGACGTGACCGTCGAAGTCCTCGACGACGACCTCGACGCTGCGTGCCACCGGCTGCTCCTCGTCACCGCCAATGAAGAACCGGACGTGCAGGTCGCTGTGAGGGTTCTGACCCGCCCCGTCGCGCTTGGAGTCACGCGAAGGCCACTGCGCCACCGGCACCGGCGTGAACACGTGGAGCTCCTCGTCGGCGTGAGCAGGGTCGAGCTGTCGCACGTGCGCCAGCCCGTCGAAGGACCAGAACGCGCGCCCTTGGGTCGCGGCGACCAGCTCGCCGCCGGTGACGACGAGGTCAGTGACCGGCACCACGGGCAGCCCATTGGCGAGCCGCTGCCAGCTGCGGCCGTGGTCATAGCTCAGCCACACGGTGCGCTCGGTGCCGCAGTAGAGCATGCCGTCGACCTGAGGATCTGGCCGGACACAACGCGTAAACCACGCCGGATCCAAGCCGCCGTCGACGCGCGTCCACGTCTCGCCGTAGTCCTCCGTGCGGTACAGGTAGGGACGGAAGTCGTCGAGCTTGTAGCGCGTGCCCGCGAAATAGGCCCCGCCGTCCCGGTGAGGATCCGCGGCGATGCAGTTGATCTGCATCCACTCGGGCACCTCTGGCGGCGTGACGTTCGCCCACGTCTCCCCGCTATCCCTGGTGACGTGGACCAAACCGTCGTCGCTGCCGACCCAGATCGTGCCGGGCTTGCGGCCCTCGTCGACCGTGAAGATCGTGCAGTAATACTCGACGCCGGTGTTGTCCTGGGTGATCGGGCCGCCGCTGGAACCCATCCGGCGAGGGTCGTTACGGGTCAAGTCGGGGCTGATCGGCCGCCAGCTGGCCCCCTCGTCGCTGCTGGCCATCAGCACCTGCGAGCCCGTGTAGAGAACGCCGTCGAAGTGCTTGCTCCAGAGGATCGGGAAGTTCCATTGGAAGCGATACTTCATCGCCTCCACGCCGGCGCCCATCGGGTTGTCCGGCCAGACGGTCACCGTCCGCGAGATCCCCCGACGATGGTCGCGGCGCGTCAGATAGCCGCCGTAGCTGCCGCCAAAGACGATCTCTGGGTCCCCCGGCTTCGGCGCGATCCAGCCGCTCTCGCCGCCTGCTGTTGACTCCCAGTCCTGCTCGCCGATCCCCCCGCCGAGCGCGCGATGGCGAATGCGCACCGTGCTGTTGTCCTGCTGCGCACCGTAGATGCGGTAGGGCCGGGCGTCGTCGACAGTGACGCGGTAGAACTGCGCCGTCGGCTGGTTTCGCTGCGTCGACCACGTCCCCCCGCCGTCAACCGAGACGCACCCGCCGCCGTCGTTACTCTCGATCATGCGCGACGGGTCGCGTGGATCGATCCACAGGTCGTGGTTGTCGCTGTGCGGCGTGCGCATCCGCTTGAAGGTCTCGCCGCCGTCAGTCGACTTATGCATGCCGACGTTGAGCACATAGACCGTGTCGGCCTCCTTGGGATCGGCGAACACGCGGGTGTAGTACCACGCGCGCTGCCTGAGGCTCCGGTCCTCATTGACCAGCTGCCAGGTCTCGCCGCGATCGTCGCTGCGGAACAAGCCGCCCTCTTCGGCTTCGATCTGCGCGTAGACGCGCGACGGGTCGGCAGGCGACGCCGAGATACCGCTGATGCCCAAGGTCCCTTCGGGCATGCCTTCGTTCTCGTGCAGCGGCGCCCAGGTATCGCCGCCGTCCGTCGACTTCCACAGCCCGGAGCCGTCGCCGCCTGACTCCAACGAAAAAGGCGTCCGCAAGATCCGCCACGTCGTGGCGTAGATCGTGCCGGGGTCGTCGGGTGCGATGCACAGGTCCACGGCGCCTGCGTGCTCGTTGACGAACAGGACCCGCTGCCACGTGTCGCCGCCGTCGCGGGTCCGGAAGACGCCCCGCTCTTCGTTGGGACCGGAAATGTGGCCCATAACGGCCGCAAACGCGACGTCCGGGTCCGTGGGGTGAACCCGGATCCGACCGATATGCCGCGAGTCGGCCAAACCTACAAACTCCCAATGGTCGCCGCCGTCGACCGACTTCCAGACGCCGCCGCCGCTGGACACGTTCCCGCGGACGGTTTTCTCGCCGCCACCTACGTAGATGACTGCGGCGTCGCTGGGCGCGACCGCGACCGCTCCGATGGACCCGCCGAAAAAGCCGTCGCTGACGTTGTCCCACTGTTTGCCTGCGTCGACCGTCTTCCACACGCCCCCGCCAGCGGTGCCCATGTAGTAGGTGTCTCGATCGCCGATCACGCCGCAGACGGTGGCGCAGCGACCGCCTCGGAACGGCCCGACGAGCCTCCATTCAAGGGTGTCGAGCAGCACCGAGGGCACAGGCCCTTGGGGAGCGAGTACATCGGCGCAAGCGAACGCCACCAACATCGATAGGACCAAACGGATACGCATGCCCGCAGTGTTGCCGACGGCGCACTCGACGCCAATACAGATCCCAGGCGAGCGCGCCTTGAGAGTCCGGGAACGACGACGCCGGAGGACTCGGTCGCGCCCTGAGCTACCTGCGCCGCAGCGCAGTCGACGCGCGGGTCACCTCGCCGACGCCACGAATCCAAAGCGGCACCTGCGCGATCGAGAGCGCGACAAGCGCGCCAAGCACGACAGGTTGCGCGTCGACCCATCGATCGCTGACGGCGTGGACCGTGGTCCAGAATGGGTTGAGCACGTGCCCCCAGTGCCATTCGCCGACGTAGCCCCCGCGCAGCCCGTCCACCAGCAGCGGCACGACGATGCATGCGAACAGCAGCACCGGCATCACGACCCGCCCAGCCTGGCTGCCCGGCACCGTCTCGGGCAGCAACCCCCGCAGCCACCGGCCTGCGTTGAGGTAAAAAAGACCGTAGGCGAAAATCATCAAGCCCACGCGGGCCACCAAGTCTGGCCCCCGCTCATCCAAGCCGCCCTGCGGCCAGAAGCTCCAGCCGACCGCCAGCAGGAAGAGCGCAAACGCCGTGAAGCAGAGCATCCCGCGATCGCGCCCGGGGAGCAGCGGCGCGGCGAGCGCTGACGTCAGCCCGCCTTTGGGGACGTGGTGACGGACACGCGGCGACAACGCGCGCTGCTCGGTAACCATGAACACGCCGAACCCGATCCCCATCAACAGCAGCCCGACCGTCAGAGACGGGAAGACCTCTGACCAGTAGGCGCGCTCGACAAACACGCACATCCATCCGTAGACCAGCACAGGTAGCGCCCACAGGAAAACGCGAAAGCCCGATGACTTGTCCTCGAAGGTGTGCAGCAGATAACTCCGCGCTGTCAACCACGACAGCGTCACCGAGACGGTCGCCGCCAAGGTCACCGCTGTCAGCGTGACCGTGAGCTGCCCGCTGCGGATTAACGCGCCGATCAGCTGGGTGTAATCCCCACCCGCGATCGCGAAGACCGCGCCCAGCGTCGCGACACCTAGGCCGAAAGCCATGCCCAGGTTGGCGATCGCTTGCAGCGCCGGGACGATCGCCTGCGCTGCAGAAGAGATCGCGAAGGCCGTCGCTGTCAAACAGGCGACGAAGGCGAAGAACAGGCTGACCGCGATGGTCGGCAGATCGACCCCGCGCAGCAAATAGCTCGTCGCGAGCAGCGGCGCGAGCAGCGAGACGTAGAGCAGGAACTGCACCATCGCGGCCTGCAGCTTGCCGATCAGCACGCGCCCCGGGCCGAGGCGGGTCATCAACAGCTGCTCGACGATGCCGCCGCGGAGTTCGGTGCGCATCGAGTTGTAGGCCTGCATCGGGACCACAAACAGCAGCAGCGGGGCCAGCGTCGCAAGACCGGCAGAGAACACACCTCGGCCGTTGACCACCCCTCGCTCCTCCGAACTCACGACGGACGCGATCACGACGCTGGCCGCCAACGCGAGCAAGATCGCCCACGGGAAGACGCGCCCCTTGACCGCCTGCTGCACCTCTCGCACGAGGATCGGGTTGACGAGGTCAGAGAGGCGCGCGCCAAAGCTATGACGCGGCGGCGACCCACGCTCGGAGACGTCGACGAGGGTCATTGCAGTCGCCCCTTGGTGGTCTTGAGGAAGATGTCCTCCAGGTCCGCGGCATCCCGCGAGAACTCCACCAGCCCGTAGCCAGCGGCCACACATCCAGCCAGCACACCTGCCAGGTCGTCGTCGTCGCCGACGAACGCGAACCGGAGCTGCACGCCGTCGACCGCGACGTCACCGACCATGGGTAGCTCCGCAAGGTGTCGCTGCATAGCCTCGGCGTCGGCTTCGCGCGTGACCTTGGCGACGATCGTCTGCTCCAACTGCGCCTCGCGCTGCACGTCGCCGATCGCCCCGGCGACGACGCGCTCTCCCTTCTCGATGACGACGACCGAGTCGCACATCTCACCGAGCTCAGGCAGGATGTGCGAGCTGATCAGGATGCCCTTGCCCGCCGCAGCGAGGCGCTTCAACAGGTCCCGGAACTCGATGCGCGCGCGCGGGTCGAGGCCCGACGCGGGCTCGTCCAGGATCAGCAGCGCAGGGTCGTGCAGCAGCGTCTTCGCGAGGTGGAGACGCTGCCCCATGCCCTTCGACAGCCCGGTCGCAGGACGATCCAGGAAGCTGCCCAGCCCGCAGAAGTTCGCGACGCTGTGGACAGTCTCAATCCGACGACGACTCCGCAGCCCGTAGGCCCGCGCGAAGAAGTCCAAGAACTGCATCACGTCGAGGTTGGGGTACGGGTGGAACTGATCCGACATGTAGCCGATCCGCATCCTGGCGAGGCGGGGCTCGACCAGCACCGACGTCCCGTCCACCAGCACGTCGCCGCCGTCCGGCACGTCCAGCGTCGCGGCGATGCGCATGGTCGTCGTCTTGCCCGCGCCGTTGGGTCCGACGAACCCCGTGATCTGACCGCAGCCCATCTCAAAGCAGAGGTCGCTCACGGCCCTGACCTTGCCGTAGCGCCGGCTCAGGTTCTTTACTTGCAGCAGCGCCGTCACTCGACGATGTCCTCCCGGGCGAGGCGACCGAACACCACGTGGCGTCGTTCGTCGTAATCGACCTGGAGACCGTGCTCGTGAACCCACGGCGCGGCGCCCATGCAAGCCGCGTATGTGCCGGGAGCCCCCCAGTCTGGCAGCACCGACCAAACGCGATCGAGCGCGGCGCCCTGTTCCGCGCTGGGGACGAGGTGCGCATCGCGCTGCATCGTCGCGAACAAGCGCTCACCATCGGCCGCTGGCACCTGCGAAAGCGTGCCGTCGACGCCTGCCCAGTAGTCGCCGTTGAGGTCCCGCACCACGGCGCGCCCCTCAACCCGGAGTCCGCCGTCGGGTGAGACCTCCAGCGCGTCGCCGGCGCGGCGGAACATCAACCGCGCGTCGACGGCCGCGAACTGCGCCGTCAGCAGCGGTGTGATCATCCGCGAAGGCACGATGCCGCCGTCGAGCACGGAGCTGTCAGCGTCCAGGTGCCAGCGGTCGGGCAACTCGGGGTCACCGAGGCCAGCCCGACCGGACAGCACCGGGGCGCCCGCCTCGACCTGCAGGGCGTCCGGCGCTAGGCCCGCGAACAACGTGCGCGCGCTGACGGTAGCGCTCTCGCCCGCGACCTGGTCGAGCACGGTCCAGGAGCGGAGCACGCCGCGAGCGCCGAACCCGTCGTGGAAGATGCCATAGATCAGGATCAGCGCCGTCGTGCCCACCCCCAGCAGCGGGATCGTCAGGACGGAGAGCACCGGTTGCCGTCTGCGACGCAGCCAGATCAGGTTGACCGGCCCTGCCAGCACCGCGAACAACAGGATGATCAACAAGAACACCTCCACAGGCGGCCCGCCGAGACCCGGGATCGGTTGCTCGGCGAACATCGCCGGTGGCGCGGGCCACAGGCCCTGCCCGAGCGGCCGGAGCCCCTTCAAAGCCTCGCGGTTTCGTGCCGGGTCCGCGTCGAAGGGGGCGATCGCCGCGACCTGCCCCATCCCGAGCGCGCGGGCACCGAACAGCTCGGCGGCCGCCGTCTTCAGCGCTCCTGCCGGCAGGAGACGCGGCGTCGACACAACGACCCGACCGCCGCAGTACGCATACGTCCGGAGCGCTCGCTGCGCGTCTTCGCCGAGCGCCGCGCGACCGTCGACGATGACCGCGGCGAACGACGTGAACAAACGCCAGTCTTCGGGCACGCCGCTGCTCGCGACTTGGTGGGCAGAAGGCGCGCGCCCGGGATCGTCCCTAGGCAGCGCCTCAAGCACCGACGCGCCCGTCGCAGCCGCTCCAGCGACGTCAGAGACGAACAACACGGCGTGTCCGCGGCCGCGGCGGAAGCCCATGGACTCTTTGTAGCGGACGTCGTCGATGACGACCGTGAGCTCGCCCGCGGTCGGCGGAATCGCCAGCGGCACGAAGCATCGCGCGGCGGCGCCAGCCTCGACGCGCAAGGACTGCCGGACTAACTGATAACAGCCCATGACGCTCGGCGGCTCGACGACGATCGACAGCTCGTGGCTGCGATCGTCGAGGCTTTGCGCGTCGACGCGGACCCAGCCGACACCGAAGCCGCGGCCGCCGCCCCCCGAAGCGTAGGCTGTGACCTGCACGGTCGCGTTGCCGTCGGCGTCGAGGTGCGTGAATTCCGCGTCCTGCGCCTCCAGCAGGCTGCAGAGCGCCGCGACCGCTGCTACTGCCCGGACGCTCATCGCCATCCGCGCGGCGAGGTGCGCGCGCGGCTGGTGGTCGCAGAGTTCTGTCGAAGAGTCATCACAGCGGCTGGCGTAAAGTCTCCGCGATATGGAGAGGCTACGAGCAGCGTAACCGACAGATGAGAGATCCCTAGGCATACGTCCGGCGCGACCGCCACGGCGGCAGACCTGCGCGCCTGGCGCTGCACGAACGCGCGATGGCGCGGGCGATTGGGCGAACGCGACCGCGACCGCTGCGTGCGGCGCGCGGCGCACGCCGCCCCCGATGACGGAGAACGAGATCTTCACCCAAAAGCTGCGGCCTGCGCGTGTCGATGATTCGGTAATGAGGGGCTCTTGCAGCGAAGACAGGCGCGACGCGGGCGCAGACACTAGCGATGAGCGCGGCACGGCGTTGATCCTGGCGCTGCTGTTTACGACCGTCGTGGTAGGCGTCGTAGTCACCGGCACGCTCACGCTGAAGTCCCAGGTCACCAAGAACCGCACCCTGTTCATCACCAACTACCAAGCGGTGATGGCTGCGCGCTCGGGGCTAACCGAGGCGCTCAGCTGGCTGCGGAGGCAGACCTCGCAGCCGGTGACCGAGTTCTCACCTCTGCTTGATCAGACGGCGAATCCGCCCACGCTAGACACGGACGACCCCGACATCGGCCTCGTGAGGGACTTCCAGATCTCCGGCAACCTGTGGGCACGCTACGAGGTCTGGAGAGAGTGGAGCAGCGACCCGGAACCTGACCGGCGCGCGTGGCGCCAGCAGTACGCCTGCAGCGACATCTCTGAGCCGAAGTCGGGCCGCGCACCGGGCGCCGCTTGGCGGCTTCGCAGCGTCGGCTACGTCTATCGCCGCTACGACGAGAGCGTCGCCTTCAACGTCGAGCCGAACGTCGTGCTCGCGACCGAATCGACAGAGACTGACATCCTCCGCGCAGTCATCAACCTGCCAGGGGAGGCGGCCGTGAACGTCGCAAACGGCGAAACATGTCGCATCAACTCGAACGGCCGGGTCTTGGGCGGAGACAGCGCGGGCATCTATTTCCCGGGTGACACGGGCGCACCCAGCCAGGGCGACCGCGCGGAGAACCGGGTTACCGGCAGACCCGCGACGGCGCGCAGCGCGGTCTACGACGACAGCTATGAGGCCGTTTTTGGACTGACGTTCGCCGAGATCTCCTCGATGGCCGACATCATCGTCACCAACGAAGAGGACTTCCCGGATCCGATCCCAGACAACGCGCTGATCGTCGTCGACGTCGGCGAGACCTTCACGATCGACGCGTCGCGTCCGCTAGCAGGAACGGGGCTCGTCGTCGTCCGCGGCAGCATGGTGATGCAGCCCGGGAACAACTCGCTCTTCAGCGGCATGCTCTACGTCGACGGCAACTTCCTCATGCACGCCCCGAGCGAGATCAACGGCACTGTCTTAGTGAGGGGCAACATGACCGTGGAAGGCGCGAGCGACTACGCCACCATCAACTTTGACGCTGACGCGTTGAACACGCTGATGGCGAACTTTGGCGCCTACCGCCGCGTCAACGCGATCTACTTGCCGCGCCGCAACCGGTGATCAACGCCCAGCGGTCAACAGCAGCGCGTTCATCAGCATCAGATTCAAGCCGTCGGCGAACGCCCTGACGTTAGGGTCCTCAGCGAACGCGACGACGTGACCGCGGCCGCGGGGCTGATGCACGAGATACGCCTTGTTGGGCAACTGCGCCCTGCTCTCGTCCCATAGAAATCCTGCGCGCAGCAGCTGATCGCCGTCCGCGTAGCGGACGACGTTCGTGCCGCGGTCGAGCTTGACGGGGGTCAGGATATGCGAGCTGTCATGCACGACGCTGGCTTCGCCGCGATAGCCGAAGCCGAGCCAGTGCCGCTCGTCTACGAGGACGCCCAGGATCGCGCCTGGCGTGGACGGCGGCGACTCCTCTTCGGGACGAATCGCGGCGTCGTAGTCGAAGGGCGCGGCCGC
Organism: Planctomycetota bacterium; assembly: GCA_002684655.1. Taxonomy (GTDB): domain Bacteria; phylum Planctomycetota; class UBA1135; order UBA1135; family UBA2386. Next base: position 15,351 of record NYVR01000084.1, on the reverse strand, counting down.
GCCCTCCTTGCTGTCCTCGGACTTCGGCTGCTTCGCCTCAGGCTGATCGCGCGACTCTGCCGAGACCGCCAGCAGCCCGACGTCGTCTCGGCCGAGCCATCGCGTCGCCGAGCCCAGCGCCACCAGCACGCCGCCGCGGCGCACGAAGCCCTGGATGGCTTGGCTCCCGCCGCCTTTGAGCTCCGCCGAGTATCGCCCTTCCGGCAACACCAGCGCCGTAAAACGATCTAAGTCAGTCCGCGTCAGGTCTCGTGTTCGCAGCGCCGTGACCGGCAAACCGAAGCGCTGCTCCAGCAGGTAGCGCAACCACCCGGCGGAGTACGTGTTGACCGGCCGATCCCACGCCATCGCGACGCGCGGCGCGCGCAGCGTGTGACCGTCGCCGGTTCCGAAGCTCGGGCCGTCCTCTATCCATGAGCTGTCCGCGCAGGTCGCGGTCACGCCGTGCGTCGAGCTCAACCGCTGCATCATCCCGTGCAGACCGGCGCGAAGCGCTGGCGGCTGGGCGTGGACTCGAACGACGAAGCTGCCGGCTGGGAACCGCTGCTCGCCGAGCGTAAACGGCGCGTCGATGCACTTCACCTTCGCGCCTGCGCGGAGCAAGTCCACCAACATGGCAGCAGCGCCGTTCTCACCCCACGCCACGACGTAGGCGACCGCGGCCGGCTGCGGCCGCACCGGCGGCGCGCCGGATGAGGCTTCACCGGCCGCGAGCTTGGTCGTCTCGCCTTCGCACGCGCGCGCCGATTCGTAGCAATCAACGCCGAAGAGCAGCGGCAAGGACCAAGCAGTCAGGTCATAGAACTGCCCGCGTTGGCGGCGGGCCATGCGCAGCTTCTGTTCATCGAGAAACTCGCGCTGCATGTCAAAGTGTGGACGGAGCAACAGCTTCGCCAACGTGCCGGCAGGTTGCCCAGCCCGCACCACGAACGAGCCGGCAGGGAACGTCTGCGGCCCGCGCTCCGCGGCGCCAGCAGGTCCAGCCTCGACGCTGGCGAGCTCGGACTCCGCGACGTGCACCTCGACGCCCTGTCGCAACAACAAGTTCGCGAGCCGCGCGAGGCGGGTGCGGTCACCGCGGGCAGGCAAGACATACTCGGCGACGCCGTCGGTGTCGCCGAGCTTCAGACCCGCGCGCCGGTGCTGCAAGAACGCACGCTGCGCCGCTGGGCCGTTCTCCGCCAACGTCTGCAGGGTCGCCATGGAGGCGACGAAGTGCCGTCGGACGCCGTCGCGATAGCGCAACAACCCTTCGTCGGTGCGTCGGTAAACGAGCCCGCGCGCGCTGGCCATCTCGAAGGTCATCCCAACGCTGCCGTGCGCCATGGGCCAGCTGTCGCCGTATCCTGGATAAAACGCGTCATAGGATTCGCGCGTGAAGTAGTCGAAGCCGTAGCGATCGAACCAGCGGGCGTTGTTCTTGCCGTAGCGACTTAGCCAAGCGCGCTGCGTCGACGTGACCGTCTCGTTGATCGGTTCGGCCGGCGGCGGGAAGTAGTAAGACGAGTCGCCGCCCATCTCGTGCAGATCCACGTAGACGAGCGGCCACCACTCCATGAACGCGCGCACGCGACCTTGCGTCTCGGGCTGGGTCATGGCGAACCAATCACGGTTCATGTCGAACATGGCGTGGTTGGTGCGACCGCTCGGCCAAGGTTGGCTGTGTTCAGCGGCCGACGGCGTCGGATCCGGCCACCGACCGCGCGCGCCGCGCGTGTAGAACACGAAGCGGTCACGACCGTCGGGGTTCTGCAGGGGGTCGATCAGGACCACGCACTTCTCGAGGATCTTGTCCACCATCGCGTCGTCCTGAGCTGCGACGAGGTGATAGAGCACGTAGAGCGCCGCGTCCGTGCCCGAGGGCTCGTCGCCGTGCACACAGTTGGCGAGCCAACCGACCGCGGGCAAACCGTCGAGCAAGGAGTCGGCGTCCGCGGCTTGTAAACCGCGCGGGTCCGCGAGCCGCTGCATCGACGCCTGGACCGCGGGCAAGCGGGCGACGTTTTGCGGCGCGCTGACGGCGACATAATACAGAGCGCGACCCTGCCAAGTTTCGGCGTAGCGCATAACGCGCACGCGGTCAGGCGCCGCACCCTGCAGCGCCTTCACGTAGCGCTCTACGTCGTGATGCGAGGAGATCTCTGTGCCCCACGCGTGACCTGTGACTTGGTCCAAGGTCGGGACCGTGGCGTCGTAGCGGACGCCAGGCGCCATCTCAAACGCCCGCGGCGGTGCTGGATCGGGGATCTGCGCGCGGAGTTGCGCCGCGACGGAGAGCAACGTGAGGAGCGCGAGTCGCATGCGGCCCACTCTACGGCAAGAACCCATGACACCGTGGCAATTCGCCGCGCTTCCGCGCCTGCGACAACCACAGCAGACCAAGCGCCGGGCCTGTAAACACACCGCTCTACCGTCGCCTGCGCCAAGCTCGCGCACGCGCGCAATCGACGACGCGCACGTCAGTCGTCTTCAAATCCGACGCAGCCCAGCCCCGCGATTGACCGTCTTGTATCCTTAGTGAGATACTACGGACCCCAAACTCCCATCAGATCGTCTAACGACGGTCAGCATTGTCGCGCTCAAGCCCCGGAACGCGGCTACTACGCCTGCCCCTCAGGCTCCTGAAGTTATGCGCTCCCTCGCATTGGCGGCTCCCTGCCTCGCCATCTCGTCCCTGTTCGCCCAGGATCTCTCTACCTCCAACGACCCGCTACGCACCCGCGCAGCGTTTGAACAGTTCGAGAAAGCCCAAGGGGGCACTTGGATCGTCAAGTGGCACCGCGCGACAGGCACCCCCGCCACGATCTACGGCACCGGCCTGAAGATCGAAGACTGGGGGCGGAACTCGCTCGAAGAGGGCCGCCGCTGTGCCGACCGCCTACTCACCGAGCAAGCCGACTTGCTGGGCATGGGCGCGTCCTCTTTCCAGGAGGTCATCGGCGCCCGCATGGGACGCAGCTGGTCGTTCACTTACGACCAGTTCTTCCGCGGCGTCCCCGTGATCGAAGGCCGCGTCGACGTGCGCATCAACATGAACGGGGTCGTCGCCATGCTCGGCAGCCGCGCGTGGCCCGTGCCCGCAGACTTCGTCACCGTGCCGACGATCGACGCAGCCATCGCGACGGGAACCGCGTGGGCGGCGCTCGGGGGCGAGCCCAACGGCCAAGCGGCGGCGCCTAGGCTCGTGATCTGGGGAGACACCGCGAGCGAGGAGTTGGCGCCCTTTTATCTCGCCTGGGAGATCAGCGTGCACCAGATCGACGCAGGCGACGACGGCAAGACCGGACGCTACTACGTCGACGCGCACACCGGCCGCGTTCTCCACTTCCACAGCGACAAGCACGACTGCCGCCTCTCAAACTGCAGCTACCGCCCTGGCGCACCGGAGACGGACGGCCCCAGCGTGACGCTCATCGAGGCCCCCAGCGTCCTCGAGGATACGGCAGCCCCTGTGCCGACGACGGTCACGGTGCTCGCGTGGACGCGAACCGGCAACGACGCGTTGAGCAGCCTCGTCAACATCCCCTTCCCGGGCCTAGAGGTCTCGGTGCCAGGCTTTGGCACGCAAACGACTGACGACAACGGCGAGTTCGTGATCAACATCAACTCGTCGGTCAACATCTCAATCAACGGACTCAACGGGCGCCACCACACACAGATCAGCGGCAGCAGCGCGCCCAGCGGCAGCGTCACCGTCCAGCCCGGCGTCAACGCCACCATCCAGCTGCTATCCGCCAACGCTTCGACCGCTCAGGCCGCGCACACGTCCGCCAGCTACTGGACCGACCGCAGCAACGAGTGGGCGCGCTCGATCCTCGGCAACACGCCGCAGCTGAACATCGCGAGCAGCGTCAACATCACGGTCAACAACAGCAGCACCTGCAACGCGACCTACAACGGCGGCAGCAACACCACGACCTACTACTCGGCCGGCGGCGGCTGCCAGAATACAGCGTTCTCGTCCGTGGTCGCGCACGAGTGGGGCCACGGCCTCGACAACCGCTACGGCGGCATCTCGAACTCGGTCGCCGAGGGCCTCAGCGAGGGCTGGGGCGACATCATCGGCATGTATCAGATCGACAGCCCGATCCTGGGCAGCGGCTTCCAGTCGCCAGGACAGGGCATCCGTAACGGCAACAACTCCCGCGTGTGGCCCTACAGCTCCGGCGTCTCGCCGCACGGCGCCGGCGAGGTTTGGATGGGCTGGGCGTGGCGTCTGCGCGAAGCGCTCCGCGCCTCGCTGGGCACGACCGCCGCCATCCAGATCTCCGAGGACATCGTCATCAGCTCCATCGTCGCTGACGCGACGAACCGCGAGGACGCCGTGCTAGAGGTGTTCATCGCCGACGACGACGACGGCAACCTCCTCAACGGAACGCCGCACTACAACGAGCTAGAACAGGCCTCTATCCAGAAGGGGATCCCGTATCCCGTGGTCCCGGCGTTCACGCCGTTCGGCCAAGCCTGCGACAGCTCGACCCCGGTGCCTCCGCCGACCTGCCCGCAGATCAACGCCAACGGCGGCACCCTGGCGAACACGCTCCGCGATAACGAATACTGCTACACGGTGAACAACTCGTCGAGCTACGAGGTGGTGAGCTTCGAGATCTACTCGGGCACGACGACCGGTGGCAACGTCACGTGCCCCGCCCACATCTACCTCGACGACAACGGGGATCCCGAGCCCAACCCGGTCGCGACGACGACGATCGTCATCGGGAGCGCGCCGGGCTTCTACACGGCGACGTTCGCCCAGCCGGTGCCGGTCGACGGGACCTACTACCTCGGCTTCGACACCTCGAGTAACAACGTCTACCTAAACACGTTGAACAGCGGCACGGGCGGCTCCGCGTTCTGGCGAGACATCCCCAACGGGACCACCTCGTGGACGCCCTCCGGCCTGATCCAGAATCCTTCGTGGCGGGTCAACTGCCAGGCTGGCTCGAGCTTCTTGCAGCCGCAGATGAGCGTCGTCGGGACGCCCGAGATCGGCACGACCTACCAGCCGCGCGTCACCGACGCGCCGACCGGCTCCCCGGCCGTACTCGTCTCCGGGCTGAGCGACCAAGTCACCCAGAGCATCCCGCTGCCTGCGCCGCTGCCCGGCGCGCCAGGCTGCAACCTGCTCGTCTCCTTGGACTCGCTCACCGCGACGTCGACCAACGCCGCGGGCAGCGCCCAGCAGCCCTTCGCCGTGCCCAACCAGCCCGCGCTGGTCGGCCTGCAGGTGTTCCACCAGTGGTTCATCTACGACCAAGCCGCCAACGCGCTCGGGTTCATCGCCAGCGACGGCGGCAGGGCGCTGATCCGCAACTAGCCCAGCGGTCGACCGCCGCTTCGCGCGATCCAGCTCGGCCCCGGCGCGCTGTGCCGGGGCGAGCGATGCTCCGATGGGTTTCGACCGCGGGAAGCGGCGCAGCCAAGCTCGCTCTGGCGAGGCGCCAGAGCGTAGCCGCTGCTACCACATAACCTGGCCGCCGCAGTGGCTGATGGCCTGACCGGTCATGCCTCTCGCGCCGCGTGACGCCAAGTAGACCACGAGGTCTCCGATCTCGTCGGGCTGCAGGATGCGGCCGAGCGGCACCATCGCCATCGCTTGACGGCGCGCCTCATCGAGCTCGATCCCCATACCGTCGGCCATCAGCTGCAGACCATCTGTCGCCATGTCTGTATCCACCCAGCCAGGGCAGATCGCGTTGACGGTGATCTCACGAGGGGCCAGCTCCAGGGCGAGCGCCTTGGTGAGGCCGATGACGCCGTGCTTGCTCGCACAGTACGCCGTGTATCCCGGGACGCCGAAGCGCCCGAGCACAGAGCTGATGTTGACGATGCGCCCGCCGTCGGGCAGATGGTCCAGCGCAGCGCGACTCGTGAAGAAGACCCCGTCCAAGTTGGGGCGAACGACGTCGTCCCAGCGTTCGGGTCCGTCGTTCGCGCAAGCGTTCGGCCCGCCGACCCCCGCGTTGTTCACCAACACATCCAGACCGCCGAGGGCCTTGGCGACGCGGCCGACCGCTTTGCGAATACCAACCTGATCAGTGATGTCACCGGTCACGGCGACCGCCTCAGCGCCCTTCGCCTGTAGGTCCTTGACGACGCGGTTTAGGTTCTTGCGACGCCGCCCAAGGACCGCGACGGCCGCGCCGGAGGCTGCGAGACTGTGAGCGATCCCCTCGCCAATGCCGGAGCCGCCTCCGGTCACGAGGCAACGGCGCCCGCGGAGCGGGGCCGCCTTCGTGGGACGCGCGCTCATCGTCGCCCTCCACCGAGCAAACGGGCGGGGGCAACTTGGCGTCGAGAGATGGCTGTAGCTGACTTGCGCTTCATGTTTTGTTTCGGTGATCCTAGGCGCGCCATCATGCGCGCGCCAAAGCTGTCCGTCATCGTGGCGGCGACGATCCTCGCCGCTTGCCATACATCGTCCTTCGGCAGGCAGCGCGGATCGGGTGCGTCCTTCCAGGAATATCGCGAGAGCTTCATCGCCGCTGCAGGCGACGCGTTCGTCGAGCAGCTCAATCAACGTGAACTGCATCGACGCGCGCGCGAGCAGGAAGCCGTCTGGTTGGGCGACCACCATCGCCACTCGCGCCTACACGCGCTCCACCTCGAGTTCCTTTCCGAGTTAGCCCAAAGCGGCGCGAAGATGACGCTGCTGCTAGAGGCCGTGGGCACGCAGGACCAACCATCCGTTGACGCATACCTCACGGGACAGCTCGACATGCGGGCGCTCCGCGCAGACCTACGCGCTCGGTGGCGGGGATCCTGGCTCGACGACCCAGCGCTCGACCCTTCGTATTTTCGTTCCCTGCTGACGTTCGCGCGCGAACACGGGGCCCCGGTGCGTGCGCTTGAGCCGACGCCGCGAGAGCCGTTAGCCAAGCGGGACGCGATCCTCGCAGACACGATCGCAGCTGCCAGGGCCGAATATCCCGACCGCCTGCTCGTCGTCGTGCTCGGGCAATCGCACCTGCTGGGCGAGGGCGACGTCGTGCGCCGCAGCGGCGTCGGGGGCCTCGTCGTCGGCGGGCAACCGACGAGTCCGCTCATGCGAGCGCGACCGACGCGCCCGTTACCGGGGAGCGTGTGGCGATCAGACGGAGGGCTCTACTGGTTCGGCGAGATGCTGAGGGATTGAGCGCTACGCGTGCATAAGGCCTCTACATCTGCATCGATACGCAGTAATTTACACGCGTGTATCAGCCTCTCCGGTCGCTCGTAGCCACCGCGCTCATCGCGAGCGCGGCCTCCGCGCAAGCGCCGTCGGCTTGGGGCGAGCTGACACTGCCCGCCACCGTGGCGCCCAACGCCATAATGGGCCAGGGCAAGTTCGCGACGTACGACGCTGGCGCGACGCTGCACGTTTTCTCCTCGGTAACCAGGACCTGGATCGAGCTGAGTAAGTCCGCGTCGACGTCCGTCAAGTTGTTCAACGACTGCGTGCTGCTGATCGACGACACGCAGGTCCGGGCGGTATCTGCCTACTTCGGCATATCGCGGCGTCGCCAAGTGACGCCGGCTGCGACGCTCTGGAACAGCAGCGGCGCGAAGAACGACTCGATCGCGCTCATCTGCGACGGTAGCGCGCTGCACGCGTTCAGCGCCTTCACCGGCGAGTGGGTGACGCGATCCGTGGCTGCTGGCGCGAGCGCCAGCGTGCAGCGCCACGTCGCTGTCGTGCTGAGCGGAAGCCAACTGCTGGGCATGAGCGCTTTCGAAGGCGTATGGCACGCGTCGGTCGCGACCGCGGTCACCGCCCTCAACGCTGACGGCACGGCGGGCTTCGCGACGGGCGACTCAGCGCACGCCTTCTCGGCCCACACGCGCGCCTGGACCTCGACGTCCCTCCCAGCGAACGCGACGTTCCAGCGCGGTGACGATTGGGGGCTGTGGCTAGGTCCAACCGCCGGCGTCGCCTACAGCGGCCTCCGCGGCCAGTTCGTCACCATCCCAAGAGGGGGCGCAAGCGTGATCGCGAGCAGCGACCTCTACGCGCTCCTCGCCGTCGGCAGCGACCTCCACGCCTACTCTGCCGTCACCGGCGACCTCAGGAACATCGGCGCTGCTGCGGCTTACGTTGAAGCAGGCCTTGCGACGGCGCTGCTGCACGGCGCCGGCGGCGTACGGGGATACACGTGTCTTCGACAACAGGTCGCACCGCTGGGTGTGCTGCCGTCGACCTCCGGCGCAGGCGCGGCCTATGCGCACTGCGTCGACAACGCGGGCACGGTCTACGCGTTTAGCGCTATGACCGGCGCTTGGCACACAGCGCCGACTCAGAGCGCGGGAACGCCGGTCGTCACGACGACGACGGTCGCGTTCACGACAAACGACGACTGCTACGCTTTCGCCGCCGGGAGCGGACAGTTCGTCCCGCTCGGGCACAGCGTATCCGGCCTCGCCGGCAACCCGAGCAGCGCGCCGCTCGTAGCCTACGACACGAGCGCCCTGTACGCCTTCGACACCGAACAAGGGCGCTGGCTCTCGACCCCCCGCACTGGCGCAGGCGCCCCGATGTTCCGGATCTGGCGAACGACCGCGCTGGCGGTCGACGGCTCCAGCGCGCACGGCATCGGCGCGCAGGCCGCCGCTTGGCGCCGCGTCGACATCGGCGGCGCGACCGTCACCGCGCACGCGAACAGCGAAGTCGGCTACGTCGTCGCGCCGCAACGCATCTTCGCTTGCGGCATGCTGCCCGAGATCGTCGCGCTACAACAATACCCGCACTTTCGACGCGTCCAGCCACGCGGCGTCGAAGTTAGCTTCACCACTGCGCCGATCAGCGACGCGCTCGTATTCGCGGCGATCGCGCCCCCCGCGGCGCCGGCGTCTTTGCTGAACCTGGGCGAGCTGCAGCTCGACATCGCATCAGCGGTGATCATCCCATTGACCACCGACGCGCGGAGCGGGGTTGGTCAGCTGCGCTGGAAACCGCCAATGTCTGCCGCAGTGACCGGCTCGACCCTCTTCGCCCAGCTGCTCGTGATCCCGATCAGCGGCGCTCAGCCCTATTTGAGCGATAGAGCGAGCGTCCAACTCTGGTGACGATCAGATGAATCGCTCCGCCGCGCTGCGCATACCGGCGCGGGCACCGGCGAAGCTCAAAAAACGCGGGCGCGCCCGATTCCACAGCATGTGCCCGCCGCGAGGCAACCACACCTCGCCGCCTGCGGCGAGGACCAGCGCAGCGCCTGCTGCGACGTCCCATTCGTGCTTCGGCCACGTCGTCCATGTCGCGTCCGCGAAGCCGGCGGCGACCAAGGCGAGCTTGTAGGCAGCGGATCCGACCGGCTGCACAGGCAGCTTTGCGTCCAGGCCGCGCGCGTCGCCGCGCTCCATCTCGCTCTGCGACATCACCACTCGCGGTCGATCGCCCCCTCCTGTCAGTCGCCACGCAGGGCTCCCTTCGACGCGCACGCCGTGGCCGACCCCACCGACCACGGTGACGCCGTTGACCGGGCTACCGATGGCGCCCAACACGGGCTGCCGATCCACGAGCAAAGCGATCGAGACCGAGTAGTCACTGCGACCAGCGACGAAAGAGCTCGTGCCGTCGAGCGGGTCGACGACCCAAACCCTCGAGCAATCTAGACGGCGGGCGTCATCGCGGCTCTCTTCGCTGAGCCAACCGTCGCCGACCTCCACCAGCTCATCTCGAAGCAAAACGTCGATGGCGCGATCTGCCGCCGTCACCGGGCTGCCCCCCGCCTTGTATTCGACCTCAAACCCGTCCGCCGCGAACCGCAGCGCCAGGGTCATCGCGTGACGCAGGGCCGACTCGACGCGGTCGAAGTCACGTAAAGACGCGCCGCTCACAAACAGTTACCTGCGGCGAGCCAGCGGTCGAGCAGCAGCAGCCCAGCCATCGACTGTCCGTCTCCACACTCTTGACCGATGATCACGCGCCGCGCGTCTGCGAATGGCATACGGTGGACGGAGATCTGCTCGCTCGGCTCCAACGACTGAGGCCCTTGCTCCAGTGCGCGCGCCAGGAAGAAGTGACACCTCTCATTAGAGACGCCCTTGTACGGCGCAAAGTGACCGAGCGGCGTCCAGTCGGCTGCGAGTAGCCCGGCCTCTTCTCGCAGTTCCTTCTTGGCGACCTCCAAGGGCTCCTCGCCGCGCTTCATTCCTCCGATCGGGAACTCCCAGAGCTCTTCACCGAGGAGATAACGATGGACGCGTAGCAAGGTCACCGTGCCGTCGGCGAACATAGGGATCGAGGCGCAGCTGCCCGGCATGTCGATGTAGTAGTAATCGCCAGGTGAGCCATCGCGTTGCACATAACGATCACGGCAGTAACGGTGCCAGGGGTTGCTGACGAGCTCCTCGCGACCCAGCGTCCGAAAAGGTCGGCCCTCTGTCATCGACTGATCGAGAAGAAGAGCTGCCGGCGGTCGTCGGATTCCTCGTAGAACCACGGCCACCCGAGATCGAGCGCGATCGGCAGCTCCAAGTAAGGGATCTCGATGCGCAGTCCGACGCCGGAACTCGCCCGCAGCTCACCGAAGGTCGGGTCGCTCGGGCCGAGTCCGAGCAAACCGATATCGGTAAACATCACCCACCTCAACAGCTCGCGGTCACGGACTTCCCCGCCGATCCGAGTCGCCACCAAGGGGAAGAAGATCTCGTAGGTGGAGGTATAGACGACCTCGCCGCCCAGCGGCCGCCGGAACTGCGTCGGACCGGCCCGGCGGAAGTCGAAGCCGCGGAGGTTGGCGCCGCCCATGTAGAAACGCTCAGTGAGGAAGACGTCGTCGCTGCTGCCGTACTCTTGAGCGAAGCCGAAGAACTGCCGCCAGTGGAACACGGTGCGGTGTCCCATCTCGTTCTCGAGGAGCGGGTAGTAGATGTCCGCCTGGTGCTCCCATTTGGTCAAGCTCTCGTCGCCGCCCAACAGACCGCCCAAGACCTCAAACGAAAGCCGTACGTCGACGCCCTTGGTCGGCCTGAGCGGGTCGTCAAAGTTGCGGTACCTGAGGCTCAAACGCGGCCCACGAAGCTCCGTGGTCCCTTCAGCGTCGAACGCCAGCACCGTCGCGTCCTGGGCGATGCTGTCGACCTCCACCGCCTCTTGGCGCAAAGATACGCCCGCGTTGAAGAACTCGGTGAAGTTCCGCGAGATCCCGACCTCGGCCCCCAAGACGTCGGACGTGTAGCCGTCGGGCAGGCGCAGGATCCGGCGCTGACCCGTCACGCGTAGAGCATAGGTGTCGAGGTGGTCCTCGAAGATGTCCGGCTCGACGTACGTGACGGCGAACTGGCTCTGCCTGCTGCCGGGCGCGAGCAACATCGAGAGGTTTTGCCCCCCGCCGTGGAACGCCTTCGCCAGCAGAACCTCGCGGACGACCGTCACGGGGTTGGCGCTGCTCGGCGGGCTCCAGAGATCGAAGTTTCGTTTGTTGAAGGTGACCTGCGCCTGAGCGCCGATCCCGGTAGAGATCCCGACGCCCCATCGCAGTTCGCCCGTCGGCCCGTCGTGGAGGTCCAGGCCTAGATCGACCTGGTCCGGATCGCCCGCGACCGGCTCGATCTGCAGGCGCGGTCCCTGCAGGGTGACAGGGTCCTGGAAGAAGCGGGTGTTCTCCAGCCGACGCAGCGCGCGACGCACCTCGAGCATGTCGATCCGCTCTCCGGGCAACACGCGGAAACGCCGACGAATCACCGGGTCACGCGTGAGCGCGTTGCCGCGGATGACGACGTCGCGAAGGTTCTTGGGAGAACCCTCGCTGACCTGGAAGACGATGTCCACTTCCGGCCCGTCGCCGTAGACCTCCAGCGGCGTGAACACGCGGCAGCCCTGGCGCAGCGCCTGTCGCATTCCGGGGAAGTTGACCGACGGGTGACCGCGGCGACCGTAGAACTCTTCGATCGCCAGCTGGTCGCGCTGCAGGCGCTCGTGGTCGTAGAACTGGCCAGGTTGCACGGTGAGGACTTCGCCGATCTCCTCGGCAGAGTAGACCGGCTCCCCGAGCAACGGGCTTTGATCCGGAGACACGTGCTCGACCTTGATAGAGCGCACGCGATACCGTGGCCCCTCGACGATCACGAACGATAGGTCGACACTCTCGCGACTCTCCGTGAAGCGGACGTCGGTCACGTCGACGGTCGCCTCCAAGAAACCGCGACTCCGATAGAACAGCCGCAAGCGGTCGAGGTCCTCTTCGAGCACTTCCCGGCTAAAGGCGCCCCCTCGGATGAAGCCGCGCGCCGGATCGCTCTCGATGCTCGCGTCTCGAACGAGGTAGCCGTCGGTGCCGAACAGTCCCAGGATCGGATCAGCGGGGAACGACTGGTTCCCCACAAAGTCGATGTCACGGACGGTGACCTTTGGCCCCTCTTCGATCAGGATCTGCAGCCGCTTTCCAGCAGACACCCCGTCACCGCCGCCTGACTCGTCGCTGTATGCCGGCAGGTCGATCAAGCGGATGTCACAGAACGCGAAACCGTCCCGGCGGTAACGCGCCAACAGCAGCTTGCGCATCGCCTCGGCCTCGGTGCGCGTCGTGCGCCGCCCGGCGTAGAAGCCGATGAGCGCGTAGATCTCCTGCTGTCCTAGTTCGTCGTTGCCGACAAACTCGACGTCCTCGTAGCGCTCGACGCGGAGGTCTACCTGGAACGTCACGACGACCTCACCGTCGACGTCTTCGGCGTAAGCCCGCACTACGAGCCGTCGCTCGGTCCAGAGCGCGGCGCAGTCAGCAGCGATCTTCCGCGGTTCGAAGGGCTGGCCGATCCGGGTCTCAAGGCCGCGCACGATCGAGTCCGCGGCCTCCGGATCGAAGGGCGTCACCGACTCCGTGCGCTGGTCTGACCGAGTGATCTGGATCGAACGGACCGGCTTGCCCTTCATCGCCCGCACGGCCTCCTCAAAGAACAGCTCGCCGCTAATCGTCGGCAGCGGACGATCCACGCGCGCACCCGGACCCTGCGAGCCGGGGCCCTGCGCGCCGGGCTCAGGCGCGGGCGGTAGGTCTTGTGCGCTCAGCGCAAATGACAGCGTCGCGACCGTGAGGAGCCAAGCCGCGAGGCGCCCGACGACGCTACTGCATCGGTTCGGCTCGGCGGGTGTAGTTCTCAAAGCGCATGTACTCGCGGAAGAAGCGCAACGCGACCTCTCCGGTCGGTCCGTTTCGTTGCTTGGCGATGATGATCTGGGCTAGGCCCCGGTTTTCTTCAGTCGGGTTGAAGTAGTCGTCGCGGTGCAGCAACAAGATCACGTCGGCGTCTTGCTCGATCGCCCCTGACTCTCGCAAGTCGCTCATCCGCGGGCGGTGATCGTCACGATTCTCAACGTCACGATTCAACTGCGACAACGCCAGCACCGGGACAGACAGCTCGCGGGCGATGCTCTTGAGGCCCCGCGAGATAGCTGAGATCTCTTGCTGGCGACTCTCAAAGCGACCGCCGCCCGTCATCAGCTGCAGGTAATCAACAACGATCATGTCGATGCCGTGCTTCTGCTTCAGCCTGCGGGCCTTTGCGCGAATTTGCGTGATCGAGATGCCGGGCGTGTCGTCGATGTAGATAGGCGTCTCGTAGAGCTTCGCCGCCTCTTCCTGTAGTCGTTTGTATTGCTGATCCGTGATGCGCCCCTTGCGCATCGCGGAGCCGTCGATTTGCGCGCGGCAACAGAGCATGTTCTGGATCACCTGCTGGTTGGACATCTCCAACGAGAAGAAGGCGATGCCTTTTCCGTGGTTGGATACGCGCTCAGTGAGGTTCAGAGCGAAGGTCGTCTTACCCATCGACGGGCGCGCCGCGATGATGACCAGCTCGCCGCCCTGCAGGCCGCCCGTCATGTCGTCGAAGTCGTAGTAGTCGGTCGCGAGACCCGTCAATCGGCCTTCGCGTTCGCGCAGACGATCGATCTTCTCGAAGGTCGCCTGCAGGACGTCGGCGATGCTGACCGCGTCGCCGCTCTTGTCCATGCCGGAGATCTCGAAGATCTTGCGCTCGGCTTCGTCGAGGAGCTCCTTGGCCTCGCTCTCGTTGTCGTAGGCGCGTCGAGCGACGTCCAAGCACGTGTCGAGCAGGCGCCTAGCGATCGCCTTCTCGCGCACGATCTCGGCGTGATACACGACCCCGGCGGCCGTGATCACGCCCTCCATTAGGTCCATGAGCTGCTCGTGTCCGCCGATCTCCTCGAGCTTGCCCTGACGTGAGAGCTCTTCCCCGACGACGATCGGGTCGGTGGCCGTGCGCGTGTTGTAGGCCGAGAGGAGAGCCTGAAAGATCTGCTGATGCTTCGGGAGGTAGAAGTCTTCTGGCTTCAGGAACGTGACGTCGACGATCGCGTCTGTGTGAAGCAAGAGCGCGCCGAGAACCGAACGTTCGGCGTCTAGGTTCTGCGGCACGCCGCGTCCTTCGAAACTCTGCTGCAGGTCCACCATCTACTGAGCCGTCCTTAGTTACCTGCAGCCTGTCCGAGCGCAAGCCTGCGCCCCCTTGGCATGTTGTGGACAAACCTGGGGAAACCGTTGGCGACCACCTCGGGGTCGGTTCGCGAGCGGGTTTCCGACCACCCTTCGCCGCGAGGAATCCTGGCGCCCAGTCCTACTTTCACCTGCCACGGGGCCGCGCTAGCTGTCCGTCCCCATGAGGCCCCGGTTCGACAGCTCGCGCAGCAGGTCCTGCGCGAGCTCGTAGTCGATCCGAAGCTTGCGCTGCAGCATCGAGGCGCTTGGCCGGCGTCCTCGCACCAGCAGCTCGCGCGCCTCCTCGATCAGCTGCTCATCGAGCCCCCCGCCAAACAGGTTCTGCTGGCGCCCTGGATCTCGCTCGGCCGACATCGCAGGCGGCGTCGGGACCCGGGGTTCCGCGGCGTTGTCGGGACGCGGGATCGCGATGGCAGCCGCGTCTTCGGCGGCGCCGACGCTGCGATCCGCCGCCACGACGTCGGGCTCTTCGGCGGCGACGTCCTCGACGATGTCGCCGACCTCGTCCGGAGCTCGTTCATCGAGCGACACTTCGAACTCTTCCGTCGCGCCCTCTACTTCAAAGGCCTCATCAGCGTCGGCGTCGTCGCCCTCAGCTTCGAACTCTTCGGACTCGCCGGCTTCCGCACCCTCGCTGAGGGCCTCTTCGTCAGGCTCCGCTTCGTAGATCGCTTCTTCGCCTGTCTCCTCATCAGATTCATCCTCGTAGCCCGCTTCTTCGTCGGACTCCTCGTCAGACTCATCCTCGTAGCCCGCTTCTTCGTCAGACTCCTCGTCGTAGGCCGCTTCTTCGTCGGACTCGTCTTCGTATTCATCCTCGTAGGCTGCTTCTTCGTCGGACTCCTCGTCGGATTCATCCTCGTAGGCTGCTTCTTCGTCGGACTCCTCGTCGGATTCATCCTCGTAGGCCGCTTCT
>NYVR01000083.1 GCA_002684655.1 Planctomycetota bacterium | reverse complement strand
GGGGTTCCGCGTTCGGCCGCGGTGCCAAAGGTCGCCCATCGCCAGCGCGCCGAGCGAGAGCTTGGCGCAGAGCACGGCGCCGGCGTCGTGCAGTCTCTGCAGGCACGTCGCGCGGACCTCCCAACGCTGCTCGCGGAACGGCGCCGCGCCAAAGGTGGTAGGCGCGCCAGGCCACGCGAACAGGTCCTTGGCGCCATAGGGGATGCCGTGCAGGGGGCCCCGGTCGCGTCCGGCGGCGAGCTCCGCGTCCATCTGGTCGGCGCGCAGCAGCGCCTGCTCGCTGAGCGCGTTGACGACGCACAGCAGCGCCTCGTCGAAGCGCTTCAAGCGCGCCAGCGCAAGCTCGGTAAGGCGTCGTGACGAGACCTTCTTTTGTCGCAGCAGGCTGGCCAGCTCAAGCACGGTCAGGAAGGCGAGGTCGGCGTCGGCCGCCGGCAGCTCGACGCCTTCAGGAATCTTCGGCGGCGCTGTGGGAGCAGGCGCGGCGGCGCGGGCGCTCAGCGGATACGGGTCGAACGCCGTGCTCGGTGCTAGGTCAAAGCTGGCGCTATTCGCGCGCAGTGCGGCGTAGTCACGCCGGTAGCTAGCGAGGTTGTTCTCGGCTTGTGTCGTCTCTTGCGCGGTGAAATCGAGACCGATCAGCCGGCCGAAGGCGGCCATGTCTTGAGGGTCGTCGAGGCCTGCGAGTTGCCTCGCGGCGAGCGGGGCTGTCAGCGGCGCCGCGCCAGCGGCGAGGAGGAACGATCGGCGACTCGCGCGGTTGGTTGGCATGTCGGCTCGGGTGGTTTCTAGGCGAAAGGGGCTTGGCTTTGCGTCTGGGACTAAGCGATGCGCGCTCGGCGCTGTATTCTGGCGGCTGCACGCTCTCGTTCCAACCTGACCACGCACATGTCCAGATCGTCTTCGTCGCTGCGCTCGCTGACCGTCCCTGTCCTCGCGGCTGCCCTCGCGGCGCAAGAAGCTCCCATCCGAACTTCGTCGCCAGAGGCGCCTGCTGCGGTCGACGCGATCCAAGCCGCAGAGCTGCTCCGTCACGCCGAGTTCTTGGCTTCGGATGAACTGGGCGGTCGCCTGACTGGGTCTAAGGGCCAGCAGGCGGCGGCGACCTACATCGCGGAGCACTTTGAGTCCCTCGGGCTTGAGCCGCTGGGGGACGCCCTCGACGGCGAGGGCGAGCGCGCCGCGTCGTTCTATCAGCGATACGGCATCGAGCGCACGTTTGTCGTCGACGGATCTGCGTTGACGATCGGTGATGAGAAGCTCGAGGAGGGCTTCGCGATCCTCGGCGGCAAGGAGATGACGGTGGCGCTCGAAGGGGAGGCGTCCTGGGTGGGCTACGGCCGCACCCGCGGCGCATCGCGCGACGTCCCCGAAGGCGAGCGGCTCGACGGCAAGGTGGCGGTCGTCGCCATCAAGGGCCCTCGTGGGCGGGTTCGTGAAAACCTGACTGTCGAGCAGAAGTTCGGCATGTCCTTCGGGGTGCTGGGCTCGCTGGGCCGGACCGCCCGCAACCTCGCTAAGGTCGGCGCCGAAGCCGTGGTGTTCGTGCAGTCTGCCGACAAGCTCGGCCTGTCCGACGTGCTCAACTACGTCGCGCTATCGCCTGGTAAGGCCAGCGTCACGCCGAACTTCCCGGGCGCAGATCGATCGATGGCGATGATGTCGCGCCTGGCGCGCAGCGGCGGCGTTCCTACCATCGTATTGTCCACTAGCGCCAGCGCGCGGGCGTTAGCGGCGCTGGGGGTGGATCCCGCGGCGTTCGCGGCGTTCCTCGCAGACGGCGAGGAGTCGCCTGCTGGCGAGCGGGGCGTCGCGTGCACGCTCAAGATAGAGGTCCGGCACGACGAGGACGCGCGCGCGAGCAACGTCTGCGCTGTGCTGCGCGGCAGCGACCCGGAGCTCGCAGCCGAGGCGATCGTCTACTCGGCGCACATGGATCACGTCGGCAAGCGCATGGACGGCGACGTCTTCAATGGCGCGGACGATAACGCGTCCGGTTCGGCGGGCCTGCTCGCCATCGCCAGCGCCTACGCGAAGGCGGCGGAGCGACCGCGCCGGAGCGTCATCTTTTTGTCGGTCTCTGGCGAAGAGCTCGGGCTCTGGGGCTCTCAGTATTACAGCGACCACGCGACGTGGCAGCTCGATCAGCTCGTCGCGAACATCAACACCGACATGATCGGCCGCAACGGGCCCGAATCGGGTGAGATGGAGGTGACGGTGACCCCTAGCTACCGCCACCCGAAGTTCTCCACGATCGTTCGAGACGCCGCCGGCTTCGCGAAGTCGATGGGTGTGACCTTCTCGTCGGGCGATAAGTATTACGCTCGTAGCGATCACTACAACTTCGCCAAGAAGGGCATCCCGGTTGTCTTCTTCTGCAACGGCGAACACGAGGACTATCACCAAGTGACCGATCACGCAGACAAGCTCGACGGTCAAAAGATGCAGCGGATCGCGCGCCTCGCCTTTTGGACGGGGTGGCACGTCGCCAACAGCGACGCGCGGCCCGCGACGCTGGGGCGCCAGCAGGGCTGGTAGGCGGCGCGGTTTGTCGCGGCGGGCGTCGCGCGGCTATGGTGTGAGCCATGAGCCTCGCTGAGATCGTCTCGCGCGCCAACCCCGCGCTGGAGCGCCTGTCCTTCAGTGACCCTGTGGCTTGCGTCTACAACCCGCTCAGCTACGCGTGGGCGCTTCACGAGCAATATCTGAAGGCCTTCGGCGGCGGCACCAAGCAGGCTGTGTTGTTGGGGATGAACCCCGGGCCGTTCGGGATGGTCCAGACCGGCGTGCCGTTTGGTGAGGTCGAGGCCGTGAAGACGTGGATGGGGTTGTCGGGCGCGGTCGGCAAGCCAGCGGTCGAACACCCCAAGCGGCCGATCCTCGGCCTTGAGTCGACGCGCAGTGAGGTCTCTGGCCGGCGGCTTTGGGGCTGGGTCGCGGCGCGGTTCGGGACGCCGGCGCGCTTCGCTGCGCGCTTCTTCGTCTACAACTATTGCCCGCTCGCGTTCCTCGGCGCCAGCGGCGCCAACCTGACCCCTGACAAGTTGAAGAGGGCCGAGGCGACGCCGCTGTTTGAGGTCTGCGACGAGGTCCTGCGCGAAGTCGTGGATCACCTCGACCCCGAGTGGGTCATTGGCGTCGGCGCGTTCGCCGAAGCGCGGATCAAGCGAGTCTTCGCGGAGCAGATCGAGGCAGGCGCGCGGCGGGTTGGCCGGATTCCGCATCCGAGCCCGGCGTCTCCGGCAGCCAACCGCGGTTGGGATAGCTTGGCAGACGCCGCTTTCGCCGAGCTGGGGATCAAGCTCGGGTGAGCAGACCTCGCTGACTACTGGAAGCAGGCCGGCGGTCGGCGGAGCCTTCCCAGGTGGTGCTGCAGGGCCGTGAAGAGCCGCTTTCGCGCGCGCATGATGCGGATCGCGACTGTTCCGGTCGGCAGGCCCAACTCCTCTCCCGCCTGCTGGTAGGCGCGGCCCTTCCGAACGCAGAGATCGAAGACGACGCGGTAGTGTTCGGGGAGGTCGTCGACCGCTTTTTGGAACGCGCTCATGAACTCGGCCTCTACGAGGTCTTCGGTCTCGGGCCGGGCCGGGACATTCTCCAAGAAGTCGCCGTCGTCGTGAGAGCCGGCCTGCTGCAGCGTGCTGGCTGGGCGCGGGAGGCGTCGGCGGCTGCGAAGCATCGTCAGCGCTTGGTTGCGCGCGACTTCAAAGAGCCACGCGCGGAAGTTGGTGCCTAGGCGGTAGAGGCCGTGCTTGAGCAGGACCTTCTCAAAGACCTCCTGGGTGACGTCGTTCGCGAGGTGCGGGTCGCGGACCATGCCCTGCACGAAGTTTTGGATGCGCTTGCCGTAACGGCGCATCAGCTCGCTCATCGCGAGGTCTGTCGCTCCAGCCTTAAGCTGAGCGATCAAATCTTCGTCGGTGAGGTCGGCTTGTTCCACGCGTGCAGCCATGTTGCGCGTCTAGCAACTGCCATGCCGGAACTCTTCGCCGACGTCCGCGCGCCTAGAAGCGTCCTTGCGGCCGAGGCTTAGGCGATTCGGTCGCGGTGTTGAGCCGGCCTACTGCCTACAATTGGAGGCACCCTCTGCCAATGTTTCTGGGCACTGCAGCCGCTGCCATAGGGGGCGTCGGCGCGGCGCGCCGGGGGGGGGGCGCGGCTAGGCGGGGAACAGCGCCGCGCCGCCCTCCAGCGCCGCGTCCAAGAGGGCGAGATTCGCGCTGGCCCGCGGATCCTCGTCGCCGTGAGAGAGGAAGCCCCACCGCAGCCTGCGGATCGCGAGGTAGGTGACGGCGCTGCGGATGCCCCACTCCGACCGGATCCGGTCGCCGCCGACCGTGTTGCCTAACCATCGCAGCAACAGCTCTCGCTTCCACTCAGGTCGGCGATCTGAGTGCAGCCAGAACCAAGCGAAGTCGTGGTCGCGGTTTCCGATACCGATTTGTTCGAAGTCCACCAAGAAAGGTTGGTCCGTCTCCGTGACCACCACGTTGTCTCCCTGAAAGTCGCCGTGGACGAGCACGTGTTTGCGCCCGTCTGTCCATCGAACAGCCTCCGCGAAGAAGCGCTGTAGCTGCCGCCACCGCGGCTCGCCGAGCACGAACAGTACGGCGTCATACATGGAGCGGATACGGTCGAGGTAACCGATCGGCTCCCAGTGCTCCATAGGCAGTCCGCGACGACCCATCATGCGGTCGGTCGGGATCGACGCGACTTGCTGTAGCAGCGTGATGACGTGATCCTGCGCGACCACCTCTTCAGGCGGGCCGACCGCCGCTGGCAGCCACTCCAGCAGCAGCCAGGGCGCCGGCTCTCCAGGACCAAAGGCGACGGTCTTGGGCGCAGGGAACTCTCGGCGGTTTGGATCGATGCTGTCGAGGAGCCGGTAAAATCCGGTCTCTCGGCGCGCGAAGTCTTCGTAGCGCGTTTGCGCCGGCAGGATCACGCCCTTGGCTGGAGGGACGTAGTACTTCAGCAAGAACATCTTCCCCGCGTGGTTCTGGCCCAGCAGGAGCAGGCTCGACCGATGGCCGGACGCCAGCGGGCTAGACCGCTCGACGAGCTCCAAATCTAGCGAGTGCAGCAGCTCGCGGGCCGCTCGCTCGTGTTGCTCCAGGGAAGTTTGCGTCACGTATGTGGCCGTGCGGGCGGTTGCAGCCGGCTCCGCGTTGTTGGTTCGACCTGCCGATCTCATCGGCTGCGCAGCACACACCGCAGTCCGCGACCGATCGCCGATGATTGGGGTTCTCCCTCAGGGGGTCAATCCTCGTCAAGGCGCGCCGCTGCAAACGACGAAAAATCCGTCGTTGTGACCCCGCTAAGCCAGCCCAGCGACGCCCCGATCTCGGTCGACGACAGGGCGGAGCTGCAGGCTCGGATCATCGCGGCTGTCGACGCGCTTGTCGGTCGTGAAGAATCAGACCTGCGGTCGGATCTTGAGCACCTGTTGGCGCGCACCGATGACCTAGTCGCGGCCAAGCGCCGGATGGAGGGCGCCAAGACGGACACGCGTGATCTGCTGGCGGAGCTCTTGTTCGCCCGCGTCCGTCGCGGCCTGGAGGCGGCGTTCAGCGGCGACCGCCCGGCGTCAGCGTTGCGCGCGGCAGAGCTGGTCATGGGGGCTCTCTTCTCCGTCGAGGCGCTCTCCGAGTTCGCGGCGGCGTTCGATTGTTCGTTGAAGCGCGTCTTCGCCGACCGAGCTGATTTCAACCTCGCCGGTCGGACCGACGTCATCTCTGTGGAAGAGGTGGTGCAGATGTTGGCGTCGGGTAAGCACGCTGGCTGCCTCCGCGTCGAGAAGGGCGACGACCGACTCGACGTATACATATCGGCTGGCCGAATCGCGGGCCTCGACCCTCACCGGTTGAAGCGGCGCGTGCTCTTCGGTGCGGACGCAATGACGCACCGGGAGGTCCCTGCAGCAGCGCTCGCTGACGTAGAGCAGCAGCGCTCCGAGCGCGGACTCCCGGCGGTGTTGCTCCTCGCCGAGCGAGGCTTTATCCGGCCAGGCGAGCTGCGCGATCAGTTGGCTAGCTTTGGCAAGGAGTGTTTGTTTGAGTTCATGGCGGAGCGCGAACCTTGCTCGTTTTCGTATCGGCAGCTCGATGAGCTGCCGGCCTGGGTCGTAGACCACGACCTCCGCCTGGGCGTGACGCCGCTGTTGCTTGAGGGCAGCAGGGCCGTCGACGAATGGCGGCATCTAGCGACCGTCTTTCCGGATATAGACGCCCCGTTGCTGCCTACTGACGACATGTATGCGCGCATGGGCGACCTTGTGCTCAGCGTTCTAGAGATCAAGCTGCTCTCTGAGGTCGACGGTGAGGCCTCTCCGCGGTCGCTGGTCGAGAGCTTGGGGCTGCCGCTGCACGAGGTCCACGCGCTGCTCGTGCGGCTTAGCATGGACGGCGTCCTGGTTCCGTCTGGGGACGTCGAGTCGCTGCGCGGGCTGGGTCGGGACCTCGACTTCCAGACGGTTCAGCAGTCGATGTCGCAGGCGTTCGCCGCGCTGGATGAAAACGACCACGTCGGGCAGCGCCGGCGAGCTATCGACCGTGTCTTTGGTGACGCCGCCGCGTCACCTCTCGACGTTGGCGCGGCCGGCGCATCGGGCGTGCGCGATCGCGGGCGGCGGCACAGCTAGCGAGGATGCGAGTCGCGGACGAGCGCGACCACCCAGAGGTCGCGGACGTAAGGCAGCTGCGCGGCGGAGGCGGCGACGCGGAATCCGGCGCGCTTAGCGACGCGTGAAACTTCTGCGCGCGTCATCGCGAAGCGCGTCGCGGGCGCGCCCAAAAGTTGTTTGGTGCGTCGGCGGAGATGGTGCGCGCTCACGGGGTGAAAGATGCTGACGACGACGAATCGCTTCGCGACGCGGCATGCTTCGCCGATCGCCGCGCGCGCAGCGTCGGTTGGCAGGTGGTGGAGGAAGCGGAACATGACGACGCCGTCGACGGCGTCGTCGGCGAAGGGCAGCTGCAGCGCGTCGGCCTGCACCGTCAGCGCGCCGCGGACACCGCGTACCGTCACTTCGCGAAGCATCGCGAGGGCGCCGTCTGCCTGGGCGACTTGGTGGCCGCGTGCTTCGAGGAGCGGCAGCAAGCGTCCGGCGCCGCAGGGCATGTCGAGCACTCGCTCGCCCGGTCTACCCGGCCAGACGCGCTCTAGCAGCGCCAACTCTTGCCTGTTGCGCTTTGGGTTGCGGTCGCCGTAGCCGCGGCTGCGGTCGTGGTCTTCGTAGCGGGCCGCGGTCCCGAAAGGTTGCGCAGCGGTCAGCAGGGCGCGTCGTGTAGCGGGCGTCGTCGACGCTGCCCGGAGCATGCGCGCGGCGAATCTCATGGCGGCGCTGCGCGCCAGCGGCAGCGCGCGGACGGACTTCGCGAAGCGGCGCAGCACGCGCGCGAGCATCCGACGCGGTCGACGTCCAGGCACGCCGACGCCGCCGTTGTGTAGGTCTAAGACGGCGAGTTGGCCGCTGTCTGTGGCGAAGATGTGATCCGCGCTCATGTCTGGCAGGCGAAACCCCGCGGCGAGCAGGGCGCCGCAGAACCGCGCTGCGCGGTCCGCGAGCGCGTGGTCCAAGGCGCCGGTCATGAGGCGGTCCGCGAGGGCGGTCCCCGCGAGTGACGCGCAGAGGTAGTAGCTCGTGGCTCCGTCTCGACCGTAGGCGATGGGGCGGGGCGCCCCGTAGCCCGCGCCGCGGAGCGCCTGGGTGACGCGCAGCTCGCGGCCGGCGTCGTCGCTGGCCCGCGGAGTCGTCGCTGCGAATCGAGCGCGATTCTTCCACTGCGTCTTGCGGAAGCACTTCAGATAGTAGCTCGAGCCGAGCGCGTTGACGCGGACCACGTGCCTGAGCCGGTTGGGAGGCCCCGCGGGGGCTGAAGGCAGCGCGAGCGTCGCCGCGAGGTCAGCGAAGGCCGCGCGTTCGGCGGGGTCTTCTGTCAGCAGCTGCCAGACAACGGCCACGGTCGCAGCGTAGCCAAAGAGGGTCGTCTTGTCGCATGGCGTCTCCCGCCGCATGATTCTCGACATGTCGAAGCCACCGATGGACCGGGACCTGCTCGCAGCGCTGCCGAAGTCGGACTTGCACCTTCACCTGGACGGCAGCCTGCGGCTTGACACGCTGCTCGAGCTGGCCAAGCAGCACAAAGTGAAGCTGCCTTCGCGAACGCGCGACGGCTTGTTGCAGCTGGTCTTCAAGCGCGCCTATAAGAACCTGCCCGAATACTTGAAGGGCTTCGAATTCACGGTCGCGTGCCTGAAAGACAGCGAGTCGCTCGAGCGCGCCGCATACGAACTCTGCATGGACTGCCGCGCAGAGAACGTGTTCTACGCGGAGATCCGGTTCGCGCCCCAGCTGCACGTGAGCGACGGTTTCCAGGTGAAGGACGTCCTGCGGGCGGTCTGTCGCGGCGCGGATCGGGCCAAGCGGGCGATCAACCGCGACCCCGATGTCCAGCGCGGCGCCGTGCCGAGATTTGAGGTGGGCGTCATCGTCTGCGCGCTGCGGTTCTTTCTGCCGGCCTTCAGCGCGCACTACCGCGCCTACTTTGAGGCCTTGCCGACGGCGCCAGCCAGCGAGATCTACTCGTTGGCGTCGCTCGAGTTGGCGCGGGCAGCGATCGCCGCTCGCGATGAGGACGGGCTCCCGGTCGTCGGATTTGATCTCGCAGGTCAAGAGCGTGGCTTCCCCGCCAAGGACCACCAAGCCGCTTACCAGTTAGCGCACGAGCATTTTCTCGGCAAGACGGTTCACGCGGGCGAAGACTACGGCCCTGAGTCGATCTTCCAGGCGCTCACGGACTGTCACGCGGACCGTATCGGTCACGGGACTTGGCTGTTTAGCCAGCGGCACATCCGTGATCGTTCGATCGTCGACAAGCGCCGCTTCATCGACGACTTGGTGCGGTATATCGCCGAGCGCCGGATCACGTTGGAGGTCTGCCTGACCAGCAACCAGCAGACGATCCCGGAGCTGCGCGACAACCTGGCCCGCCACCCATTTAAGAAGATGCGGGCGTCCCGTTGCAGCGTCGCGCTGTGCACCGACAACCGTCTCGTCTCCCGCACGACGATGACGGATGAGGTCGAGAAGGCGGTGTCGGCGTTCCGGCTCGACCCGCGCGGCGTAAAGGACCTCTTAATTTACGGCTTTAAGCGCTCGTTCTTCGCCGGATCCTACGCCGAGAAACGAGTTTGGGTCCGCTCTGTGTTGAACCACCTCGAAGACGTCCTGGCGTCCGGCGGTCACGATGTGCAGAACCGCCGTCGCTGAATCGTTACGGATAGGGTCTGCTGAAGTGTGGCGGAGCGGGTTGCGCCGCGCTCCTCAGCGGAGATGATCTCAGCATGCGACTCCTCGCCCCGTTGCTGCTCCTCGGCTTTTCGTTGGCAGCCCAGGAGCCGGTGGACTTCACCAAGCAGATCGCCCCGATCTTGGTCCAGCGTTGCATCGAGTGTCACGGCCCCGAGGACCAGGAGGGCGACCTTCGGTTAGACGCTAAGGAGCACGTCTTCATCAAGGGCGACGAGGACTTCTGGTCTGTCTTGCCAGAAGAGCCTGACGACAGCGAGTTGATCCGACGGTTGGGCCTGGACCTGGACGACGAAGAGCTGATGCCGGCGCGCGGCGAGCCCTTGACGGCTGAGCAGCGCGAGCTGTTCCGGCGCTGGGTCGCCGAGGGGGCGAAGTGGCCCGTAGAGGGGGATGATTTTATCGCGAGCGAGCTCGCGGCGCAGGTGATCCCGAAGATCACGTTCGATCTGCCAGAGCTATCGGACGCTCAACGCGCCAAGGTCGACGCTGCGATCCAAGCGATGCGCAGCATGGGGGGCGTCGTGCAGCGCATCGCCGCAGACACCGACGCCGTCGAGGTGAACTTGTCGTTGTTGCGGGACAAGGTCACAGACGAGACGCTGCGGCAGCTGGAGGTCTTGGCGCCGGTGCTGGTATGGCTCAACGCGAGCCGAACCAATATCGGTGAGGGCGCTGGTGTCCACTTGGCCAAGCTGACGCAGCTGCGGCGCCTCAACCTCTCCGGGACGTCCGTCGGGGACCGCGGCATCGCCGGCGTCGAGGGGCTGCAGCAGCTGGAATACCTCAACGTCTACGGCACCCAGGTCGGGGACGCAGGGCTCGCTTCGATCGCGGCGCTGCCCGCGCTCAAGCAGCTGTATCTGTGGCAGAGCAAGGCGACGCAGTCGGGCGTCGCGAAGCACCAGGACGCCTTGGCAGGCGTGCAGGTCGACCTCGGCGACTACGTCGAGGCCCGCCTCGACGCCGCCCGTCAGGAGATCGCGGACCGTGAAGCGCGCAACACGCCGGTGAACGAGCTGTGTCCTGTCAGCGGCACAAAGGTGGACCCCAAATTCTTCGTGCTGCACGAAGACCGCCGGATCGCGTTCTGCTGCGGCAAGTGCAAAGCGAAGTTCGAGAAGGACCCGGCCGCGTTCGCTGCCAAGCTGCCCAGCGCGGAGGCCCGATCTGATGCGGAGGCGAGCCCGATCAACGACAAGTGTCCGGTGAGCGGCGCTGCTGTAGACGCCGCCCACACCGTGACCCACGAAGGGCGGCTGGTCGGGTTCTGCTGCGGCAAGTGCAAGGCCAAGTTCTCGAAGGATCCGAAGCCCTTCCTCGCGAAGTTGCCTCCCAAAAAGTGAGCGGCTGCGAGGTCGTCGCTGCGAGGCCGCCGCTGCGTTGATCGCGGCGGCGCGATCTGCGGCGCTCTATCTGCGGGGTCACGCCTGACCGCGCCGCGGAGATCTCCTCTGCGTCTGCCGTGCTTTGGGGCGCTCACCGCGGTGGAGCGTTGCGGCTCCAGCGGCGTCCGTGACGCGTCGCCTTAATCTGCGTCGTCGACGTCGCCTTGCAGGTGGCCGTTGGCGAGCTCTTCGGCGGTGGCGTCGCGAATGTCGAGGATCTCGATGCTGAAGTGCAGGTTCTGCCCTGCCATCGGGTGACTCGGTGAGACCGTGACCTGGTCGCCTTGAATGTCGCGGATCCAGAGCGGGATCGGTTGGCCGTCTGGAGTCTCTGCCTGAAAAGCGATCCCGACTTGAAGGTCGGCGTCTGCGGGGAACTTGTCGCGCGGGATCGCTTGGTCGAGCTGTGGGTCGTATTCGCCGTATCCCTCAGAGGGAGGAACGACAGCGTCGAGCTTCGCCCCGACGGGCTTTCCCGTGAGGTGCTTTTCCAAGCCGGCCACGATGTTCCGGTGGCCGTGTAGGTAGGCCAGGGGTTCACCGCCGAACGATTCGTCGGCGACCGTGCCGTCGTCGAGCTTGAGGCGGTAGTGAAGGGTTACGACGTGACCGTCAGAGATCGTTGTGCTCATCGTCATCAAGCGTAGGGCCTGAGGCAGAGGATGTCAGGATGTCGATCAGGAACGGCGCTGCCCGCGACGACCCCGGCGTTCACTGGCGCGCGCGATCCGACCCTGGGGACTTTCCACGGCAGCCCGATTACGCCATAAAGGTAGCGCCCCTCACCTGTCTCCCGCCGCCCGTTGAGCTCTGATAAGTTTCGCCGCCTCCTGATCGAGGCCAAAGTCTTGGACGACGCCCGCCTGCAGAAGGCTGAGGCTGCCGCGTCCAGCCGCGGCACGTCGCTTGAGCGGACCATCGTCGCCTTGAACCTCGCCGACGAGACGGCGGTGTGGCGGGTCTTGGCCAAGGCGCACGGGATGAAGTTTGTCGACCCTGCGAAGGTGAACCCGTCGCCGCAGGCCCTGGAGAAGGTCGCGCCTGACCAGATCGAACAGAACGACGCGCTGCCGGTCCTCTTGAAGGACGGCGAGCTGTGGGTGGCGATCGACGAGCCTTTCAAGACGTTCGTCGCAGACAACCTCTCGTTCCTCGCGGGCTGCCCCGTGCAGTGCGCGCTGATGCCGCCGCAGGCGCTCAAGGAGGCGCTGCGCAAAGCCATCGGCAAGTCTGGCGGGGCGACGGCCGCTTCCAGCCGCGGCGGCGGCAAGGCCGGAGACGATGACGGCGAGGACGCGCCCATCATCCGGCTGGTCTCAAAGACGATCAACGAGGCGCTGGCGCAGCGCGCGAGCGACATCCACGTCGAGCCGTTCCAACAGCGCGTTCGGATTCGCTATCGGGTCGACGGGGTCCTCAATGAGGTCGCCTCCCTTGAAGAGGCGCTGCTCGCGCCGCTCACCTCACGTCTGAAGATCATGGCGGGCCTGGATATCGCGGAGAAACGCAAGCCGCAGGACGGCCGCATCAGCTTCCGCGCGCAAGACCGAGACGGGAGCGGCCGAGACATCGACATCCGGACCTCGGTGTTGCCGGCCAGCCACGGAGAGACCATCGTGATGCGCCTGCTCGACAAAGAGCGGGGGCTGATGAGCCTCGAGAAGCTCGGGTTCCAGGGGCAAGACCGCGAACGCTTTAAGGGCGTCATCTCGCGTCCGAACGGCATCGTGTTGGTCACGGGGCCGACTGGCTCGGGTAAAACGACGACGCTCTACGCCGCGCTGCAGGAATTGAACCGGTCTGACGTGAAGATCATCACGGCCGAGGACCCGGTTGAGTTCAACATCGCCGGGATCAACCAGTGCCAAGTGAAGTCGCGCATCGGGTTGTCCTTCGCGCGGAT
>NYVR01000082.1 GCA_002684655.1 Planctomycetota bacterium | reverse complement strand
GGGGAGGAGGAGGAGGACAGGGAGGCGGGGGGGAGGAGGGAGGAGAGAGAGGGAGGAGAGGGGGGGGGGGGGGGGGGCTGGGCGGGGGGGGGGGGGGGGGGCGGGCTGGGTCTTGTGGGCCCCACCCCGCCGATCGAGTTAGCCGTGGGGAGCAGCGACGCGCCGCCGGGCACGCGCGTCTACTTGGGGTTGCCTGCCCGCGACATCATGATCTCGCGGGACCGACCCGCGTTGATCTCTGCGCGGAATATCATCCCTGCGAAGGTCGTCGCGCTCCGTTCGCTGCGGAGCGCTGAGTTGGTCACCGTGAGCCTCGGCGCGTCGACGTTAGAGCTGCGGGTCGAGGTGACGTCGACCACCATCGAAACGTTGGACCTAGAGGTGAGCGGACAAGTCTTTCTCATCTTCAAGGCGACTTCTTGCCGCGTCTACGGCGAATCTGTCCAACCTTGATCGGCGTCGGCGCGGCGGCAGCGCTGGACTACTTGTACATCACCAAGACAACGGCTACGACCATCAGCGCGAAGCCTGCTATCTGCCGTGGTTTGAGCGGCTCTCCCAAGACGTAACGCGACACCAGCGCGACGCACAGGACGCCAGTGCATAAGTTGAACGAAGCCATCGCGGCGCCAGAGAAGTAGTCGTGTCCCCAGCGCATCGCCATGACGTTTAGCACGTATTCAGGGAGCACGAGCGTCCAGCTGCCGATCACCGCGACCGCGAACGACACGCGGTTTCGGAACTTGACGTGGCCGAGCCACGCCAGCGCCATGATGACGCTCGACGTGAACAGCATCGCCAGCACGAGATAGGGGGTCACGTCGCCTCCTTTGCAGCCGGCTTGGCGGCGACCAGCACCATCGCCACGGCCATCAGGGCGAAGCCGACGATCTGCTGGGCTGTGAGCGCTTCGCCGAGCACGAGCCAGGACACGAGCGCGACGCACAAGACGCCTGTGCAGAGATTGAACGTCGCCATATTCCCGCCGGTGAACGTGCCGTAGCCGAGGCGTATCGCGCCGACGTTGAGGATGTATTCGGGCAGGACGATGAGCCAGGCTGCGGGGATCGCCCAGTAAAAGGGCAGCTCCTTGAACTTCAGGTGGCCAAGCCAAGCGATCGCCATGATCACGGACGACGTGAACAGCATCAGCGGCACGACGATCTTGACGGCGGGGCCGCGTGCGTCTGCGGCGACCTCGCCGGCGCTGTTGTGGCAGCGGTCGTCTCGCGTCATCGTGTCTGTTTGCTCCTGTTCTGGCATGGCCTCTGCTCGCCGAGCGGCGCCGATAGCGCGCTCATCCAGCTACAGTCCTACATCTCAGCCGCGCGTTTTCTAGTGTCGCTACGTCAACGTCGCGCGCGAATGCGCGGTGTGCTCAGCGCTGCCGCAACGCCTCGGTGTCGCGTTGCGTCTCACCGGGGTCGTGACGGCCTGATGACGTGCAGTTCGACGACAAGGCGACGCAGTGGCGCTTTTTTTTCGCGCGTCAACAGCCGTCGGATATGACGACGCAACTTCAAATTTGGTTCTTCATTAGTCAGGTACTAGTCCGAGATATGAGCGCTCCTATTTCCGAGCAAGTCGTCATTGTCACAGGCGCGGGCCGCGGCCTCGGCGCCGCCATCGCGACCTCTTTCGCGCGCGAGGGCGCGAAGGTGGCCATCAATTACCGCAAGAGTCAGGCGCCCGCTGAAGCGCTCGCGCAAGCGCTCGGCGAGGACGCCGCGGCGTTCCAAGCTGACGTCAGAGACGACGCCGACGTGCAGCGCATGATCGGTGATGTGACCGAGCGGTTCGGCCCGCCTACGACGGTCGTGCATAACGCGCTCGCGGACTTCGTCTTCAACGGTGACGCGCGCAAGAAGCTCGATGAGATTCGTTGGCCGGACTTCGAGGCGCACGCGCTCACAGGGCTCAACGGCGCTTTGAACCTCATCCGCGCGCTCAAGTCGGTGATGGCCGCGGGTGGCTTCGGTCGCTTCATCAACATCGGGACCAACCTGTTCCAGAACCCGGTCGTTCCTTATCACGACTACACGGCCATCAAGGCGAGCCTGCTGTCGTTGACTCGCACCGCGGCTGCGGAGCTTGGCCCGCACGGCATCACCGTCAACATGGTCTCGGGGGGTCTCCTTCGGACGACCGACGCCAGCGCTGCGACGCCCGATGAGGTGTTCGACTTCATCGCGCAGTCGACCCCGCTGCGGTCCGTGACGACCCCGGCGGAGATGGCCGACGCCGTCTTGTTCTTCGCGAGCCCGTGGGCGCGCGCAGTGAACGGGCAGAACCTCGTCGTCGACGGCGGGCTCGTGTTCAACTGAGGCGCCTGTATCGCCGCTGCGCTGAGTTCGCGGTCGTTCGCGGCGCGGCGTCGGCTGGTCAGTTCTCTCCGAGGTGGTCCGCTCGCTCGCTTGGCGTCATGCCGTCCCACCGCGTCAAGCAAGCTGGGGAGCAAAACCCTACCGACTTGCCGTCGTGGTCTCGGCGCTCGAGGTTTTTATCCACCTCGTTGCCTGTGATCACGCAAGTATCCGCCGCGACCGCGGCGGTCTTTGAGCGTCATCAACCCCCAGACTTTGCGCCGCAGTCGCTGGCCTGTGAGCCGCAAGCAGCCAAGAGCGCCATCGCGAGCGCGCCGCTGAGCCATGAAATCTTCATGTGCGAAGTCTACGACGCACTGCGGGTATGTTGCGCGGTCCTTTGCGCGATTCGGTGACATCTCGCGCGGGAGCGGCGGCGTTGTGGCCTGCCGGTGACGGCGGGATGACCTGACTTCGGCGCCGCGTGGCGCGTCGGAAGCGGCCCTGTCACGGGCGGGGAGCTAGGTTTGGGCGCTTGAGCGCGCAGAACGAGGCCGCGCGCTTGCGCGGTAGCGCGCTCTGAGACATGTTGCGGCAACCGCACACCCCAGAGGACGCGAAGCAATGTTTGATGATTGGCATGATCGGCTCGCAGACGCGCGCCAAGCCTCCGGTGAATCCGGCAACCTCACGTTGGTCTACGTCTACGCGCCGGGGTGACTTGGGTGCGCGCGCATGGATGCCGTGACGTATCCCGATGACGCTGTAGCCGCCGAACTGGGCGGCTCCTATGAATGCCTGAAGATCAACCTCCTCGACCGGCATCCCGACTTCAAAGAGATCGCCAGCGTGGCCAAGGTCACTTGGTCCCCGACGTTCATCTTGTCTGACGACCGTGGGCGAGAAGTTCGGCGGTGGACGGGGTGGATGGAGCCGCGCTCTTTCATCGCTGAGCTCCGGCTGGCGCGCGCGCAGCGCGCGATCCAGTCCGGTACGTTCGATGAGGCGCGCTCGATTACGGGGGCCCTGCTCGAGGACCGTGAGGGTGTCCCCTGCGTGCCTGAGGCGCTGTATCACCACGGCATCGCTGGGTTCCTCGGGGGCGGCAAGGACTGGGCCGCGCTCCGAGACGCTTGGGGTGAGTTGGCGGCGACCTACCCCAACGACCGCTTTGGTCGTCACGCGGCCGTGATCCAAGACGCCCCAGGAACGTGAGGTCGCGCGGGCCTGCGACGTGCGCGTCAGGCCAGCGCGTCCTTGACGCCTCGCGCGTCGTTAGATGAGACGGTCGCCGTCTTGTTGCGTTCGACTGCGTCGATACGGACCTTCTGCCAGAGGCGCGTTGTCGTCGTCACTTTTCTGCAGAGCGTGCTGCGCGATGGCTCCTGCGGCGGCGCGGTCGGGGTTGACGAGGAGGCGCAGCGGTTGCTCGGTCATATGGTCGAAACGTTCGGATAGACACGCAGACGAAGCGTCGGTCCCACCGAAGATACGCCTGGGTGTTCAGGCTGCGCGGCGGCGCTCGGCGCGCTGTTCAGCTTGTCCGTTGGCGGCGTCGCAGCGCAGCCGCTGTCAGCGCCGTCATCTTCATCGTCGCTGGACAGGTCGCATCGTCTCGCTACTGGTCCGCGCTCCGCGTGAAGTCCAGGTAGCCGCTGAGCTGCGCGGCGCCTCGCTCGGGGAGCACGTTCGGTGGGTTCTGGATATGCTGTCACGCATGCGCGCGTAGTCGGGTGGCGCACCGGTTGCTTACCTATTCGACGCGCAGGGGATAACTTCTGGATTTGAGCATCTACCCGCACTTCGTATGCCCGCCTCGCAGGTTGTGGCCTGAGCTGTCGCGGGAGATTTTCGAAGAGCTGAGCCCCGAAGTCCTGCGTGGGCGCTGCATCAACGGCTTCGACTGCTGGGTGTTGCGCACCTACTACGAGTTGCGCGTCGCGGGGCGGCCGGTGACCATCGGTCCGACGGTCGCCCCGGGGCGGGTGAACATCGTCGGGGTCCGAGACTTTGGGCGGCGAGACGCGCGCGCGGACGCGTTCTTCGCGATTCCACGCCTCGACGCGCATGACCCCAAGCTCGCAGACTTTGTCATCCATCAGAACGGTCTGCGAGGTCGCGGACCGACTTGGGACTGGGTGCCTCATTGGGCGCAGCCCGGTGTGGAACCGCGTGACCCGGCGCGCCAGGCCCGTGTCGAGCGGTTGGTTTTCAAAGGCGCTGAAATCAACCTCGCCGCGGACTTCAAGCTGGGCGAATTTCGAGATGCGCTCGCAGCGGTTGGCGTCACGCTTGACATCGACGTCGTCCGTGACGGTGACCGTGGCAACAGCTGGGGAGACTACCGCTGCGCTGACGCTGTCTTGGCCGCGCGCAATCTGACGGAATACGACGCCCGCCAGAAGCCCGCCTCTAAGCTGATCAACGCGTGGTGGGGCGAAGTGCCTGCGCTGCTCGGGCCTGAGCCCGCTTATCAAGAGCAGCGGCGCTCTGAACTCGATTATATAGAGGTGCGCGGTCCGCGTGACGTGATCGCTGCCATCAAGCGTTTGAAGGAAGAGCCGGGGCTATTCGCAGCGATGGTCGAAAATGGGCGTGAACGCCGGGTGTCGTTCGACGACGAGCACTTGCGTTCGCGATGGGAAACGATCCTTGATGGCAGCCTGTCTGAAGCGTTCGATCGCTGGAGGCGTCTTCGATGGCCGGCGCGCAGGCTTAGGACCGCGTTGAAGTTGGTGGCTGAGGGATGGAGCAGATCGGAGTACCAGCGGCGGATCCGGCGCGGCGATCGGATCTTGTCCCCTTCCGCGCAGACGCGCTCACGCTCGAACAGCGCGTGAGGACACGTATCCCGTTTGAAGAGCCAGCGACGATGCCAGCGACGATGCCAGCGACGCGAATACTTGTCTTCGCGACTAGTCGTTGGTCTACGGCGCGCCTCGTCGGCGGCGGTGCGTAACGCGCAGACCACGCCGCTTCGCGTTTGCGCCCTCGGGCGGCGCGCCCTGCCGGGCTGTTTGCGCCCGCTTGCTCGCGCGTCGGGGCCGCCCGGGGTGGTCCGGTAAAGCACGCGTCGGTCACGAGCGCCTTACGGTATGAGCGTGATGCGGGCGACGCAGGCTGCCGCGGGATACTCTGCGGCGTGGTGCTCGTCGATCCAGATCGAATCGAACGCGCCGACGCCGGCAGGCAACGTGAACGCCTGCTCAACCATACCGCCGAGGGGGAGGCCTACCTGCCCGACGCGCGTTTCGGCGATGGTTTCTCCGGCGCGCCGCAGCCGCACGTGATACGTCGTGTCTACGGTGGCGAGGATCACGACGCGGCTCGCTGTCGAGGCGCCATCTAGCCAGGCCGACCACGATCGCGGTCCGACGGAGCCTGCGGTCCGGTTCGGCGTCGCGATAGACCACCGCGAGCGTCGTCGCGAGCACGTAGACGAGCGAGGTCTCGAGCCCGGAGGTTGCGAAGTTGCTCCACGTCCGTGAGCCCAG
Organism: Planctomycetota bacterium; assembly: GCA_002684655.1. Taxonomy (GTDB): domain Bacteria; phylum Planctomycetota; class UBA1135; order UBA1135; family UBA2386. Next base: position 9,897 of record NYVR01000082.1, on the reverse strand, counting down.
GAGCAGCGCGACCGCTACGGCCAGCGCTGCTGTGTTGCGCCGCAGGCGCCACAGCAGACCCACCGAGGTCGCGGAGAGCAGGCCGCCGAGGGCCACGGCGCTCACCGCGCACTCGCCTGTCGTCCACCGCGTCAGCGCGAGCAGCCAAAACCACAGCGGGTGCGTGTAGGTCTGCACGCGTTCGTCGACGTTCCAGACGGGCCCGTATCCCTGAATCAGGTTCTCGACGCTACGAAAGGTGATGAGGGCGGCGGCGAAAAGCCACGCCAGGCGGAGCACCGAGGCGAGCAGCGCGGCGAGGATCGCCGCGAGGCAGAGCCGCCACGTTGTCGCGTTGTCTTGACTCGTCATCCGCTCTCGACCTCGTCTGAGACTGCGGCCAACGCGAAGAGACGCGCGTCGTTGATCCCGCACGCAGGCGCTGGCACCGAGCCACCGCCGCCACCGGACTTGGGCACTCGACGCGGCGGCGAAAAGCAATCACCTCGCGCGCTCGCACTAGCGGCGAACGCGGCGGACGGTTCGAGTGTCTTCGTCAGGCGTCAGGGCAGCTGGATGCGGACGAGGCCGCGCGGGCTACCCGCACTGGGCGCGGTGACCTCAAACGGGACCACGACACCGGGTCGCCATGGACGCCCCGCGATGATGTCATAGGTCTTGACCTTTAGGCCCCGCACTAAGGAGCGTCCTGCCGGGCTCAAATACGTCTGCTGGTCGTCGAACGTCGCGACGGGAATGTCTGCCGGGTCGTTCGACGCTGAGCCGGAGGCGCCGACGTCGATGATGAGCTCGCCAGGGTGCATGCGGAAGATCCGCGGCACACGATCTCCGATGAGGAAGTGGGAGGGCAGATCGTAGACCGCCACCCCGCCGACGTCGGGCGGCTCAGGGAGCTCGGAGTGCACGACCAGGGCGTCGCCCGGGCGCAGCTCAGGCAGCCAGAAATGACCGTCGTCGTCGGCCTCAAAGATCCAGTTCAGCGAGGACGTCGGCCGGGTATTTGTCCAGCCAACGCGCTTCACGGTCACGCTCCCCTCTTCGAGCGGCGTCCCGTCCGGTCGTTCGAAGCGATACAGCGGCCCGGCGGCGAGGATGACGTCGCCCACATCATAGGAGACGTCGTCGCCGCGCGCGGGCAGGTTCACGGGTTTCACCGTGAGGCGGTGCGCGCCCGGACCCTTTACGTGCATCCAGTGTGCGCCTGCCAGCGCCGCCGGCACGGAGAAGCGCCCTCGCACTGGCCGCCAAGCGTCGTCATCTGGCGCCTCGTCAGGCGCGTCCACGAAGGCGACCTGCGCGCTCGCCGGGGCGCCGTCTTGGCCGACGACGTTGCCCGTGACCCGAGTCGGCGCATACCAGCGCAGCTCCACGACTCCCGCAGCGAGCGCGGTGTCACGGTCCATCGGAAAGATCCTGCGGGCGCCGTCGGCCTCGAGGTAGATGACGCACTCTTCGTCAGGCAGGGCGACGCGCTGCTCCGAGCGGACTTGTCCGCTGATATCGGCCGCTGTGGCGCGCGTGCGGATCTTCACCGCGCCGCCGCTCGGCAGATCAACAACCCGTATCACCGCGGTCGCAGCGGGCGCGCTGCCCGCGGCTGGCTCGCGGGCACGTCGTATCCTCGCTTCGGCTCGCTGCGCGCGCTGCTTTGGTGACAGGTCCACGACCTGCACGCCCTCAGCGTTGTCGTCGGTGCGCGGCGGCAGCTGCAGCCGCAGTCCGTCCACGCCCGCTTCGGGGAACTGGATGCGGCGTCCGTCGACGCGGACTTGCAACGCGGTCGCCTCGCGGAGCCCGCAAAGTTCAAAGGAGCCGTCGTCGCTCGTGCGGGTCCAAGGACCTCGATGGCACTCGGACGTGCCCACGGCCGCCCCGACGATCGGTCGACCGTCTCCGCCCACGACGACGCCACGGTGGGCGAGCCCCGGGTCTGGTCGCAGCACCAAGGGGCCCTGCCCGGGATACCAGTCGGGGCTGAAGTAGCCGTAGTGCAGCTCGGGATGCACGAGGTAGAAATCGGCGATGGTGCTGTGCAGGTCGACGCCCGTGAGCGTCACTCGGCCGCGGCTGTCCGTGCGGCCCGTCTCAAGGTCGGGCGTGAAGCCGTTCCCGCCGCAGAAGCTGACGAGGACGTCTTCGACCGGTCGGTCTCGCCAGTCGCGCACCTCCACCGGGACTTCTACCTGAGGTGGGAGGCGGATGATCGCGGCGCCCAAGGAGCGAAACTCCATCTGGTGTCCGTAGCCAGGCGCACGGACGCAGACCCACGTGAAGGGAATGAACCCTGGGACCTTATCGTCGACGCGCGCCATCACGAGGCCGTCCTCGTCGGCGACGAAGCTCATCGACGCCGGCTGTTCCCCAGCAATCTGCGGATCGGTCTCCGCCAGCATCAAGACCTGAGCTCCCGGGATCGGGCGGCCCGTGAAATCGTCAACCACCCGACACGACAACCACGATTCACCGAGCTCATTTCCAAGGATGTCGCTATCCATGGGCGCCGACCCGGCCAAGCGCCGCGTGCGTGGGGCCTGCGCGGCGGTCACGACGCTGCCTGTCTGTGGGTGGGCGGATTGGCGTGTGAGCGCAGGCGGGGCGACCGGCGCGCAGCCGGGCAACGACGCGACCGCGACGCAAGCTGCGGCTGCGGTGAGCGATGCGGCCAACGTCGCCGTGGCCGACCGGCGAACCGGTGCGGTCGTCTGCGCGGTGCAGCAGCCGGACCCCGCTTGCGGCGTGCTCGACGCGAACGGCAAGAGCGTGACCACCCAGCGCTGTCGGTCGCCGTCGGAGCGGTCGACGCGACGCGCCGACCGTTTAGCGAACTCGACGTCGACGGGCCGGTCTATCGAGGTGGTGTGTGTTGGTCGCGTCGTCAACTTCAGAGTCCCGCCGTCGGCGGAGTGTCCCCACATTCGCAGAGAATACACAGGTCCGGTTGAGGCGTTTGTGCGGGCCCGTGCGATCGGGGGCGCGCGCTGCCTCGCTCGCGCGCCGTTTCGTTCAGTTTTTTCGTTCGCCATGCCTAAATGCAAGCTCGGCGATGACATATGCAAGGGGCTCGCGCCCGCAGCGAGCTTGCCCCGTTCGGCGCGCCCGCCAGCACCCGCTGTTGGCGCGCCCTAGACCGTGGGCGCGAGGCGCCTGCCGCGTGCCTGCTTCCGCGAGCAGCGGCGCGAGCTACAGTGTCGTCGTGATTCGTCTTCGAAATCATCTATGGCGCGCCGCGCTGTTTGTCCTCCTGGCAGGGCCAGCAGCGCGTCCGATCTATGCGCAGGCAGCTCCTGGATTTGTGCAGGGTTACCTGCAAGAAGCCGCGGGCATGCGAGGGGAGGGTGACCTCGCGGGCGCGCGGAGCGCAGTCGAGCGCGCGCTCGAGCGCGACCCCAACAGCCTCGCGGCGCTGCGGCTGTTAGCGGAGATCGCCGAACAGCAGCAGGACGCCGACGCAGCGGTGCACGGCCTGCACCGCTGGCTGGACGTTCACGAGTCGCGCACGGGCCGCAAGGGCAGGTCAGCGCGCAAGCCGGTGATCGAGCAGCTCGCGCCGCTCGACAGCGAGGCGACGCGCTGGAAGGAGATGCAGGCGGGATACGTCAAAGGCCTCTTGACGATCGGCAGCAAGTATCGCCGTAAGCGAGATCTGCTCGGCGCGCTCGACATCTACGTGCATCTGTTGACGGTGGCGCCCGATAACCCCGAGGCGCAGAAGGCGATCCATCAGATTCGCACGACCGGCGGCAAAGAGGTCGCCGTCGAGGATGTGTTTGCAGGCACGGACCCGACCGGCGGCCTGTCCGAAGACGAGCGGCGGGCGCTAGACGCCAAGCACAGCGAATGGGCGCAGGCGTATACGAGCGAGACCGACAACTACCGTTACCGGACCAACGCTGGCTTCTTGGTGCACGAGACGTCGCGCATCGCGATGGAGCAGATGAACCTGTTTTATCGGCGTTTCTTCCGGTTCATGGAGGACGGCGGCAACACCCCGAAGATCGAGATCCGCATCTTCAAGAACCGGGACGAGTATTTGGCGCTCGGCCGGAGCCCGGCGGAGTGGTCAGCAGGTCACTTCATCGGCAGCGCGGTCGAGACCTATGCGGGCGGCGTCACCGGCAAGGAGTCGGTGCGGGCGATGTATCGCACCTTGTTCCACGAGGCGGCGCACCAGTTCGTCAGCCTCACCGCGCCGATGGTCCCGGGGTGGCTCAACGAGGCGTACGCGTCGTTCTTTGAGGGTTGCGTGATCCTCAGCAACGGCTCTGTCCAGTGGAATCGGTGCCCGCCCGGCCGCCTGATGCCGTTGGCTGCGCGTCTGGAGCGCGGCTGGATGCAGGACATCGCGGAGGCGGACCCCGGCGACGACGGCAGCTACGGTTCACCCAAGGGGGCGCCGCCCTTCCGGATGATCGTCGAGAGCGAATACCGGTGGGGCCCGCCTTGGTATGCGCCGACCTGGGGGGTCGTCTACTTCCTCTACAACTACCGCGCTGACGATGGCCGGCCCGTTTATCGGGACGCGCTGCACGCCTACTACACGTCGCACAAGCGCGGGCGGCCGAGCGACCCCGTCGCGCACTTCGAGGAGGTCGTGCTCAAAGGGTCCCCGCTATCGCCGGCGCAGTCGATCGACGCGCTCGATCCGATCTGGAAGGCCTGGATCTTACGCCTTCGCGACCGTGAGACCGGCAAGCTCGAGGTCGGCGACGAGCTGATGCAGTGGGCCGCCGCTGCGCTCGGCCGCGGCGACGTTGCGATGGCGCTCGAGTTCCTCGAAGAGGCTCGCGAGCGCAGCCCGAAGGATCCGGAGGTGCTGTGGCAGCTCGCCGAGCTGTTGGCCAAGCAGAAGAAGCGGCGCGGGGAGGCTGCGGCGCGTTACCGTGAATTTCGCCGCTCGCTGGAGCTGCTAGGCGTGAGCGACGACGCGCGCCTCGCGGAAGCAGCGTCGCGCATCAAGAAGCTCGATCCGCTCGTTAAGCAGTATCAGAAGCTCAAGCAGAAGCTCGCGATCGACGGGCTGCAGCTGGCGCGGAGCTACGAGTCGCGTGAGCTGCCGACGATGGCCCTGGAGATCGCTCGCAGGATGACCGCGAGCTTCTCTGTTCCTGCGGCGATGGCTTATTACAAGGAGCTCGCGATGCGTACGGGCAAGAGCCTCGCGCGATGGCGTGTCGCCTACGATGAGCGCAGCCTTGCAGGGTGGTCGGGCGCGGACGGATGCTTTCAGTCTTATGGGAAGCTCGTTCGGGCCGCGGTGCCGCGCGATGGCGACACGATGATCACCCGCGAGCTCACCGCAGACGTCACCTTCGACGCGGACTTCTCGCTGTCGGCGGAGCTCCGTGTCGAGCAGAGCCTCGACGGCGCTGGTTGGCAGGGCGAGTTGATCGGGCTCTGCTTCGGGCGCAAGGGCGATCAGCAGTACCACGCCGTCGTGTTGCACCCTAAGGGCTTCATGGACATCGTCAGCAATGACGGCGGTGCGTGGACGGTGCACGATCACCGCACGGTTCCGGTCGGGAGCTCGTGGCACGAGCTGCGGATCGACGTGACCGACGACGACCTGGACGTCTACTTGGACGGGTTGTTCGTGCGCACGCTGGAGTTCCCGGACGCCGCGGTCGTGCAGGGGGCGTTCGGCCTGCTGTGTGGTCCTGGGGAAGCGGCCTTTCGAAACATCCGGCTGCTGTCGCGCGATCCCTTCGACCCTGCCGCGCGCATCGAGCGGGAGATCTCGATGCAGCAGGTGATGACGGACGCCAGCAAGCGGCAGCCCGGCACGTTCAGCGGCTTCGTGCCGCCTGAGCTGGGGCAGCTGGACTTCGTCCAGGGCGCACCTGTCGAGTTGGGGAGCCTGCGCGGCGGTCCCGTCATGCTGGTTTTTTGGGGGGTCGCCCAGGACAAGGTCGTCCCGACGACGAGCTGGCTCCGGCACACGATCCAGCGTGCTGCGCCGCGCGGCCTACGGGCCGTCATCGTCTGTGACCCCAGCACCACCGCCGCAGCGCTGGCGAGCTACATGAGCGATCATCCGCTGCCCGGCGCTACGGTCGCGTTGGATCAGACGGGCAAGACGTATGAGCGCTTCTTCGTCAAAGCCGGCTTCTTCGGGATGCCGCGCGTGCTCTTGCTGGACGGCACGGGCAAGGTCACGTTCGAAGGGGACCCGGGCTTGGGGCGCGGCAACGAGTGGCAGCCTGCCGACGGGCCGACGTTTGTCGACGACGCCCTCGATAAGTTGCTCGAAAGGTGAAGCCAATAAGCCCCTACGTCAGCGCGCGCTCGGAGACCGCGCGCGGGTCTACGCGTGAATGGCACTCGTGTGGTGTTTCGTGCGCAACGTGGCTGCTATGTTTCGGCGTATGAGAAAGTACTCCACGACATCTGCTCTCTCTCTCGCCCTTCTCGCCGCGGCGTGTGGTTCCGACGCGTCCGGCACAGATAGCGGCCCCGAGCAGCAGATCGCGACTCTCGAGGCGCGCTTCCTGGATGCTTTTAATAAGGGCGACGCAAGCGCGCTCGCTTCGCTGTTCGCGGAAGACGGCGTGCGGGTAATCAGCGGGGCGCAGTTGCCGAGCACCGGGCGCGAGCAGATTAAGAAGCTGTTCGAGGCGGACCTGGCCCAGCACAACGCGAACCTGGACAACCGACTGAGCTCGAAGCTGCGCGCTGTGCGCGCGTTGGGCGACGGCATCCTGGTAGCCGACGGCGCCTTTGAGCTCAAAGATAAGTCTGGCGCGGTGCTGCTCGGCGGAAAGTGGGGTTGCGTCTACCGTGAGACGGCCGACGGCCTCGAGGTCGTGATGGAGTCCGCGCACGTTGCCAGCGACACGCTCAAGGAGCCCATCGATTTCTCCAAGGTCAAGCGTCAGGAGGCGTCTGCCGCGGACTTCGGCGAGGGGGCGAAGCACCTCGAGGCCATGCAGAAGCAGATCGCGGATTACCAAGCCGCCATCAAGGCTGGCGACGCCAGCGGCATCGCAGGCCTGTTCGTCGAGGACGGCGTTCAACTGGTGAGCAGTTCCCCGAAGCCGCACGTCGGTCGCGCCGACATTGAGGCTGCGCTGAAGTCGGTGCTGCCTGAGGGCGGTTACACGGGCACCAACCTCGACGCGAAGATCCTCGGGGTCCGCCAGCTCTCGGACAAGCTGCTCTGCGCCAACGGCGTGTGGCAGATCACCAAGGACGACGGTGGGGTCCTAGAGCTTGGTCAGTGGGGCAACCTCATGGAGATCCAGGCGGACGGCAGCTTAAAGCTGATTTTGGAGTCGACCGGCGCGCTGCATGTCACAGAGTGAAGTTCGCATCTAGCTTCGTTAGGCGCGGCGTGCGCGCCGAGCGGCTGGATGTTTGTCCGCACTGGGGGTGGGCAAGCGTTGGCTGGTTCGCGAGCGGCCCGTATGACGTGTCGCTTCAGCCGACGACTCGCCGCCACAGGTCGACGTCAACTCCTACAAGAATCGATTGCGCTGACCGCCGATATCGGCTTCCTCGTTTTCAACCACCACGTAGACCACAGCGGCACCGCTTGTGTGTTTGAGAGGACGCTACGGGCGCCTAACGAGCAAGCGATGAGGTGACCGCTGCCCGCGGACGCGGGTCGACGATGGAGTCTGTCACGGGGCGAGTCCGACCGGGCCGCTTGTTGTGAGGCCCACCATGTCGCGTGACGTGCGCGGGTCACTCGGCGGCGTCGTTGTCGACTGGGTCGAGATCGAGCAGGGCTTGGCTTCGTTCGTCAGGCAGCTCTTCGACGCTCTTTAGCTTGCGCTCCATTTGTCGCGTGCGGGTGTTCGTCTCGCTGATGGTGTTCTGCGCGGTCTTCAGCTGCTTGCCGAGCTTGTCTAGCACGTCGCCGAACTTGCCGAACTCCGTCTTCACCGCGCCGAGCACCTCCCAGACCTCGCTCGAGCGCTTCTCGATCGCGAGAGTGTGGAAGCCCATCCGGAGCGCGTTGAGGATCGCGCTGAGGGTGGTGGGGCCTGCGATCGTGATTCGCATCCTGTTGAGCTCGTCGACGATCTTTTGCCGCCGCAGCGCCTCTGCATAGAGTCCTTCGGTCGGCAAAAAGAGGATGCCGAACTCGGTGGTGTGCGGCGGGGCGATGTATTTCTCGCGGATCTCTTTCGCAGCGAGGATCAGGCTCCCCTCGAGGCCCTTCGCTGCGGCTTCGACCGCGTCTGGGTCTGCCCGATCCTGAGCTTCCTGCAGCCGGACGAAGTCCTCCTGCGGGAACTTCGAGTCGATCGGCAGCCAGACTTGCTCCTGGTTGGCGGTGCCCGGGAGCTTGATCGCGACTTCGACGTGCGCGTTGGAGCCTGGGATCGGCTTGACGTTCGTCTCCCACTGGCCGGCCGTGAGCATCTGCTCGAGGATCGCGCGCAGCTGGACCTCGCCCCAGGTGCCGCGGCTCTTGACGTTGGTTAGCACCTTCTTGAAGTCGCCGACATCGACTGCCAGCTGTTTCATCTCGCCGAGGCCCTTCTGGACCGACTCAAGCCGCTCACCGACTTGCTTGAACGCCTCACCGAGCCTCTTTTCGAGCGTGCCTTGGAGCTTCTCGTCGACGGTCTTGCGCATCTCGTCGAGCTTCTTTTCGTTGCCTTCGCGGAGCTGCGTCGCCTGCTTGGCCTGTTCTTCTCGCATGCCCTTGAGCTGGAGGACCAGGGTGTTCTTGAGCTGCTCGCTCACCGAGTCCAGCCGCTTGCTCATCTCGACGCGGAGCTGGGCAGCGCTCTTCTCGCGACCTTCGCGCGCGCGTTCAAACTCGTCGCGCATCGCGGTCTCTTGCCTCCTGGTCAGCTTCTCCAAGGCCTCCTCGACCTTGACGCTTTGGCCCGCGGTGTCGCCGACCTTCAAGAGTTTTGTAGCCGCGTAGATGCCGAGGACGCAGCCGATCGTGGCCAGGACTAAGATGATGACCTCCATCCATGGAGCATACCGTCCGTCGGACCGCAGTTTGGCATGCGTTCGTGGCGAGGTCGTAGCAGCGCGCTGTTTCGTGGCGTGTCCAGATGGCAGCCTCGGGTCCGCCTATCGTGCGGTATATTTCGTAATGGAGCGGCGCATCCTGTCCTTTGATCGGAGCCACGAGAACTGACATGAACACACGAACGCAGCAGGACATCGAGGCGCTCCGAGTGCGAATTGCCGAGGTGGACGCGTGGTATCACTGCATCGACCTCGGCGACGGCGTCGAGACGCCTGGGCACTTCAGGATGTCTGACTACCTCGCGTTCTACCAGCTCCCGGAGCGCCTCGACGGACTCCGCGTCTTGGATGTCGGCGCGAGCACCGGGTTCTTCTCTTATGAGTTCGAGCGCCGCGGCGCTGCCGAGGTGGTCGCGGTTGAGTTGCCCGGCTGGGCGGACCACGACTGGACGCCGCGCTACGCGCGTGAGCACGCAGAGAAGGCTGCGACGGAGCGGGACAAGATCGATCGTGACGTCATGCTGGACGGTTTCACGATCGTGGGTGAAGCGCTCGGGAGCACGCGCGTCCGCCGAGAGTTCTCGACGATCTACGATCTGACCCCAGATAAGCTCGGCGAATTCGACGTTGTGTTCTCGGGTGCCATGCTCATGCATGTGCGGGACCCCGTATTGGGATTGCACGCGCTGCGCGCGTGCTGCAAGAGTTCAGGCCGTCTGATCGTGTCGTTGTCGATGCTCGAATCAGATGGGGACGAGCCGTTGGCGCGCTTCGCAGGCGAGTGGGACCAATGCAACTGGTGGCAGATGAGCCCGGCCGCGCTGCGGAAGATGCTTACATGCTGCGACTTCGGCCGCATCGAGAACGAAGGCACCTACACGCTTGAAGACGTCACCGGTCAGTTCCAGGACCCGACGTATGTCTGCCACGCGCTGCCGCGCGAGTAGCGCAGCGTTGCAGGTGTGC
>NYVR01000081.1 GCA_002684655.1 Planctomycetota bacterium | reverse complement strand
GTCGTCTGACCGCGACGGCCACGCCTACAAGGACGCACGCGCAAAGCTGATGGCGGCAGCCGGTGAGGTCACCGACCGGTCCCTCGCCGCCCAGATCACCGGCGCCATCGACGAGCGCGAGAAGTTCGGCGTCGGCTGCAAGGCGCCCGACATCCAGGGCGTCGACCTCGACGGGGTCGCGTTCAAGCTCAGCGACTACGCAGGCAAGGTCATCTTTCTAGACTTCTGGGGCGACTGGTGAGGCCCTTGCCGGGCCATGTACCCGCACGAGCGGTCGCTCGTGGAAGAGATGAAGGACAAGCCGTTCGCGTTGGTCGGGGTCAACAGTGACCGCACCGTCGAGCGCGCCAAGAAGGCCGTCGCCGAGAACAACCTCAACTGGCGCAGCTTCCAGAACAAGGAGGCTGGGCGCGAGGAGGAGATCTCGTCCGATTGGGCGGTGAAGGGGTGGCCGACCGTCGTCGTCCTCGACCGAGAGTTCAAGATCCACTACCGGGGTCACGACGGCGAGAAGGCGACCGAGATCGCCAAAGAGCTCGTCGCCGAGATGACTGAGAAGGGCGGCGAGTAGCCTCGCGAAGATCGCGGCCAGCGCTGTTGACCGACCGCGCGAGCAGCCTGCTGCCGGCGAGCGCGGCCCGCCTGGCGCGCCTGCTAGAGCCGCTAGGATCTGCCGAAAGTCGCGCGGATCTGCTGCGGCGTCACGGTCGCTTTGCCTATGATGCGCGGCCCGCGCTCGCAAGGGCGAGCCGCGACCGTAGATCCAAACATGAAGCTCACCTCTGCCATCCCGTTCGCCTTCGCCTTCGTGGCCTTGGGCGCGACGTTCTCCGGCTCATCGACCCTCCCCGACGAGGGCATGTGGCCCTTCGACAGCCTCCCGCTCAAGCAGCTCAAGGAGCAATACGACTTCGAGCCGTCGTCTGAGTGGCTCGATCACGTGCGGCTCGGATCGGTGCGCTTTGACACCGGCGGCTCGGGTTCGTTCGTCTCGCCAAACGGCCTCGTCATGACGAACCACCACGTCGCGCTAGAGACCATCCAAAAGGTCTCGACCCCTGAGAAGGACTGGGTTGAGCCTGGCTTCAGCGCGCGGCTCTACGGCGAAGAGGTGCCCGGCAAAGACCTCGTGCTACGACAGCTTGTCGACGTCAAGGACGTCACGGTGGAGGTGATGGCGGTCAAGGCCGAGGGCGGAGACGTCGAGGCCAAGCTGACCGAACTGTGCGCGGGTCTCAGCGACGAGGCCAAGCACCTCGAGGCGCAGCCAGTAGCGCTCTACGACGGCAACCAATACCGCGCCTACGTCTATCACGTCTACGACGACGTCCGCCTCGTGTTCGCGCCGGCCAAGCAGGTCGCGTTCTACGGCGGCGACTACGACAACTTCACCTACCCGAGGTGGTGCCTCGACTGCGCGTTCTTCCGCGTCTACGAGGACGGCGAGCCGGTGGACTCCTCGAAGTGGTTCTTCGAGTTCGAGACCAAGGGCGCCAACAAGGGCGATCTCGTCTTCGTGTCCGGGCATCCGGGCGGTACGGAGCGAGCGCTGACCTACGACGAGATGGTCATGCACCGCGACCTCTGGACGCCGCAGGTCGTCGCGTTGCTCACCAACAACGTCAAGGTGATCAAGGCGCGTATGGAGCAGAGCGAAGAGGCCGCGTTCCAGCTCAGGGACACCTACTTCGGCCAGATGAACAGCCTCAAGGCCTTCACGGGACACCTCAACGGCCTGCTTGACGAGGAGCGCATGGCGATCGTCCAGGCGCGTGACGCCGAGCTGATTGAGAAGTCTGGTAAGGAAGAAGTGAAGGCCGCCTTCGACGCCATCCGGGCCGAGATGGAGTCTTTGCTGGCAAAGCACGCCTCGAGCGGGCTCGGAGACTTCCAGCGCATGCGCGGAGATATGGACAAAGCGACCAAGGCGGTCGCGCAGCACAAGACGGTCATCAACAAGGCGCGCTTCGACGTCTACGGTGACAAGAACTACCCCGACGCTACGTTCACGCTGCGCCTCGCGTATGGCACCGTGAAGGGCTACGAGGCTGGGACGACGAAGGTGTCGCCGAAGACCACGGTCCACGGCTTGTTCGAGCGCAACGCCGCGTTCGACAACGAGCACCCGTTCGACCTGCCGCAGCAGTGGTTGGATAAGAAGAGCGAGCTCGACATGAGCACGCCGTACAACTTCGTCAGCACGTGCGACATCATCGGCGGCAACTCCGGTAGCCCGATCCTCGACCGAGACGCCAAGGTCGTCGGGCTCGTCTTCGACGGCAACATCGAGTCGCTCCCGGGCAACTACTGGTTCGACGCCGAAGTGAACCGCTGCGTCGGCGTGCACTCGGCCATCATGATCGAGGCCTTGGTCAAGGTTTACGAAGAGTTCGGCCTCGTGAACGAGCTCACCGGCCGCAAGTAGCGGCCTGGTCTGCTTCGTCGCGCGGCCGCGTCCCCGGGGCGCGCCGCGTTCGCTGCTGCGCGCGGCGGCGGGTCGCTGACTTAGAAGAGCGCGCCGCGGGACCGCGCGCTCGGCACGTGTCCTCGCGGGGGGGGGGCGCGCCCTGGGTCGACGCGCTCCCTAGTAGGGGCTGTCGAGCATGTCCCAGATGATCTCTTCAACGTCGGGCTCGCACTTGCCCGTGAGGTGCTCGGGGGCCTCTCCCTCGCCCTTGATGTGCGCCGCGATCGACGGGATGTCGTCCTCGGTGACCTCGCTGTAGAAGACCTTGTCTGGGTAGAGCGTCACGTTGACTCCATGCTCGCACGCGCCGAAGCACGGGTAGCGGCGGATCTTGATGCGCTCTTCGTCGGGGTCGAACTCCTTCACGAGGTCGCGCAGCTTGTCGAAGAGGTCGCCGCTGCCCATCTCGGTGCAGTCGCCGCCTTCACATACGTAACAGAGTCGGTTGCTCATCGTTTGGAGTTGCTGACGCGCGCCCGCCGAGCAGGCGCACTAGGACATGTTCGTACGGGCGGCTCACGTCCGAGCCGTTCGGACTAGTGGAACTTGACGTATTCGAAGTCGACGGGCTGCTTGTTCGGGCCCTTCGTCGGCGGCGCGATGTAGTTCGCGAACTTGCCGGGCTCGGTGACCTTGATCATGCACGAGTCGACGTATTCGCGGTCGGCTTGCGTCGGCAGCCAGGTGTCCCGGTTCTTGTTCCACGTGGCCTCATCGATCAGCTCGCCTTCGGGGTTGAATCGATACCCAGAGTAGACGCCTTGCTGGCGGTTGAACTTGCGGTTGGGGAGCTTGATCTCTTCGGTGACCCCGAGCTTCTTCAGCTCGCGGTTCCAACGCTGGCAGATACGGGTGCAGTCGGCGATGTACGCGTCGAGCAGGACGGCGTTCATCGCGCGGCGGAGCGGGATGTCCTTCTCCTCGAGCTTGCCGTCGTCGGTGGGGACCTCGAGGCGATATTCGGCGTTGAGCGCCTTCGGGTCCTTGTAGATGCCGTCGCTCTCGCGGTAGCGACCCTTTAGGCCCATGGCGAATGCCTCGGCCGCGTTGGTCGAGTCCTCGCCGCCGAACAGGTCCATCGAGCCGGTGAACCAGAAGTTGCAGTAGCGCTGGATCATGTCGAGCGGGATCGCGCCCTCTTGGCGCGGGTCCTTGTCCTCGGCCATGATCTCGCCGGTGCGCTTGATGATGCGGCCGACGCCGTTTTCGCCGGTCTGCAGGTGGTAGGCCTCCTCGGCGAGCATGAACTGCGTCGTGCGCGCCAGCGGGTCGAAGCTCGACTCGGCCAGCGAAGAGAGCTGGTACTTGCCGTCACGGTCCATGAAGGTCGTGAAGCAGAAGAAGTCCAGCCAGTTGGTCACTGGGTAGTTGAACGCCTCGAGGATGCGTGGGTTGTCGATGTCGCCGCTGTTGCGCTCAAGCAGCGCCTCGGCCTCGTCGCGGCCGTCGGCGCCGAAGTGCGTCTGCAGCAGGTAGACCATCGCCCAGAGGTGGCGCCCCTCCTCGACGTTGACCTGGAACAGCGACCGCAGGTCATAGAGCGACGGGCAAGTGTGGCCCAGCATGCGCTGCTGCTCAACCGACGCCGGCTCGGTATCACCCTGGGTCACGATCAGACGGCGCAGGCGGTTGCGGAACTCGCCAGGCACGGTGTGCCAAGCGTCGTTGCCCATGTTGTCGCCGAAGTGGATCTTGCGGTCGTCCGGACCGTCGGCCATGAAGATGCCCCAGCGGTAGTCCGGCATCTTGACGTAGTCGAAGTGTGCCCAACCGCCTTGGCCGACGCCGACCGCCGTGCGCAGGTAGATTTGGTCTTCGTTGAAGTCCGAGGGACCGACGGTCTTCCACCAGTCCAGGAACTTCGGTTGCCACTTCTCGAGCGCCATGGTCAGGCGCTTGTTTGCGCGAAGTCCGACGTTGTTCGGGATCTTTGCTTCGAGGTCGACGCTGCTCATCGGTTTCCTTAGGTGTCCGTGAGGGAAGTATGCCCCTCAGGGAAGGAGTCTCTTGTTGGGGTGGGGCGCTTAGGTGTCAGGTTCTCCGCCAGTCAAACTGCGCGCCCTCCGGCGCGCCGTAGCGGGTCAGGGCGCCCTCGTCGCCAGTGGCGTTGGGGCGGGTGAAGATCCAGTTTTGCCACGCGCTGAGGCGGCCGAAGATCTTGCTGTCGCAGTTCTCGGCCCCGCCAAAGCGGAGCGACGCCTCCATGCCGGTGAGGGCGTCCGGAGACAGCGAGACGCGCTCCTCGAGCGCGATGCGCACGTCATCTTCCCAGTCGACGGGGTCGAGCAGGTAAGTGACGAGGCCTTCTTCGTCGGCCTCGGGAGCGATCATCGTGGCTTGCTCCTCGGCGAGCTTGTCGCCCTGTTCGGGCGTCGCCAGGAAGCGGTTTTGTAAGCGGCTGAGGCCGTGGCTCATCGGCAGGTCGCCGTCGCTGAGCGGGCCGACCACGAAGTCGACGCCGTCCTCGTCCAGCGCGTAGATGCGGTCGCAGGCCATCATCAACTCGAGGAACGCGCCGGCGGCGCAGCCCTTCTCGTCGACCAGCGCGTAGGTCGAGCGCGCCATGAGGTCCCAGCGGCGGCAAACGCGCGCGGTGTGGAGCAGGATCTCCTTGCAGAGCCAGTAGTCTTGGTGCGCGTCGAGCGTCTTCTCGAGGTCGACGAGCGCGCCGCGGTCGCCGCGTGTCTCCAAGACCACGAGGCCGATCTCCTCGTGATCGAAGCGGAGCTGCAGGAGCGCGTCGTCAAACTCTCGCCACGCCTTGATCGCCCAGGTGTCGCAGCCAGCGGCTTCGAAGCCAGGGCCGTCCTTCGGCTGATCGCCGATCGGGCCCGTCATCGTGATCCGCGCTACCCGGTTGCCGTGCTCGAGGGTGACCGTGACGTGCTCCCACTTCATCGTGGACTTGCCGTCCTCTTCTGACGAATCGAAGTGAATTGGCTTGAGCTCGATGCCCTTGGCGGCGCCCTTGTCCTTGGCTTCGCCCGCGAGCTCAGCGGCGCGCGCGCCGACCTGGTCGTGGAACTTGGACTTTGGCCAGATCGCGTCGACGAAGTTCCACTTTAGCGCCTTCTTGCCGCGCAGCCCTTCGGCGAGCGTGCAGAACACGTCGGCGTGGTCGCGGCGGATCTTGCGCTTGTCGACGAGGCGGGTGAGGCCGCCCGTTCCTGGTAGCACGCCAAGCAGCGGCACCTCGGGCAGCGACACCGCGGAGTTGTTGTCGTTGACGAGGTGGATCTCGTCGCACGCCAGCGCCAGCTCGTAGCCGCCTCCTGCGCATGCTGCGTTGATCGCGCAGATCGAGCGCACGCCTGAGTGTTGGCTGAGATCTTCGAGGCTGAGCCGCGTCTCGTTGGTGAACTTGCAGAAGTTCACTTTGAAGGGGTGCGTGCTGCTCTTGAGCATCACGATATTGGCGCCGGCGCAGAAGGCGCGCTCCTGACCGCTCCCGATCACCACGGCGTTGATGTCCGGCCGCTCGAAGCGGAGGCGCTGGATCGCGTCGGCCAGCTCGATGTCTACCGCGAGGTCATAGCTGTTGAGCTTCAGCTCGTAGCCGTCCCGGAACGGGTGCTCCGGGTTGACGTTCATGCGCAGGTGCGCGACGGCGCCGTCATACTCGAGCTGCCAGTGGTGGTAGGAGTCGGGGTGTCGGTTGAAGTCGGTCATGCGGGCGACGGTGTGAGAGCGGAGTGCGAGGGGCCGAGTTTCCGGCTCCTACCCGATATGCGCAAGCAGGATATCGCAGTATGGGGAGGTCAGATGCTGCGTTATATTGCATGCGGGGGAGACGCCGGGCCGGCGGCTGGCGCGGCCAGCCTTGGTCAGGCGCCGGTGGAACGGTCGCCGAGCTCGACGAGGTCCCCGACCCGGATCGGTCCGCCGACGCGAATCGATCCGAAGACACCGCCCCGTAGTTCTTTACGGAGGGCGGCGTCGAGCCCTACGCGGCCGTCGTCGTCCATCAACTCGCACGGCCGCGTCTCTCCCAGGACATCGATGACGACGCCGCCGACGCGAAGCGGCCGCCCGATGCTGTTCGTGAGGTCTACGCCCGCGACCAGGATGTTGGCGCGGCGTATCGAAGGATCGACCTCACGGCCGAGCTCGGCGCAGGCATCCCGCCAGGCTTCCAGCGAGAGCACCGTGACCTGCCGCTTGCCGCCGCTGGTGTGGTCCCCGTCCAGGCCGCGGGCAGAGACCGCGTCCGCAGAGTCGACCGAACGCACCGGGAGCCTGGCCGCAGGGCGCAGGAAGATCGCTTCGACAGATCCCATGCTGCCGAGTCTAACGCAGCCGCGGCGTCGCCGCGCCCTCGTCGTTGTCGTCCGCTGCGCCGTGGAGGCGTAGACTGTCGCCATGGACCTGGGGCTGAGCGGCAAGGTGGCGGTGGTGACCGGCGGCAGCAGCGGTATCGGCCGCGCGATCGTCGCTGCGATGCGCGCCGAGGGTTGCCAGGTCGTCGTGGTTGATCGCGACCCGAGCCCAGATGAGGGGCTCGGCCTACACGTCGTCCGCGGTGACCTCAACGAAGCGTCGACCTGTCGACGGGCCGTCGACGAGGCGGTTGAGCGCTTCGGCGACGTGGAGGTGCTGGTCAACAACGCTGGCCGCAACGACGGTATCGGCTTGGAGGCAGGCGCCGAGGCGTTTGAGGCCTCGCTGCGCGCCAACCTCGTGCAGGTCTACGAGATGACGCGCGTGGCCACGCCTTGCCTGTCACGGACATCGGGCAGCGTAGTGAACATCGGCTCCAAGGTCGCCGTAACGGGGCAAGGCGGCACGTCGGGCTACGCTGCGGCCAAGGGCGGGGTGATCGCGCTGACCCGCGAGTGGGCGCTAGAGCTCGCGCCGAAGGGCGTCCGCGTCAACGCCGTGCTGCCGGCGGAGGTCTGGACGCCGCTCTACGAGTCCTGGCTCGACCAGCATCAGGATCCTGCTGGTGAGCGCGCCCGGATCGCGGCGTCGGTGCCCCTGGGGCAGCGTTTCACGACCCCGGAGGAGATCGCCGCGACGGTCGCGTTCTTGGCCTCGCCGCGGGCGTCCCACACGACCGGACAGGTCCTGCACGTCGACGGCGGTTACGCCCACCTCGACCGGCGCGCGACGACGTAGCCGCAGGCGGCGACGTCGAGGTTGCCGCGCGGCGCGGCGGCTCCATACTTACACGCGTGAAGCCGACAGACCTCGTCGCGACCGCGCAGATCCCTGGCCATGCCGGGCAGATGCGCTGCTACCACCACGACGGCGATTACCAAGTGTGGGTCGATCAGACCCAGCTGATGAGCAGCAGGGTCTACGGGTCCGAAGAGGCGCTCGCCGAGCTCGCGCTCGAGCGCCTAGGTCGGCGCAAGGCGCCCCGCGTGCTGGTCGGTGGCCTTGGCATGGGGTTCACCCTGGCGCGCGCGCTGGCGCTCGTGCCTGACCGCGCGGTCGTCGAGGTCGCCGAGCTCGTGCCCGAGATCGTCACCTGGAACCGCGAGGTGTTCGGCCACTGCGCAGGTCGGCCGCTCGACGACGCGCGGGCGCAGGTTGTCATGGGGGACGTCGGTGACGTGATCGCCGCAGCGGGCGAGTCTGCTTATGACGTCGTGTTGCTCGACGTCGACAACGGGCCGCGAGGGTTGTCGCGCCCGGGCAACGACAGCCTGTATAGCCGCCCGGGTCTTAAGCGGCTGCGCGGAGCGCTCAAGCAGGGCGGCGTGCTGGCGGTCTGGTCTTCTTCAGACGACGCCGCGTTCGACGCCCGGCTGCGCAAGGGACGTTTTCAGGTGCAGCTACACCACGTGAAGGCGCGCCGCACCAAGGGTTCGAGGCACACGATCTGGGTCGCCGCGGCGACCTGATCGCGTCGAGTCAGAACGTCCATCGCATCTCGACGAAGCCCATCTTGCGGTCGCCTCCGTTTGGCGCGTTGGGCGCGTTCTCGAAGAATCCTCCGCCCACGAGGTAGGCGCCGCCGACCTCGATGAACATGTTCTTCGGCAGGACGTCGAAGCGGGCGCGCAGCTCGTACTGCTGTCCGACGTCGTCGCCGGCGGCGCCGCTCGGGTCGCGCACGCGTGACTTGGCCCACGAGTCGGTCGCTGACGCTAGGCGCAGGTCGCGCGCCGAGATCATGACCCACGTGTGCGGCGTCGGGCGCACCGAGAACCGCAGCTCGGGTGTCATGAAGTTCGTTCGCTGCACGAAGCCCCACAGTCCGGTCGGGCAGTATTCGAAGCGAGGCGCGCCGTAGAGGCTGTCGAAGCGGTTGTTCTCGCCGTCGTTGGGGTCGTCGTCACCCGACGCGTAGTCGTAGGCGACCTGGACCATCCAGTCGCGCTGCGTGTCCCATCGGTAGCCGAGCGCGATCCGGCCGAACCACGCCCTGTGGTCGAGGTCCTCGGGGCTGCTCGCGCTCGCCCTGGACGTGCCGCCTTGCGCCGTCACCTCGACCTCGCCGTGCCAGTCTCCCTTCTTGGAGGCGCGGTGCAGGCGCACCCCTGGGGTGAGGTAGCGGCGGTTCGCAGAGTCGGGCGCGTCTTCGTGCAGACCAAAGACGTAGGCGTCAAGCTTCGTTCTCTTAGAGAGGTTCCGCGACGTGAACAGCCCGTAGAACTGCAGGTCCTTGTCCTGGTCGTCCCATTCGAACTCGTGGTCGCGCAGCGCGGGCCCGTCGAATGGTCGGCGGCGCACGGGCAGCGTCCAGAAGAGGCGCGTCTGTTGGCCTTCGTCGTCCTGCCAGAGGTAGTCCAGTCCCGTGAAGGTGTTGACCGTGTTGCGGAAGCCGTTGCGGATCACGAACCGGCGGCTGCCGAGCGACATGGTGTAGCGGCCCGCGAGCAGGCGGTTGGTGTGACCCCGCTCTGCGCCGAGGTTGTAGATCACGTTGCCTTCGACGAAGTCTGTGGTGTTGACGAAGGCCGTGCTGGTTTGTCGGTTTGGGTTCTCGCCCCACGCGCGCGAGTCCATCACCTCCGCGGTGCCGCCCACCTCGCCGAAGTCGATGTCGGCGCGGATGCTCGTGCGGATGAACCACTGGTCCTCGGCGACGGGGCGGTTGCTGGCGCGGAACTGCTTGTCGAGCGACTCGAACCGGGTCCGGTGGCGGCCGCTGAACTTGATCCACGGGCGCCAGCGCTGGCCGGACGAAGGCCCCATGATCAGGTCGTTTAGCCGAAAAGGCCGCCGAGCTGGTGCGTCCTGGGCGCACAGCGCCGAGCAGAGGACGAGCGGTAGGGTCGAGCAGGCCAGCGTTCGGGCCGCCGGGGTCGCGGATCGGTTCACGTTCGGTCGTAGAGGATGTGGTTTACGAGTTCGTCCGTAGTGGCGCGTCGTTCGCGTAGGAACGATAAGGCCGCGCGACGCATCGCGCCGCAACAGCCATCGTCTTTGAGCGTATGGTGCAGCGCTGGCCCGGACCAGTCGAGCAGGTGTTTGACCAACGAGCCGCGCGCGCCCGGGCCACGATCTACGCCGCCCAAGCGCGAGGTCGCTGGCCTTCGCCGCTTACTGGCCGCGCGGCAGCGTCTCCCCGGCGCGGTCTTTGTAGAAGTCTTTGATCTGCTGCCAGCACTCTTGCGCGGTCTCGGCGTAGCTGATCAGCGCGAGGTCCTCAGGCGAGATCGTGCCCTCTTCGACGAACAGGTCCCAGTTCACCAGCCGGCTCCAATAGTCGCGGCCGAAGAGGATTACCGGGATCGGCTGCATGCGCTGGGTCTGGATCAGCGTCAGCGCCTCGAACAGCTCGTCCATCGTCCCAAAGCCGCCGGGGAACGCGACCATGGCCTTCGCGCGCATCAGGAAGTGCATCTTCCGGATCGCGAAGTATTTGAACTCGAAGCACAGCGACGGGGTGATGTAGCTGTTGGGCTCTTGTTCGAACGGGAGCGTGATGTTGAGGCCGATCGACTTGGCGCCGACGTCGAACGCGCCGCGGTTTGCGGCCTCCATGATGCCAGGGCCGCCGCCAGTGCAGATCACGTAGTCGCAGGTGTCATCGATCTGGCAGCTACCCGAGACGATGCGCCCAAACTCGCGGGCCTCGTCGTAGTAGTAGGCCTTTTTCAGCACGTTCTCGGCGATCCGCACCGCGCGTTGCGCGTCGTCGTCGTCGGGGGATGCTTCGAGGGCTCGCTTGGCTGCGTCCAAGCGCGCTTCGGCGTCGGCTTTCTCGATGACGCGCGTGCCGCCGAAGACGACGACCGTCGAGCGTACGCCTTGTTCTTGCTGGATGATCTCGGGCTTCAAGAGCTCAAGCTGCAGCCGGACTGGGCGCAGCTCCTTGCGGGTCAAGAAGTCCGCGTCGGTGTGTGCCTGCCGATACGACGTGGACTGGCGGATCGCGGCGATCCGGTAGCTATGTGCCTGTTCGTCGTTCTGGCTCGGTGGATTGGGAGTTTCGCTCATCGGCTCGCCTGCTTGGAGAGTGGCTGGGGCTCTAGTTCATCGGCATTCGAGCACGACTCACCTCATACTTCTCGCCTGTCTTGACGTTACGTTATGCGATATGGCCGCTCTCGCGCCTCGTATCACTTACTGCAGCAACGTCCACCCAGCGCCGGACCTCGCGACCCAGCTGCAGACCTTGCGCGACCACGTGCAGCCGATCGCCGCCGCGGCCACCGCTGCCGGGCGGAGGTTCGGCCTCGGCGGCTGGTGGTCAGCGCCGCTGGCCGCAGCGCTCCAGCACGACGCCGGCGCTCGCGACGAACTCGCGGCCGCGCTCGACGCGGCAGCCGCGCCGCTTTGGACTCTTAACGTTTTTCCGTACGGAGACTTTCACCAAGAGGTGGTCAAGACGGCGGTCTACGAGCCGGACTGGTGCACCGAGCAGCGCCTGCTCTACACGAGGCATTGCGCCGAGGTCGGCGCGTCGTTGATGGACGACGGTGACGTCCTTTCTCTCTCGACGCTGCCGCTCGGCTACCGCGCGCCTGACGCGGCGCCCGCGGACACGCAGTTGATGGCGCGCAATTTCGCGCGCGCAGCGAGCGAGCTCGCCGCGATCGAGGACCGGACCGGCGTCCGTTGCGTGCTGGCGCTTGAGCCCGAGCCGAACTGCTTGCTGGAGACCATCGACGACACCGCGGCGTTCCTAGAGCAGCGGTTGTTTGACGAGGGCGCGCGTCATTCGGTCCCCGCGTCGACGTTGCGGCGGCACCTCGGAGTATGCGTTGACCTCTGCCACCTCGCGGTCCTGGATGAAGACCCGGTCGCTGCCTTGGAAGATCTCCGTCGCCGCGGGATCGAGGTGCCAAAGATCCAGGTCTCCTCGTGTCTCGAAGTGCGCAGCCCCGAAGGCCTCGACGAGCTGCTCAGCTTTGAGGAGCCGCGATATCTACATCAAACCAAAGCCGCGAACGGCGCTCGGGCGCTCGACCTCGACGTCGTGCGGGCGCGTCGCGAGGAGTTCGCGGCGGCTGGGCGGATCCGCACGCATTACCACGTCCCCCTCGATTGGGACCGGGAGGGTGCGTTTGGCTCGACACAGCATCAGGTCCGCCGCGTGCTGCTCGCGCTCGCGGCGTCTCCGACGCCCGCGCCGCTGCTAGAGGTCGAAACTTACACGTGGTCAGTGCTGGGAGATACTTTCGGCGCGGCGCCGCTGCACGAGCGGATCCAGCGAGAGCTAGACTGGGTCGCGGCTTTCTGGAAAAACGGAGCGTCAGCGTCGACCGTTCGTTCGCCGGCTTGAACCATGATCCATCTCCAAGGCGTCTCCAAAAGCTACTCCCGAGGTGAGCACGCCGTGCTCGCCTGCGCGGTGGATCGCCTCGACGTCGAGGCTGGCGAGCAAGTCGCGCTCGTCGGTCGCTCGGGGACCGGCAAGACCACGCTGCTGCACATCCTCGCTGGGATCCTCTGCGCGGACGCCGGCGAGGTCGCCGTCGTCGGAGAGCGCTTGGATCAGCTCGGCGAAGCTGCGCGAGACCGTCACCGCGGGCGCCACATCGGCATGGTCTATCAGACGTTTAACTTGCTCCAGCCCTTCACGGCGCTTGAGAACGTACTGATGGGGGCTCTCTTTGGACGCGGCGCCGCCGGCGACGCTCGGGACCGCGCCGAGGCGCTCTTGCGCGAGGTCGGCCTCGCCGACCGGATGCACCACCGCCCCGCGGAGCTGTCCGTTGGGCAGGTCCAGCGCGTCGCGATCTGTAGGGCCTTGATCAACGACCCCGAGCTCGTGCTGATGGACGAGCCTCTCGGCAACCAGGACCGGGCGACCGGCGGTCAGGTCCTCGATCTGATGCTGAAGATCGCGTCGGAGCAGAAAAAGACCGTAGTGATGGTCACGCACGACCCGGCGTCTGCCGAGCGCATGCAGCGCACCGTCGACCTCGCGACCCTCCGTGGTCAGGAGGCTGCCACGTGAGGCTCGTATCAATCAGCTTGCGCAACCTGCGTGTCCGCCTCGTCGCGACGGTTTTGACGATGATGTCGATCGTCGTCGCCACCGCTCTCTATGCGGGCATCCTGACGATGGCCGAGCAGACCAAGGCGCGCTACGAAGGCAGCATCGGTGGCTACCAAGCGATCGCTGGGCCGAACGGCGCCAGCGAGCTTGAGGTCGTGCTGAACACGATCTTCAACGTCGGCGAAGCGCCTGGACTGATCCCGTTCGCGGTCTGTCAGAAGCTGCGCTCCGGCCGCGGTATCGGCCGGCGTAGCCAGGTGCGATTCGCCATCCCGCAAGCGCGCGGCGACAGTATCAGCCGCTTTAACTACCCCGTCGTCGCGACCGTCGACGAGATGTTCACGAAGTTCGAGTGGAAGCGTGCGCCGCTCGTGTTCGCGGCAGGCGGGCCGTTCACCTTCTCTTATGGCCAGTTAATGGAGATGGCCGAGCAGCTTACCGCATACGAGAACGCGCGCCGCGCGGAGGTGGATGTCGACGCTCGTCCGCCGCGCCCGCTGCTTCAAAAGCAGTGGCGAGAATGCGTCATCGGCGCTCGGGTCGCGCGCACGCTGGGATTGAAGCTCGGCGACGTCGTCACTCCGGTCCACGGTAAGGTCGGTGAGTTTGGTAGCCACGATCACCCTGAGGCCTCCTGCGAGATCGTCGGGATCCTCGCATCCACCAACTCGCCGATCGACTCGACGATTTATTTGCCCCTCGGCATCCACCTGTTGATCGATGGTCACGAGCAGGGGGTCTTCCTCGACCCGCAGGTGCCAGGAAAGAGCCCGGCTCAGGTTGAGTCGATGCCTACGAGCGTCGGTCGGATAGGTCTGACGGCGGTCATCACGGACCCTAAGGATCACATGGGGCCGCAGATCCTGCGGCGAGAGTTCGGCTCTCACCCCGAGGCCCAGGTCGCGTGGCCGCAGGAGGTGGTGCCGAAGTTTCTTCGCCAGATCGGCAACGCCGCAGACGCGCTCGCGGTGATCGCATGGCTGGTGCTGTTTGTCGCTGCGGTCTCGATCACGGTCGCGATCTACAACACGATGAACGAGCGTCGGCGCGAGATCGCGATCATGCGCTCGCTCGGAGCGAGGCGCGCGCAGATCTTGACGATCATCACCGGCGAGGCGGCTCTGCTCTCGCTGTTCGGCGCGCTCCTCGGCGTCGGCCTCTGCCACGTCGCGGCCTACGCGTTCCAAGAGCACGTCGAGGATGTGACCGGGGTCTTCCTCGATTGGGCGCAGCTTCGCGTCTGGGAACTGTGGTTGGTGTTCGGCGTCACGGGCATCGGTGCGGTGGCTGGCTTCGCGCCAGCTGTGAAGGGCTCGATGACGCAGGTCGCCGACAACCTCGCGCAGAACTACTAAGGGGTGACGCGTCGGTGCGACGGCGACGCGGTCGAAGCACTCGTCCGCTGCCTTAGTTGCCGATCGTCGCGGTGATCCCGTTGGACGAGGCCACGCCGATGACGCCGAACGCCGCGTTCGACGTGGACAGCGCGATCGACTGGGCGCTCATCTGGAAGCCAGAGAGAACCGGGTTATTCGCGACCGGCACGACGAGGTTCGCGGCGCCCGAAGTGACCGGCGCCGCTGCGTCAGCGACCAGCCCTGCGAGGAGGATGTCGCACCCCGGCGCCTGCAGGCCGATCGTTGCGAACGGGACCGGCGTCGTCGCGGCGGCGCCGAAGAGCGTGAACGCGAGCGGCGAGACCGGCTCGACGTATCGCGTCGTGATGACCCACGAGGTGCCGAGGATGGGGCGGTTGGAGGACAGCTCAAGCGGCGCTCTGTCGAGCGGCTCGGTGGCGAGCGCGTTCGCCGCGGTGAGCGTCGAGAGATCCGTCACGCCCGGGTCGAGGCTGTTGCCGCCGGGCGAGTAGCCGACGAGCCAGTCTTCGGGGTTGCCTACGTTGAGCAGCGCGTCAAATTCGATCGACCAGTCACCGGTGGAGGTCTCCCAACGAAACTGGAACGTGTTCGGCTGATTGGTTCCCCACCCGCTGACGTCCATGTAGGTGACGACGGCTTCGGTCCCGATCTCTTCGTAGTAGACCTCACCCGCGCCGCCGCCCGTGGAGGAGTGCAGGTCCGTCCAGGCGTAGAGCCCTTCGAAAGGTTGCGTCAGGAAGGCGTTGACGTCGGGTGAATAGCCGGCGGTGTTGACCCCGCCGCGCGCGATGTTGCCGTTGGATCCGACGCAGATCCCCAACGTGCCGGGGATCGGCAGGAACGCCGTGTCGAGGAAGTCGTCGTCACCGAGCGGCATCGCCTGGGCGTTAGGTCCCTGGGTGATGTTGCCTGCGCTCGGCGTTACCTGGACAAGGTAGCCAGAGCCCGTGTTGGTGCCGGAGATCGTGGAGCCTGCTAGGTCCATCGCGGCGCTCGGGATTACCTCGTAAAGCGACGCGAAGCCGGAGTCGCCGCAGCCGCTCCCGTAAGAGCTGACGTCGGCGAACGAGCACGGGGTCGCCTGCGTGTCGCCGACGTTATAGAAGATGTTCCCGTTCCAGACGCGGGGCGCGAAGTTGTTGACGAACGGGTAGGAGTGCCCGCTGCCCTCGTAGAACTCCAGGTCGGCGTTGGCCGCGAAGACTGCGCCTTGGACCGTGCCGTTGGTGTAGGCGACGATGTTCGTGTCCGCGTGGGTGACGTAGAACGATCGCACCGTGCCCTGCGCAATGAAGGTGTTGACGCAGATCGGCAGCGGAGTTGGGACTCCAGCGCCGTTGCACTGAATCCCTGCAGCGGCGCCCACAAGGGTCCAGGCCGCAGGGTTGTTCTCGTTGCCGGCGTAGCTCCCAGCGATGGTGTAGATCTCAAAGTCTCCGGTCGTAGCGCTCTGTGAGTTGACCTCGAACGCCGTGACCGTGACGCCTGCTGGGTTCAAAGCCCGGACTTCGAACATGTTGCCGCTCTGCCCGTTGCCGCCTGTGAAAGTCGTTGTGAGCGGAGACTGCGCCGCTATGGATGCGGCGGCGGCGACGAGGATCGAAAGAATGCGCATAGACGTCGTGCCTCTCGGGAGAGTCGGCGAGTCAGCGGGCGTGGTCTCACTGCCGAGCCATAGCAAAACCTACCATTGAATGCTCGTCGAGAGGCTCCTGCGGGCAGGTGGGCGCGTCCTGACTGCGCTAGATTGCCTGCGTTCGCCGGCGCGAGGCCGCGACCATGTCGTTGAACGCGCCGTGCCAAGGCTGTGACAGGGAAGACGGCGTGGCGTCATATCGCCGCGCTATCTGGGCGTGCCGACGAGTCCCGATTCGATCGCAGGGAGCATGGTCAGGACGACATCGGCAGTCGTCTGCAGGCTCGCGGGCGCCATGACCTCCAAGGTGTCGCGCGCCGTGTGCCAATACGGATTCTGTTTGAGGTCGATCAGGTCGACGGCTGGGATGCCTGCTTCGAGGAAGGGAACGTGGTCGTCTGTCGCCGCTTCGGCTACCTGGAAGAAGCTCTCTTCGTGGCCTGTCGCGACCGCCGCGGACCAGCAGATGCGGCGGAGCTGCGGTGACGAGTAGAGCTCTTCTTGGATTTGCATGTCGGCGCGCCCGACCATGTCTAACAAGATCACGGCTGCGATCGGCGCGGCCGCGCCGGAGCGCCGCGCGTCCACGTCCCTGCGCACGAACCGCTTGCTGCCGAACAAGGCTCGGTCCACGTTCCAATCAAAGTCTAGGCTCTCTTCGCCGTCGAAGAACACCAGCTGAATGGTCGCCTTGTTGTCGCGCTTTGCGAGCAGCGGCGCGATCGCCAGCAACAGGCCGACACCGCTCGCGCCGTCGTTCGCGCCGATGAAATGAAAGTTGTGCGCGTCGACGGGGTGGCCTGTCGTGCATTTGGTGTCGTGATGGCAAGCGAGGACTACCCGCTCTGGTCGCCGCCCAGGGATCGTGGCGATGACGTTGCTGAGCGTGATCAGCTCCCGTCGATCCGTCCAGGTGTCGCGCTCGGTGGACACGCCGGATCGCTCTAGCTCGTCGACGATGTAGTCGAGCTGCTGAGACCAGCCTGGCCGACCAAAGTAGCGAGGGCCGAACGCGACGAGCGCGCGGCAGTGGTCCATCGCGCGGTCGCCGACTCCGTCGGGAGCAGGTGACGCGGCCAGCGCCAGCGCGTCCTCGCGGTCGATGGGGCGGCCTTGTCCGAGCGCGCGACCGCCGCTGCGATTTGCTGGCGACTTGGCGGCGAGCATCAGGGCCAGCGCGGCCCCGCACGCGAGCCCCAGGAGCACGAGCAGTCGTTTGAGGAGGTGGGACACGGGGCGCCGAGTGTCGCACCAGGTGTGCACGCGGGCCAGCGCGTCGTTGCGAGTCAGCGGCCTGCGCGACCGCGTCAGCGCGCGCGGCGAGCGCAGGATTTCGACCCGGCCATCGCGGCGATCGCCTCGCGGAGCGGCTACGATAAGTGACGCGCCTGTTGGCGCGAACGAGACGTCCATGACCCAAACTCTCCTCGCAATCTGTTTCCTCGGCGGTGCGCTCCTATGCCAAGGGGGCGCCCCGAGCGCTCCGAAGCCCGCGGCGCCTTCCGAGACGAGTGAGCAAGGCCCCAAGACGCCAAAGCCTCCAGAGGCGCCGAAGGAGCAAGACCCGGCGAAACGGGATCTGCCGAAGAAGGGCGCCCCGAAGAAGGATGTGCCGAAGAAGGATGTGCCGAAGGAGGATGCGCCGAAGGAGGATGCGCCGAAGAAGGAAGCGCCGCAGAAGGAGCCCGAGGTCGAGCGTCCGGCCGAAGACGCGCCGATGCCCACGGGCACGGACCCTGCGGACATCGCCGCGATGCGGAGCGCTGAGCAGATGCTGCAGGTCGAGAAGCGACTGCAGCAAGAGATCAAGGCGGGCAAGATCACGGGGTTGGACAAAATCTTGCCGTTCGACGAGTTGACCTCCTGGCCGTACGAAGACGGCCTGAAGGGGATGCCCAAGCGGGTCAAGGCGCTCTCGGGGAAGAAGGTCCTGATGACGGGCTTTATGCTCCCGATCGACGAAGTTCAGAACATCAAGGAGTTCCTGCTCGTCGAGTCGCTGTGGTCCTGCTGCTACGGCCAGCCGCCGGACATCCACGGCATCGTGCGCGTGGTCATGCCCAAGAAGAAGACGACGGATTACTTCTTCGACCCGCTGAAGATCATCGGCACGTTCAAAGTCGAGTCGACCGTGATGGACGGTTATTGCGTCGACATCTATCAGCTGCACGTCGAGAGCCTAGAAGCCATCCGGTTTAAGTAGCTCGCCGCGCAGC
>NYVR01000080.1 GCA_002684655.1 Planctomycetota bacterium | reverse complement strand
GGCGACTGCGCGCCGCATCTCGCGGATCTTCTGCAGACGGCTCCCGTTGCTCGCCAGCAGCGAGAGCTTCATCCCGGTGTTGGCCGCCATCGTCATGTCGGCGACCGTGCGTCCGGCGGGACGGAGGACCATGCCGCTGCCGCCCATCAAGGTGCTGTTGCCGGGCATGATGTGGATCGTGCCGACGCCGTTCCGGCGCATGCCCTCGAAGAAGGTCGAGCCTGGGTCGACGGCGTCCGCCACCGTCAGCCACGGGACGTTCTGCATCGACTCGTTGCTGCCGCGCATGCCGCCGCTGCTGTGGGCGATCACCCACGTCGGCATCACGACCTTGTCGCTGGCGTCGATGACCTTGGCCGACCACGGGATGTCGACGTCGCTCTGCTTGCCGATCGTCTTGATGCGGCCGTTCTGCAGCAGGATCACGCCGTCTTCGACGATCGGGCCCGTGACGGTGTGGATCTTCTTCGCTTTGACGGCGACGAGGTCCTGACAGAGGGCGGGGAGGGCGATCGTCACGCTGACGACCGCGATTCGCAGGAGGGAGAGGTTCATCGGATTTGCGACACGGACTTGCCGTCGATGTAGACAGACTCGGCGACGGCGGCCGGGTCGAGGGGATCTTGTGACCAGATGACGAGGTCGGCGTCCTTGCCGGGGGCGAGGCTGCCGATGCGATCGTCCACGCCGAGCAGCTTCGCCGGCTCGATGGTGATCGCGTCGAGTGCTTGTTGCGGGCCGAGGCCGTTGCGCGCGGCGAACATCGCCTCGCGGATCAGCGGTAGGCGGCGCGAGTTGGTGCCCGTCGTGATGACGAACGTGACGCCCTTGTTTGCCAGCGCGCGGACCGTGCCGCTGCGCGGCGACGCGCCGTCGCGCGAGCCGCCGCCGCTGACCGCTGTGGCGCTCGGGGCGCCGAGCATCACGGTCGCTCGCTGCGCCGCGATTTCATCGGCGAGCATGTAGGCGTCCTGGGCTTCGTCGAGCACGGTGCGGTAGCCGAACTCATCGGCGAGGCGGAGCGCGGTCCGCAGGTCTTGCTCGCTGCGTGCCGTGGTGACGGCCGTCAGCTTGCCCTGGAGGACCTGGGTGAGCACCTCAACGCCCGGTGACGGTCGCCCTTGGTCCGGCGCCCCTCGCGTCTTTTGCATGGCCTCCTGCGCGTCGAAGAACGCGCGCCGAACGGCCCAGACGACGCCCATGCGAGAGGTCGGGCGACGATAGTACATCGACTCCACGCGGCCGCCTCGCGGTGCGCGGTTGCGCATCGAAGGCTCGCTGCCCATGACGATGCGCATGCTCGCGTCCTGCTTGACCAACATCGCGTCTGGGTCGTCGCCAGCGGTCTTGATCACGCACCCCAGGCCGCCGATCACGTTCATCGTGCCCGGCATCACGTGGGCGGTGGTCACGCCGTCGCGGCGCGCGCGGCGGAACATCGGGTCGGCAGGATCCAAGCTGTCCAGGATGCGCAGGTGAGGCGTGACCTCGTCGCTCTGCTCGTTTGCGTCTTCGCCGTTGAGGCCGGCCATGAACGACGCGTCGATCAAGCCCGGCGTGATGGTCTTGCCCTCGCAGTCGACGACGGTCGCGCCTTCTGGGAGCGTGACCTTGTCGCTCGCGCCCAGCGCGACGATCTTGCCGCTGGCGATGACCAGCGTCGCGGCAGCCATGGCAGGCTTGCCGCCCGCGACGACGCGCGCGTTGGTGAAGGCGGTGACGTCCTGTTGTGCGGCCGCGATCGGGGCCAGTGCTAGGGACAACGAGCAGGTTAGGAGCGTGCGGATCATCGGCTTGCCTTCGAGTGCTTAGAGCTGTGGCTGTGGCTTTGGCCGTGGACGTGGACGCCGTCCACCCAGGTCGCGACGTGGCGTGCGCTGAGATCAAGCAGGTCGCCGTCGAAGACGACGAAGTCCGCGCTGCAACCCTGTCGCAGGGAGCCGACTTCGGCTTGGCGTCCGAGCATCGTCGCGGGCGTGCGGGTCAGCGCCGCGTGAGCCGCCTCGCGCGGCAGTCCGTGGCGAACTGCGAGCGCTGCGGAGACCCGCATTTGCGCGGGTTGACCAGCAAAGCAGAATGGGACGCCGGCTGCGGCGAGCTTGCCAGGCAGCTCCAGATCGGCGATGCGGTTGGTGGGGGACATCGTGCCAAGCACGACCCCAGCGCTGCGCTCGGCGAGCTTGTCCACGACCTTGCTGGCTTCGCTGCCGCCGATGATGACCGGCGCGAAGTTGAACTGCGCGCCCAGCGCTAGCGCTGCGTTGAGCTCGGCGAAGGTGTCGGCGTAGACGACGGCGCGTCGAGCGCCGGACATCACCTGACGCAGGACCGCCAAGTCGGGGCCCACTTCCGCGCCGGTCCGCGCGGCGTCGAACGCCTCGCGCAGCATCGCGCGCGCTCCCATCAGCGACGTCGGGTCACGCTCCTGACTCCTCGCGGCGCGCACCAGCGAGAAGCCGACGAACGCGTCCGCCTCCGCTACCCGGCCGCGATCCTTGCCCGGCTTGGCGAGGATCCCGATGCCGCCCGCGACGTTGCGTGGGGACGGCGTCAGGCCAAATGAGGTCACGCCGTGGGGCGCGAGATGTTCCAAGCGTTTGCCCCAAGCGTCGAAGGCTTCGGCGACGCGGAGGTCGGGCGTGAACGCGAGCGCGCCTTCGCCCAGGTCTGCGTCCGCGTCGAGCGTCGTCGCTGCCAGCACGAAGCCCGCTGACACGGTGTGGTCACCGAGGTCGACAGTGCGGGCGCGCGCGCGCGCCTCAGCCGGGATGTCCTTGCCGACGTACGCGATCTTGCCGTCGCGGACGAGGAGCGCGCTGTTCTCCAGGGTGGTCCCGGGCGCGACCACGACGCGGCCCGCCTTGACCAGCAGGTCTTGGGCGAGCGCCGGGGTCGCCAGGGCCGCGAGCAGCGCGGCGGCGACGGTGCATGTGGGGGAGGTTTGCATGTTTGGTTCTCCTGGCGCGCGCGCCTATTGGCGCTCGAACTCCTTCCGACCCTTGGAAAGCACGAGCAGGACTCTGGTGTCGCTGGCGAACAGCGGCCCGTTGGTCACGAGCACGTCCGCGTATTTCTCGCGCGTCAGCGAGCCGGTGTCCTCGGCGACGCCGAGGATCTCGGCGGGCGTGAGCGTCATGGCGCGCAGCGCCGCTTCCGCAGAGATCCCGCCGCCGACCGCGGCTGCGCCCATCAACGGCAATACGCTCGCGAGCCGCGCGCGGCCGCTGGCGATCGCGAACGGGACGCCGGCGTCCTCGAGCTGCTTGGGCAGCTTGGTCAGGTCGAACTTGGCGAACGGGTTGCGCTTGTCGCCAGCGTCTCCGAGCGCGTTCGGCATCACGTTGGTCAGCACGACCGTCGCGCCCTGCTCGGCGATCTCGTCGGCGACGAGCCCCGCGGCGTAAGCCTGCTCGAGGACGATCTGCGGCACGTCGTTGTCGCGCTGCAGCCGCAGCGCGGCGCGCAGCTCTTCGACGCGGTGCGCTTCGATGCGGAGCGGGATGGCGCCGTCGATGACCTTGGCGAGCGCGTCCTTTTGCGGGTCGTTGCGCGGCTTCTTCGGATACTTGGGCCGCTTCGGGCCGTCGCTCTTCTTCTTGTCGTCCTTGGACTCTTTGCCCTGCGGAGGTTTGCCCTGCGGAGGTTTGCCCTGCGGAGGTTTGCTCTGCGGAGCCGGGTCCTGCTCGATCCGCGCGACCGGCGCGCTGCTGCGCAGCGATCCCTGGCTGCCTGCGGCGTCTTCGGCCTCGTTGGCGAGGAGCGCTAGCAGCGTGGCCAGCGTCTGCTCCATCGCTGCTCGGTCGGTGTCAGGATCGGCCGCGCGCTCGTCGCGGCCTCCACCGCCAGGGCGACGTCGCCCGCCGGGCCCGCGGCCCCGTCGGCGTCCTTCGGCGGGCGGCGACTCGCTCGACGGCTTTGGCTCTTCGGCTGCCTTGGCCTCGCCCTCTTCAGGCTTCTTGTCGGCTTTGCCGCTCTTCTTGCGGTGGTGATCTAGGTACTTCTCGAACTCCTCGTTGTACTTCTCGAGGTCCTTTTCGAACTTCTCAAGGCCGTCTCGATATTCCTCAAGGCCGTCGAAGAGCTTGCCGGTCGCCGTCAGCTGCGCTTGCCGCTGCAGGGGGTGTTGGGCGCCGCTACCTACGGCCATGCGCAGCTGCAGGGCCGCCTGTTCGCGATCTTCCCAGAGCTCGAAGCCGCCGCGCATGGGGCGCACGACGGCGCCTTGGCCGCGCAGCTGGGCAGATGAGCGGACGTTGATGTAAGCCGTTGTGACGCCGTGCTCGGTGAGCATGTCGTCGCGATCCCCTGTCCACACGAGCGCCTCGGAGATGGCGCTGCCGCCGTTGAGGCTGCCGTCCTTCTGCAGGCCCGCGTCCGTGAACGCGTCGGTAGAGGCGTCGACGAGGCCCGGATAAACGTGGCCTTCTGGGAACTGGAGCACCTCTGTGTTCGGCGGCAGCTGCAGCTCGCCTTGTCGTCCTACCGCGAGGATGCGTTCGCCACGGATCACCACGACCCCGTCCTCGATCGGCGGGCCGCTCACAGGGGGAACCACGCCCGCTTCGATGACCATGAGCCCGCGCCTGCGGGCCCCGGCGCGGCGGCGACCGCGGCGAGGTTCTTGCTGCGGAGACGGAGAAGACTCGTTGCCGGACTCGCTGCGCTCAGGCTGCGCGTTGGGCTTCTCCGCGCTGGGCTCCTGGGCGTTCGGACCCGAGGCACTCAGCATCCAGGTCGCAAGTAGGGCGGGGACGATTCGCGAGCGGAGGCTCTGCATATGCGGTGTGTTAGGGCGAGCGCGGTGTTGGGAGGACCGAGCAAGGGGGACGTCACATCTACGGACAGGAAGGCGGCGTCTTCCACCCTTTTTCAGGGTTCGCACGTACCGGATGCGTCATGCTCGGGCGCGGCGCTCCGAATGGGATGTTAGGATCTGCGAAAAAACGAGTTATATCCGCTCACGCCGTAGCCGTGAGGAGCAGCTCCAAGACCTTTTCTGCGGTGCGCTTTCCGCGCTTGGGCTTGGGGAGCATCAGGTGGGTCTTGCCGGCCTCGACGGGCCGGACCTCCGCGAAATGGTCGAGCCAGCTGCCGCCCAGAGGCACCCCTGGCAGGTGCCGGACGACGAGCCTATCGCTTTCAACCCACTGTACACTATGGACTTCCAGCCGCATGAGTGAATGTTTCAGGCGGAATTGTCGCAGCAGGGTCGTAACCGGTTGTGGGAGCTTGCCATAGCGATCCCGCAGCTCGGACTCGAGCTCGCGGAAGCGCTCGTCGTCCGTCGCCTCGTCCATCTCGCGCAGGAGTTCCAGCCGCTGCCGGGGATCTTGCAGGAAGCTCTCGGGCAAAAAGGCCCGCAGGCGCAAGTCGACGTCGACCTCAACGACCTGGGCGATGGCCCGGCGGTCGACCTTTGCGGACTCGACCGCCGATCGTAGGAGTTGGCAATACATGTCATAGCCGACGGAGGCGATGTGGCCGGACTGCTGCGGCCCGAGCAGGTTGCCCGCGCCCCGGATCTCCAGGTCCTTCATCGCGATCGCGAACCCGGCGCCGAGATAGGAGAACTCTTCGAGGGCTTTGAGACGCTGCTTCGCCTCCTGGCCCGGCGGCGCGTCGCGATCGATGAGCAGGTAGCAGTAGGCCTTCTCGCTGCTTCGTCCGACGCGACCCCGAAGCTGGTGAAGCTCGGCGAGACCGAAGTTATCGGCGCGGTGGATCAAGATCGTGTTGGCGCGCGCGATGTCGATGCCGTTTTCGACGATCGTGGTCGACACCAGCACGTCGAACTCGCCCCTCACAAAAGCACGCACCGTCTTCTCGATCTGTACTTCGGTCATTTGGCCGTGACCGATCGCGATCTTCGCGCCTGGCGCGAGGCCTCGGAGTCGGTTCGCGAGGACTTCCAGCTCGTCGATGCGGTTGTGCAGGAAGAACACCTGCCCGCCCCGCGCGAGCTCGCGGTGGAGCGCGTCCTGCAGGATCTTGTCGTCGCGGTAGAGCACGCGGGTCTCGACCTCTTGGCGGCCTGGCGGAGGCCGGTCTAGCGTGCTGATGCCGCGGATGCCCAGCAAGGACCCGTGCAGCGTGCGCGGGATCGGTGTCGCGCTCAGCGTCAGCACGTCGACGCCCGCCCGGAGCTTCTTGAGCTTCTCCTTTTGACGAACCCCGAATCGCTGCTCCTCGTCAACGACGACGAGCCCTAGGTCGGCGAAGGCGACGTCTTTGCCGAGCAGCTGGTGCGTGCCGATGACGATGTCCACCTTGCCGGCGCCGAGCTTCTCGAGGACCTCGCGTCGCTGCTGCGCCGAGCGGTAGCGCGACAGCAGCTCGACGCTCAGGCCGAAGGGCTCGCAGCGCTGAGTAAAGGTGCGTGCGTGTTGTTCGGCGAGCACGGTCGTGGGCGCGAGCACGGCGACCTGTCGGCCTGTGATCGCGACGCGGAAGGCCGTGCGGAGCGCGATCTCAGTCTTGCCGAAGCCGACGTCTCCGCAAAGCAGGCGCTCCATCGGCGACTCCTTCTCGAGGTCGGATTGGACCTCAGACCACGCGCGCGCTTGGTCCTCGGTGTCGCGGAACGGGAAGCTGTCGAGGAAGTCCCGCTCCAGTTGGTCGTGTGGATACGGCGGCCGCTTGATTAGCTGGCGCTTGCTCTGCACCTCGAGGAGCTCGGCGGCGAGGTCGAACAGCGACTCCGAGATCTGTTCTTTGCGCTTTTGGAAGCCTTTGCCGCCGAGCTTGTCGAGCGGCGCCTTGCCGCCGCTGCCGACGTATTTCTGGACAAGGTGGATCTTGCTGGCGGGCACCAGCAGCTTGACCTCGTCCTGGAAGACGAGGCGCAGGTGCTCTTCGGTGCCTTCCCCGCGGTGGACCAGCTCGGTGCCTTCGAAGCGCGCGACGCCGTGCACGGCATGCACGACGAGGTCGCCCGGACCTAGCTCAAAGAAGCTCTGGATCGCGCGCGACGGCACGGCCGCTCGCTCGCGGA
Source organism: Planctomycetota bacterium (assembly GCA_002684655.1). GTDB lineage: Bacteria > Planctomycetota > UBA1135 > UBA1135 > UBA2386. The sequence continues at coordinate 4,313 of NYVR01000080.1, read as the reverse complement.
CGCGCGGCTGCTGCGCGACGCCTGCGAACTCGACGTTGGAGATCGCCGTCGTCTTCAGGTCCGGGATCCGGAACCCTTTGCTGATGGCGCCGTCCAGCAGCTCGACCCGTTCCTCGCCGAGGTCGACCTGCTTGTTCGAGAAGATCTCACGTAGCCGCTCGCGTTCATCGTCGCTCCTGCAGAACAGCAGCACGCGGCCGCTCAGCCCGCGCACGCTGCGCAGCCGCCCGGCGGGGTCCGTCTCGCCCGAGCCGACAGCGGAGCCAGCTGACAGCACCTTGTAGTCGTATTCGTGGCTTGGCAGCGAAGAGAGCTCTAGGCCAGCGCAGGGTCGGAGCGCGTCCTGGAGACGCTGCAACCTGGGGGCGAACGCGCCGTCGAAGTTCGACAGCCGCGCGGTGCGCTCGTCGATCCGCAGCTGTTCGTATTGGACCACCCAGGTCCTTGAGGGAGTCAGGTGCTTGAGCACAGGGCCGACCTCGCCCTCGTCCTGTTCTGCTAGCGCCAGGGAGAAACGCTCGTGCACCTCGGTGGTGCGCTGGGACGCCGCGTCGAAGCTGCGGATCGACTCTAGGGTGTCGTCGAAGAACTCGAGCCGCAGCGCGTCCTCGCTGCCCATAGGGAAGACGTCGACGACGTCGCCACGCACGCTGCACTCGCCCGGCGCGATCACCAGCGGGACGCTGCGCATGCCCGCAGCCTGCGCGCGCTGCAGGATCTGGGCGCGGTCGAGCTGCTGGCCGACGACCAGGTCGAGCTGGGAGCGGCGCAGCCCTCGCGGGGTCACAATGGGCTGCAGCATCGCCTCGACGCTGGCCAACAGCGGCGCTCCGTCGGCCGCGAACTGCTGGATCGCGCGTTGCCTCGCGCTCCGCGTCGCCGCGTCCGGTACGCCGTCGTCGTCCTCCTCTTCGCGGATCAGGACCCGGCTCGCTGTGCCAAACGCCGCGAGGTCGGTCTGCAGCTGCAGGCTGTCGACGTCGTCTGCGGTCAGGATTAGCAGGTGCTGGTCCTTCTCCTGGGCTCTGCGGAGCACCGTGAGCAGCAGCGCGCTGGACGCTCCCCACAGCCCGCCTGCCTTTACGCGCGCTCCTCGTTCTATCTGCGCGACGAGGTTGCCGGTCGCTGGCAGGCGCGCGAAGGCACGGACGAGGGCGTCTTGTGGAGAGGCAGGCAAAGCGATGGAGCAGGGGACCCCGCAAAGTAGGGCACCTATCGGCGGAAACAACGCCGTGACCGCGAGACCGATCGACCCAGTTGAGGATCTGGCCGTCTCGCCTAGCATCGCGCCAATGTCCAACGTCGCCTGTCGCCTGCTGTTGGCAGGCCTGCTCGCCGTTTGTTCGTCTTGCCGAACGGTGGACCTGCCGGGTCGCGGCCTGCGCATGAACCAGCTTCAGGTCATCGGCACACACAACAGCTTCAAGATGCGGATCCAGCCTGAACTGCTGGCGCGCATGAAATGGCTCTATCGAGACGCTGATAGCCTGGACTACGGCCACGCGCCGATCCCCGAGCAGCTGGCGCTGGGGGTGCGTAACCTGGAGCTCGACGTCTACTGGGACCCCGACGGCGGCCGCTACGCGCAGCCGCTCGGCAATCGCCTGCTCGGCATGCTAGGCAAAGAGCCCTGGTCCATGCAGCACCCCAACGACTTGCAGACGGCTGGCTTCAAGGTGCTGCACGACTGCGACTTCGATTTCCGCAGCCATCACGCGGCGTTGGAGGACTACCTGGACGAGCTGCGCGTCTTCTCGGACGCGAACCCGGGGCACGTGCCCATCGTGGTCACGATGAACATCAAGCAGGGCAACCACGGCATCCCTGGCACCGTCGCCGGGCCCGACCTCGACGTCGGAGAGTTCCAGCGCCTTGACCGTCTGATCGCCGGGCGGCTGGAAGGCAAGTTGGTGACGCCGGACCTCGTGCGCGGCGACGCCGACAGCCTTGAGCGCGCCGTCTTGGACCGTGGCTGGCCGCTGGTCGACGACGTCCGCGGTCGCTACCTGTTCGTGCTTGACGCCGGCGGCGCCACGCGCGATCGCTACCTGCGTGCTTTCCCAGAACTGCGCGGCGCGACCTACTTCGCGATCGCGAGGCCGGGTGACGCTAACGCGGCGTTCCTGGTGATCAACGACCCCGTGCGCGCCGGGGAGCGGATCCGAGCGCTGGTGGAGCGCGGCTATATGGTGCGGACACGCGCCGACAGCGGCACGCGCGAGGCGCGCGCGAACGATCGCCGTCGCTTCGACGCCGCGAAGCAGAGCGGCGCGCAGGTGATCTCGACGGACTATCCTTCGCCGGACGAGCGCCTCGGGACCGGTTATCACGTGCGCTTCGACGACGGTACTTTTGTGCGCGCCAACCCGATCACGGCGTCGCGCCAGCGCTGACATCGGCGTTGTCTGCGGCCGAAGAACGCGTCGACCGTTCGCGCGATCGCTCGTGTAGATTGGGCGCGTGGCCCCGGACCTCGCCGACAAGCTCGCCAACAAAGACTTCGTCGTGCTCGACGGCGGCCTCGCCACCGAACTAGAGCGTCGAGGTTGTGACCTCCGCCACCATCTGTGGTCGGCCTCGGTGCTGGCGCGCCGTCCCGAGGTGATCCGCGATGTGCACCTCGCATACCTTCGCGCCGGCGTCGATTGCGTGACCACGGCGGCCTACCAAGCCAGCGTCCCAGGGTTCCTGGCGGCTGGACACGCGCCGGCTGCCGCCGAGGAGCTCTACCGTCGCTCGGTCCGCCTCGCGTTTGAGGCTCAACGCGAGGCGTGTCGAGAGCGCGGGCAGCGTCCGGACGACCGCGACGCGCCCGTGGTCGCGATGTCGATCGGTAGTTATGGGGCCTACCTCGCCGACGGGTCTGAGTATCGCGGCGGCTACCCCGTCGCCGAAGACGAACTGCGCGAGTTCCACCGTGACCGAGTCGCGCTCGCTGTCGACGAAATGCGGCAGTGGACCGATCGTCCGCTGCTGGCGCTGGAGACCGTGCCGTCGCTCGCGGAAGCGGTGATGTTCACCGAGCTGCTGGCTGAACACCCTGACGCGGCGGCTTGGATCAGCTTCAGCTGTGCCGGTGAACGCGCCTCGGCAGAGGGGCAGCCGCTCGTTGACTGCGCGCGAGAGCTGGGCAGCTGCGATCAGGTGATCGCGCTCGGCGCTAACTGCGTCGCGCCACGGCACGCCGGTGCGTTGATCGGGGCCTTAGCAACCGGTGAGAAACCCGTGATCGCGTATCCAAACGGCGGCGGCGACTACGATCCGGTGCTCAAGCAGTGGGCCGGCGGGGAAGACCGCGCTGCGGGGGAGCCGGACTTTGCGCAGTGGATCAAGCGCGGCGCGCGAGGCCTTGGGGGATGTTGCCGCACGACGCCCGAGTGGATCGCGAGCCTCGTAGCGTACCGCGAGGCGCGGGGCGGCCGCCGCTGAAGCCGTGACGGGGCGCGGCTAGCTCTTGGCGAACGCGGCAAAATCTGCGCCGCCGTCGCCGTTGTCGATGCCGCGCTGCATCGCGGCGATGACCGCCGGCAACACGAACAGGTGCTCGTTGCCCGAGGCCTCTTGGGTGAGCCGGGCGTCTTTCTGCGCCATGGTCATCTCGAAGCTTGGCACCCCATCACAGGCCGTAGCGATGCGCTCGTGGACGTTGTGGAGACCGCTGCCAGGCTTGAACTCCTGGAACAGCTCCATCATGACAGACTCCTCGACGCCGTTGGCGCGGCCCAGCGCCAGCGTGTCACCCAGTGCTGCGGTGACGGCGAAGAAGAAGGAGTTCCCCGCGAGCTTGTAGATCGCGGCTAGGTCGACGCGCTCGCCCAAGTACCAAAACTTCCCGGTCATCTCTTCGATCGCCGGTCGCAGATCCTCGTCGTCGCGCTTCGGCCCGCTCATCACGATCAAGCCGCTGCCTTCGCGGGCATGCTTGGGCGCCATGAACACCGGTGATGAGACGTAGCGGACGCCTTCGGCGCGCAGCCGCTCGAAGCGTGCGGCGACCTTGGCCGGCAGGTTCGTGGAGAAGTCGATTAGCGGCACGTCGGTGCTCAGCCCCGGCAAAAGCTGCTCTACGACCGCGTCGACGGCGGTATCCTCGGCGAGCACGAGGTGCACGCGGTCGGCGCCGCGCACGCAGTCCGCTGGATCCTCAGCTGCGACAGCGCCCTTGTCGATCAGCGGCGCGAGCTTGGCGCGCGTCCGGTTCCAGACTCGAACCGTGTGTCCCTTGGACAGCAGGTTCTCGACGAAAGCTGCACCGAGGAGGCCGGTGCCTAGCACTGCGATGGTTGCCATACACGGATCGTGAGAGCTGGCGC
>NYVR01000079.1 GCA_002684655.1 Planctomycetota bacterium | reverse complement strand
TCCCCGCACCAGCCCTCTTCGTTGCACTTGGCACAATTCCGTGCGGCATTCGACGAAGCGCAGCAACGGCCGTCCAGACAGATAGAAGGCGATGCACACTCTTCGGACGCAGTGCACTGCCCTCCAGGAAGCTCTCCTGGTAGTGCAGCGCGTCAGCGACGGGGAGAAGACGCGCTCCGCCGCCTCGAACGCGCGCGGCCCGGAGATGCGCAAGACTGCCCGCTCCCCAGCACCCGACGCGCTCGCCAGAGCCACGATCGTATCGCCGAACATCGCAGCGAGGATCCGCCGCGCGCGCCGCACGGTCAACTGCCACTTGCCCACAGGACTTCGCAGCGCAGCAAATCGTGGCGCCGCCCGCGCCAAACGGGGCGGCGGCGATCAGGCCTGCAGCCCCGCAAGACGACCCGTCGCGAACGCGGCCTGGAAGTTGAAGCCGCCGATCGGCCCGTCCACGTCCAGCAGTTCCCCACAGATGAAGAGCCCTGGCTGCAGCTTCGACTCCATCGTCTTGGCGTCGACCTCGCCGAGCGCGACGCCGCCTCGGGTGACCTCAGCAGCCCCGTAGCCGAGGCTCTTCTTCGTGGCGACCCGCAGGTCCTTGACCGCCGCGAGGAGGCTGCGGCGCGTAGACTTCGGCAGCGCCGCCAAAGTGGTCTCCTCGCTCGCGCCACCCGCGGCCACCAGCGCCGCTCGGACCCGCTCCGGCAAAGCGCGCGGCAGCAGCGCCTCGACCCGTCGCGCGCCGTGCTCTTTGGCCATCGCGAGCCACTCCCGCTCGAGCTGCTCGGCGTGCACACCGGGCGCGAAGTCGAACCTAGCCTGCGCAGCGCCGCGTTGCTCTTCGACGTCGCCGGCGAGGTCCATGGCCGCGGGGCCGCTGAGGCCCTTGTGCGTAAAGAGGATCGGACGCCGGCGGCGCAGCGTCTCGCGGCCGTCTGCGGCGACGCACGCGATATCTACGCCATCGACCACCACGCCCCTCAGGTCGCGCACCCACTCCTCGTCAACGAGCAACGGCGCCAACGCGGGGAACGTCTCGGTGATCGTGTGGCCAAACGCGCGGCACCACGCATAGCCATCACCCGTAGTGCCCGTCCGTGGATAGCTCAGCCCGCCGGTCGCGAGCACGACGCTCGACGCCGTGAACGCCCCCTGCGCGGTCGTCGCTACGAAACGTCCACCGCGGGTCACGACGTCCGAGGCCGCCGCCTCGCGCACCAGCGTGACGCCCGCTTCTTCACACACGCGCAGCAGCGCGTCGAGGACGTCTTTGGCCTTCTCGGAGACCGGGAACAGCTTCTCCAAGGGCTCCGCTCGCAGCGGCACGCCGGCGGACTCGATGAACGCCCGCAAGGCGGTCGGGGGAAAAGACCGCAGAGCGTGACGCAGGAAGCGCCCGCGGCGGGTGCCGTATTGGGCCTCAAGATCCTTCCCTGAACGCGTCGTGGTCAGGTTGCAGCGGCCGCCGCCGCTGATGAGGATCTTCAGGCCTGGACGCCGGTTCTTCTCCAGCAGCACGACACGTCGACCGCGCCGCGCGGCCTCGATCGCCGCCATGATCCCGGCGGCGCCGCCGCCGACGACGAGCACGTCGGCCCGCTCGTCAGCAGACAGAGGACTACTCCTCCGACTTGGACTCTGCCTCGTCGCTCTTCGGCGCTGTGGCCTTGGCGTCCTGGGCGTCATCACCGGTCTCCGTGACGCGGAGCACGGGGCGGCTGCCGATCGCAACCTTGCGGTTGGCCAAGTAGCCCTTGCCCATCTTCTTGGGCTTGAAGCGGCCTGACGTCGCGCCGCCAGCCTTGTATCGGGAACGTGCCATGATCTTGGTCTCCTTTGCTTAGCTGGGGTTGGTTACTTGCTCTTGGCGATCATCGCCTTGGCAGCGGCGTTGGATACCTGCATGCCAGGCTTATCCGTCAGATCTCGCTCGTTCTTGACCGTGCGGTTGATCGACAGGTAGCCGTTGACGTGGCCTGGGACCGCGCCGCGCAGGAAGACCAGATTGCGCTCCTTGTCGATCTTAACGATCTCGAGGCGCTGAATGGTGACCTGTTCGACGCCGTAGTGACCGGCCATCTTCTTACCTTTGGGGACACCGTGGCTGGTCCCGTATTGGCGTCCGATACCACCCGCGCGGCGGTGGTTGATGGAGTTGCCGTGGGACGCGTCCTGCGTCGCAAAGTTCCAGCGCTTGATCGTGCCGGTCCAACCGCGGCCCTTGGTGATGCCCGTCACGTCGACGTGGCTGACGTCCTCAAGGAGCTCAACGCCGACGGTGTCACCCGGCGCGACCGCGGGCGTCTCTTCGAGGCGGAACTCCTTCGTGAAGCGCATCGCGTTGTCCAGCCCCGCGGCCTTGGCGTGGCCGAGCTCAGCCTTGTTGCTGGTGCGCACCGGCTTGTCATCAAAGCCAAGCTGCACTGCGTAGTAGCCGTCGGCCGCGCGAGCGCGCTCCGTTTTGCCGCTCTTCTTGCCCTTGTTGTTGTGGGCGCCGCGGTGACCTTCCGGGTGTTCGCCCGCGAGCACGTTTTTGACCTGCGTGACCTTGCAGGGGCCGGCCTGAACGATGGTGACGGGCACGCACGTGCCGTCATCTGTGAATACTTGGGTCATCCCGAGCTTCTTGCCCAGGATGCCGAGGGTCTTTCTACCCGTCATCTTCAGAGTCTCCCGGGAGCGGCGCTCCCGCGTTAGGGGCGAAGAGGTCTGCGGACCACCGGTGGCCTGCATACATTCGCTGTTGGGGCGGAACAGCTTACGAACGCGGCCGCGCCGCGCAACCCAGATCCCCCGGAGATTTGTGCGCGCCCGGCGCCCGCCCGGCGCAGCGGACGCCCTAAACGCCTGTGAGCCTTCCGGTCAACGCAGCAGGGAGCGCAGGGCGAGCGCCAGGAGCCCTGCGGCGACGCACCAGGCCGCCAGCGAACGAGCCGGCGCCCCAAAGGCGGCCAGGGGCCGCGACGACGCGGGCTGCGCATACCGCAGGTCGCGCTCGCCCGCTGGCAGCGGCCTGTGGTCAACGAGCACGCGCGCGTCGCGGTCATAGCTCCGCACGAACGCCCTCCGCAGCAGCTGCGGGAACGCCGCTAGCAGCGGCAGGTTGGCGTCTTCGAGCCGGAACGCGAAGTGCACCGACGCGACGCCGTCGCCCTGGACCAACACCGCCAACGGCTCGCGCCGGCCGTCTTGTTCGCTCCAAAGCAGCGCTTCGCCTTCAGGCAAAAGCCCTCGCCATGCCCGGTCAACGCGCAGCTCGGACAGGTCGAGGCCTCGAGTCAGCGAATGCTCACGATCCCAGTCGAGCCCAGCGGGAGCGAGCCACGGCTCCAACGCGACGTCTGCACCGAGCCGCGCGCCGAAGGTGAGCGCGCGGACTCGCCCCGCCGCGACCTCGGCGACCCCGCCGTCCACCACCAACAACCCGACCTCGCCGCCTGCCGTCGCAGGCACGACCTTGCCGCGGACCTCCTCCGCTAACGCCGCCGCGGCCACCTCGGCGAACGGCCCAGCATCATCCCCCGAGTGCACGGCGACCCGCGGCGCAGGCAAGGCCGGCAGGGCGATCGCGCAGGAGTTATCCGCGGCCATCACGTCGCCGGCGACCTCCACGGCGACCTGCAGGTCGCCGCCGGTCGCCAACCGCCGGACATCGAGCGTCATGGTGGACACTTGGCTGTCCTGCCACAGCAGCGGTTGACGCAACGCACCGCCTTCGATCGCGCCGACCGCAGCGACCCAAACATCCTGACCAGGATCGGCGTGCACGACCACGTCGACCTCGACCTGGAGATTCGGCAGCGGCCACTCATCCTCAACCCGCACTGCGACGATGGACGCGTTCGGGCCGCGGCCGTCGAGGACATCGAGCGCGCCGCGCGTCGGCGATCGGACCTGCGCTTGGCCATCGGTGACGACCCAGACCTCCGTGCGCTCGTCACAGAGCGAGTTCGCGAGGCCAGCGAGGTCCGCGACGAGCTCGCCGCCGGGCTCACCCACGTCCAACAGCGCGCGCGCCGCGGCGCCGTAGCGGCGGCGCAAACTCCCTCCACAGCGAAGCAAGGTTACCTCGACGTGTTCAGGCACGGCGGCCAAGCGCTCGCGGACCATCTCCTGCGCCGTCGTGAACACCGAGACGCCGTCGCGACGGGCAGCCATACTGCTCGACGCGTCGAGCAACACCACGAGACGATCGGGACCAGGCGTCGCCGCCGTATGCGCGCCAGCCGCGGCCAAACAGGCCGCCAAAAGCGCGGCAGCGAGCAACAAGAAGCGCAGCCACGCACCGCGCGGCGGACGCCGCCGCAGCGCGCGCATCGCGAGCTGCCACTGCGGCAGGTGCGCCGTCAACACGGCGGTCCTGGGCGCAGGCGGTCGAGACAGCCACCAAAGCAGCGGCAGCACCAGCAGGGCCCACAGGAACTCAGGACGCTCGAGGATCATCGCGCGCAGGCCGCCACGATCGGCAGGTGTTCGGCCATCGCGGGCGCGTCCACCGAGTGGACAGCGAACGGCCAGCGCATCAACGAAGAGCCGACCTCTGCGAACATCTGACGCTGCTGCCGCGCCAACAGCGCGAGCTGGCGCCGGAGTTCTTCGGCGAGCGACGCGTCCACGGGTACGGAGAGGCCACGGCCCGTCTCCGGATCGACGACCCGCAGGTAGCCGGTCTGCGGCGGTCGTTCGTCCTCAGGCAACACGGGCAACCACCCCGTCACGCGCGCGCCCCGTCGCCGCAACTCCTGGAGCGGGCGCTCAAACGGCTGCGGCGGCGCGAAGTCGCTGATCCAATGAACCCGCCCGACTGGGCCAGCCGACAGCACAGCAGCGCTCGACTCCGCTGGCGCCGCGTCGACGGTCGGCAGCTCGCGGAGGTAGCTCAGCAACACAGGCAGCTGCGCTGCGCCGACGAACCGCTGCACCGGCGCGCTCGCGCCGGGCGCCACGATCGTCAAGCCGTCGAGCCGCGCCAGCGCCAGCCCCCCGAGCACGGCGGCGAGGCGCAGGGCGCCGATGCGCCGCTGCGGGGTCCCGGCCAACATGCTCGACGAGAGGTCGAGCACGATGGTGATCGCGCGGCGGTCGTCATCTTCCAGCTGCTTCGTGAACAGTTCGCCGGTGCGCGCGTACGCCGCCCAATCGAGGTGGCGCAGGTCGTCGCCCCGCTCATAACGACGGTGACCGACGAAGGTCCCGCTCTGACTCAGCACCGAGCGCCGAGCCCGCAGGCGCTGCGCGTCGCCGTAGTCGACGCGGCTTCGCGTCGCAAACAAAGACGGCAACATCGAGCGGAACGCGGCAGCAAACGGCTCCGCCGCCTGCGGCAACAATTTGCGTGATGGCATGCCTATCGCCTCCCCCGCTTTTGCAGCTCCTCGAAGAACCGGCGGACCATGGAACGCTCACGGTCAGGGACGTGCCGAGACCTGGCGGCCTTCTCTGCCGCGCGCTCGAACTCAACCGCAGGCGCTGGCGACGGCCGCGGTCGCTCTGCCCCGCCGGCTGGCAGGCGATCCGCTCGGGCGCCGCCACCTGCGCTCGGCTGCTCTAGCTCTGCGACGTGCATGCGCTCCCTGCGGGTGGGACCGTCGCCGATGAAGTCCGGCAGGATAAAGCGACGATCGTCGGGGGCTTCGACCAGTGGCGGCTCTTCGGCCGCCGGCTCCTCCGGCTCAGGGTCGTCGCCTTCGGGGATCACCGGCGCCAGCGGCTGCGGCGCCTCGGGGACCTCTGGCTCGACCGGCGAGCCGGCGTCGGCGCCGGGCTCACGCGGCGTCTTTTGCGCCTCGTCCTGCTCGTCTGGTTCGACGCCGCCGCCATCCTCGCGCGCCTCGGTGCTCGTCGGCTCCGCAGGCGCGCCACCGACCACCCCGCGCCAAGGTGGCTGGAACCACAGCCCCAGCAGCCACGCCAAGGCCACCGCCATCAGGACAACAGCGAGCAGCCGCCACCGGCCGAGCCCGATGCGAAGCATGGCGCGCTGGGCGCCCTGGCGGCGCGGCTGCAGGCGCTCATAGACGTCCGCCTCGAGCCAGCGAATCATGCCCGCGCGGCGCGCGCTAGCAGGAGCGCTGGACGCCTTGCGATCCCACTCCAGCCACGTCAACAACTCGTCGTGAAACAGCTGATCAGCCGCGACGTCACCGCCGCCGTCGCGCTGCAGGGACGCCAACAGCCGACGACTCCGCCACCGCGCGCGCACCACACCGATCGTCACCGACAATGTGACGACCATCGCAGCCGCGACGATGCACGGGTCGAGGACAGACGGCGCGAGCCAAGCGACGCCCAGCAGCGACAGCGTCAACCAGGCGCACGCGCGCAGACCTGCGCCGAGGCCGCACCCCAACACAAACCGTCGACGCAGCCCGGTCGAGAACCGACGCAGCGCCGGGCCGGCCTCCTGGTTGGCATCGATGGCGCCTCGCACAGCGTGATCATGCTACCGGAGCCGCCGGAAGAAAACGGTCGGAGTGAGGACACGCACGACCAGCACGCGCTCGTCACTTGGGCTTCGGGTCAAACAGCCGCTGGGCCACGTCGAGCTCGAACTGGGCGACCTTCGACGCGGGCCACGTCAACAAGAACTTCGACTCGCTGCAGGTCAGGAAGTGCTCGTTCTTCTCGGGCAACCTGCCGCCCACCTCTAACGTGATTTGGCGCCGATCGTTGCCGTCCTGCACCGTCACTTGCAGCGTGATCTGCGGCGGGGACAGGCCGAGCGCCTGCATATCGCCCGCGCGTGACAGCGGCTTCTTGACGGACTGGGCTGCGACATAGCGCAGACGCTGCACCAGCCCTTCGATCTCGGCCTGACGCGGCGCGCCGAGGTCAGCGGCGTCCCGCGACTCCCAGCGCATTTGATTCGGGCCGCGCTCGAAGACGAAAGTCCGCTTACCCGTCGCGCCGTTGCGGATCGCGAGGCGACGCACCTTGTCTGGCTCTAATCGGAACAGCGTGCGATCGACCCACTCCTTCGGCTTGACAGAGCGCCGCCAAGGCTTGGGCAACTCGTACAGCACGACGTCATTGCTGCCGCGCTGGCGCACGAAGACGCCGCGCACATCCCCGCTACCCTTGCCCCACTTGCTGGCGTCCTGGCCGACCAACAGGTCCGCGACGATCGTCTTGCCGGTGCGGTCGAAGCAGCGCACCACGAACGCGTGCGCGTCGTCGAGTCCGTATTCAGCGAGCTGTTGCTCCGTCGCGGCGGGCTGCACCAGCGTCTCGGGGTCTTTGCGGATCGAGCGCAGGTGTTCGAAGACGTCGGCTTCAATCCTGGACTTCATCGCAGGCGCACCTGCGAGCGGCAGGTCGGGGCGGCCGCGGTTGCTGAGTGCCCAGCCGGCGTCCGTCAACGCGAGGACCAGTTGCTTGTATGAGACCGTGTCCGCCTGCGCGCGTCCTGGCTGCGTGGGTTGTCCGTCAAGCGGCTGGGCTAGCTGGACGGAGCCGACGTTGTCGGCGGTGAAGCCGTCGAACATCAGCGGGATCCGCCCGACGTCGACGAACGACTCCGCCTCCGATTGAAGCTGCAGCGCGGTCGGCACCGCCAACGCGACGCAGAGGACAGCCATCGTGATGTTGCTCTTGATCAAGGACATGACGTCTCTCCGGATCACGCCTGCAGCGACGCCAGGAAGGCCCGCTTCTGGTTTCTGCGCCACACCCAGAGGGCCGCCCCGCACACTGCCAACAGCAGCGACGGCACGAGCACATTCCAGGTGACGAGCCCGCGTGTCTTGCTCCGCAGCGCCTGCTCGGCGTCGCGGGGGTCGGTCTGGGCTGTGGCGTCGTCTTCCACAAAGCGCAACGTACGATCCGTCGGGACCCTCGTCTGCAGCGCGACCAGGTCCCGGTCCTCGCTCAGCCAGTCGAGCATCTGCGCGAAGAAGACCAACCCATAGGCCGAGAACGGCCCGCCCTGTTGCCGCATGCCGCCGCTGATCAGGTCGTCCCGCAGGAACGTGGCGTCGCCGACCATGACGATGCGTCCAGGTCGATCGGACTCCGTGATCATCGCGCGCTCGTCTGCCATGGCCGCGGGGACGCTGTCCTCGGCCAGCTGCGGCCCGACCTCTGCCTCTTCAGGACCTGCGGCGGCCGGCTCATCGCCGGCGGCGACGACATCCGCCTTGTCAGGCGCGCGCTCCTTCGCCTCAGCGACCTCGCTCGGCCGCCGCGGTCGGTCACGACCCGCAAAGAACGACGTAAAGCGGCCCTTCACCTCACACATCAGCGGCGCCTGCCGTCGCGGCTCGGCGCGCAACCGCGCGATCCGCTCTGCCAAGAACTGCTGGCTCTTTCCTGCCCATTGACGCGGGTCCTGCCCGATCGGGTCCAGCACCTGCGGCGGATCTTCTACCAGGCTCCGCGGAGAAGACCACAGCAGCACGCGACCATCGACGCCTGCGGGGAGGGCGAGCCCGCCGCCCGCGCGCCTGGCCAACCCAACCCAGGTGGGCCAGTAGAAGCCTGGCCCGCGGTTGAGCCGCCGAAAGGCCTGAAACAAAAAGTCGTCCGCAGGCATACCTGGCTGCAGCGTCTTTCGGAGCTGCGCCGCCTTGCGCGCGTCCACCTGGCCCGTCGCGTCGACGGCGAACTGATCTGCGAGCAGCGCCCAGTCCTCGTTGACGGGGTGGAGAAAATACGGATAGGGAACCGGCACGTTCATCGCGAGGCCGGTGCGCTGCCGCACCTGCAGCCCGATGTATTCCTGCGGGATCTTGCTGGTGTATGCGCGCGCGTCCACGTCACAGACGAGCCGCGGTCGCCACTCCACGCCGTAGTGCCGGAGCATGTCGACGAAGGCCAACTCGCTGCCCTGCGCGTCGATGCTCATCGGCCGGTTGCGCATCCTGCGCTGCGGACCGACCGAATATTCTGCCGCGTCGGCGAAGACCACCAACGTGCCCCCAGAGACCACGAACTGGTCGAGTACGTATTTCTGTCGGTCGCTCAGGTCCTTGGGCCGGAACAGGAACAACGTCTCCAGGTCATCGGGGAGCAGCGCGCCGTCCTCGTCCTTGACGTTCTGGAACTCGTAGCGCTTCTTCAGCCCCTCGTTGCTGCGGCACGCGGCCCAACCGACGCCGCTCGGCGTCCTGGACTGCGGCGCCGCGACCGGCCACTCCATGTAGCCGAAGCGCCCCTTCTCCCCGACCATCACCTCCTTGATCTTCGGGGTCAGGATCGCCTCGGCGGCGAAGGAGCTGCCCGGCAAGAAGGAGGCCACGACCTCCTGCCTGCTGCCGCCGTAAACGAGCCTGAGACCTTGCCAGTGCTGGTCTACGGAGAGCGAGGTCGCAGACCGGCTGCTCAGGTTGAGCGGCGTGACGCCGAGCCGGGTGGCCTTGTCGGCCACAGCTTTGTCGCTGTTGGGGTCGTAGCGCTGCACGACGACGCTGCCGTTGCCGAGCTGCGTGACCTCGTCGAGGAAGTTATCGGCCCAGTCTCGCGACCCCCGCATGTTGAGCGGCAGGTCGTCCTTGGGGCTGAAGTACGCCTCGATCAGCAGGCGCTTCTCGAGCTTGGCGAGCACGCTGCGGGTCGACGTCGTCGAGGTCCACAACGCATCCGAGGTCATGTCAACCCGCGCGCGAAACCGTGACGCGAGGTAAACGACCTGCCCCAGCACCAAGAGCAACAGCACGACGTGCAACGTCAACGCCAACGCTTGGCCGCGCTCACGAGCGGATCTTCGGATCAGAGGGCTCAGCACGTCATCACCCCTTTGAGTCCCGTCGCACCCGCAGCACGAGCACGTTGCAGTAGAGGAAAAATCCACAGAAGCACGCGAAGTAGACGAAGTCGCGCGTGTCGAACACGCCGCGCGCGATGCTCTGGAAGTACTTGAACGGGCTGACTCCGTTGAGGGCGTCGGCCACGATCGGCGGCAGGTTGGCGCCGAAGAACTCGATCAACGATGGGTAACCCAGCAGGAACAGCACGGCCAACGAGACGACCGAGGCCAGCAGCGCGACGATCTGATCTTTGGTCAAACTCGACCAAAACATCCCCACCGCGACGAAGCTCCCAGCGAACAGCAGCGACGCAAGATACGCCCCCAGGACGGGCGGCCAGTCCACAGAGCCGTACGCGCTGAGCGTCAGCGGCAAACCGAACGTCAGCAACAACACGAAGGCGAGGTAGGCCATGACAGCCAAGAACTTGCCGAGCACGACCTGACCTGGCTGCACAGGGAACGTCAGCAGCAACTCGATCGTGCCCAGCTTTCGCTCCTCGGCCCACAGCCTCATGGTCAGCCCCGGCAGGAACACCAAGTAGATCCATGGCAAATACAGGAAGAAGGCCTGCATGCTCGCCTGGGCGTTGTGCACCAACGTCGACTGCGCGGACAAGAAGAGCAGCACCGTCAAGAACAGCACGCCGAACACGTAGGCGATCGGCGAGAGGAAGTAGCTCTTCAGCTCCCTGCGGAAAACGACCAAAGAACGGCTAGCCACGCGAGGCCTCCGCGGTCGGGGTCAAGGTGAGCTCCCGGAAGACGTCTTCGAGGCTCGCCTGCTCGCGCCGCAGCGCCAGCAGGTCCCACCCCGCGTTAACGATCTGACGGACCACCGCCTCGGGCAGCTGCCCGTCGACGCTCGAGACGGCCACGCTGTAGTCGACGGAACCCTCTCGGCGCTCGGTCACCGCGACGGCGTCAGCGTCGGCGCCGACGTCGGCGCCGGAGACCAACGCGCGCAGCCTCGCGAGCACCTCGGGCTCGGGGCCCCGAATGGTCAGCAGCAAAGCCCCCTCCGGGCGGCTGCTGACCAGCTGCGCGGCGGTGCCGTCCGCGACGATCTCGCCCTGGTGAACGATGATGACGCGGGTGCAGGTCTTCTCCACCTCCTGCAGGTAGTGCGTGCTGAGCACGACCGTGTGCTCCTCGCCCAGCCGCTCGATCAACCCGCGCACCTCGACGATCTGGTTGGGGTCGAGGCCAGAGGTCGGCTCGTCGAGGATCAGCACGGGTGGCTCGTGAACGATCGCCTGCGCGAGACCGACGCGTTGCTTGTAGCCCTTGGAGAGCTCTGAGATGTTCTTTCCGGTGACCGCTCCGAGCCCGCAAAGCTCAACCGCGCGCCCGATCTTGCTGCTGCGCTTCGCAGCGGCGACGCCGCGAATCTCGGCCACAAACGCGAGGTAATCGTCGACCCGCATCTCGCTGTAGAGCGGCGTGCTCTCGGGCAGGTAGCCGACACACTCGCGCACCTGCAGCGACTCCGCCACCACGTCGTGTCCGTTGACCACGCCGCGGCCGCCGGTAGGCGCGAGGTAGCCCGTCAGGATCTTCATCGTGGTCGACTTACCTGCGCCGTTCGGCCCCAGGAACCCGACGACCTCACCCTTGCTGACGGAGAACGAGATCCCGCGCAAGGCGCGGGCGAAGCCGTAGCTCTTTTGGAGGTCTTGGACTTCGATCATACCGACGTGGGGAAAGGATCAGCAGCGGTCAGAGACCGTCGAAACCTACCTCAGACAAGCAGCCTGACAACCCAGTCTTTGACTTCGAACGACCCGAGCGGCGCGGTCACAGCCCCTCCGCCCGGCCGAGCTCATTCTTCCAAGCGGAAGCTGTCGAGGAACTCTTGGTTCGTATCGGTCTTCATCAACCGGTCGATGAGCAGCGGCATCGCGTCGAGCGCGTTCATCCGACCGAGCCCCCGCCGCAGGGTGTAGAGGCGCTTGGTGACCTCTTCGCCAAGCAGCAGCTCTTCCTTACGCGTCCCAGACATCTCGATGTCGATGGCAGGGAAGATGCGACGCTCCGCCAGTTGGCGGTTCAGCACCAGCTCTTGGTTGCCCGTACCCTTGAACTCCTCGAAGATCACTTGGTCCATCCGGGAGCCTGTGTCGACGAGGGTGGTGCCGAGGATCGTCAGCGAGCCGCCCTCTTCGCAGTTGCGCGCGGAGCCGAAGAACTTTTTGGGGATCTCCAGCACCTTGGCGCCGATGCCGCCCGACATCGTGCTGCCGCCGCGCCCGCCGAGCGCCGAGTTGTAGGCGCGCGTCAGCCTCGTGATCGAGTCGAGCAAGATCACGACGTCTTTGCCCGTCTCGACCAGCCGCTGGGCGCGCTTGAGGCACATCTCGGAGACCGCGACGTGGTTCTTGGGACCCTCGTCCAGGGTCGAAACCAGGACCTCCCGGTTGTCTCCAGACACGCTGCGCTTCCACCCGGTCGCCTCTTCGGGCCGCTCATCGATCAGCAGCACCATCATGTGGGCGTCTGGATAGTGCTCGCTCACGGCGTGGCAGATCTGCTGCATCAACACGGTCTTGCCAGAGCGCGGCGGCGCGACCACCAGGCCGCGCGTGCCGTAGCCGATCGGACAGAGCAAGTCGACGATGCGCAGAGAGACGTTTTCGTCGCTGCCCGGCGCCAGCACGAACTGAGGCTCAGGGTCGACGACCGTCATGTGGCGGAACTGCGGCAGCTCGCGACGTTCCTCGGGATCCACGCCGTCGACCGTCTCCACCTCGGCCAACGTGTGTCGCTGCGGACCTCGACTCGGCAAACCAGCTTGGCCGACAATCTCACTCCCCTCTTGCAGGCGGTGCTGACGAATCAGCGCCGAGGGCACAAACACGTCGCCGTTCGGGATGGTGTCCGGCATGTAGCTGTTGATCCGCTGACGCAGCCAACCGTTGCCTTCTTTCGTGTATTCGAGCACGCCGACAGCCTGCTCGGTCGGACCTTCGACCGGGAAGTTGCCGCCGCCGTCGCCGCCGCCGCCGCCGCCGCCACCGC
>NYVR01000078.1 GCA_002684655.1 Planctomycetota bacterium | reverse complement strand
GCAGAATCGCCGCACGATCGCCTTCAGTTCGGCCAACGCAGCCTCTTGGCCGAGGCGCTCCGGCTGCACCGACGCGAGCGCGGATGACGCGCTCCATGGCGACTCCTGAGCCGCGCGGGCGCCCGCAGATGATCGCCGGCGCCGCCACAGCCACCCCAAATAGACGGCAATCATCGACGCCGACGTGACCGAGGCCAAGAGCCAGCGCGACGGCCCCGCTGCGCCGAGGTCGTAGCCGTCGGACGGCCACTCGAGCGGCCCGGCCGGGTCCGGGAGCGTCGTCGTCACGCGCAGGACCCGCGGCGGACGCAGCGACAAGGACACGTCACCGGTCTCGTAGCAGCGGGCGCGGAGCCGCAGCCGCTCGCCGCCGCCGCGTCTCTCACGCGCCAACACCTCAACGACCAAAGGCGCCAACGTCGCAGGATCAAACGGCGTCGACGAGACCACAGACAGCTCGAAGCTCGCGCCGAACACGACCTCTTCGGGCATGGTTACCTCTTGCGCTGTAACCGCGGCCGCGAGCATCGCAGCGACGACGACGCGGCAGATCATCGAACCCCCGCGCGGCGCCGGAAGAACCGCAGTAACGGAGCGGCGAGCTGGCCGATGTCGGCCTCAGATGGCAGCTCGACGTCGAGCCCATCGACGGCCGCGCGCCCGACGACGTCGTCGTGACGGGCACGCCAGCCCGCGACCTGGTCGAACCACGCCGCGCGGAACCCCGCGTCGGCGAAGTCGCAAAGCTGCTCTCGGCAGCCACCGCGACTCGGCGCGAGCGCGCGGATCAACCTACGCGGCGGGTCGAAGAGCTCCCGACCGAGCAGGCGTACGGCGACGACGTCGTGGCGCCGCCCCGCCAAAGACAGCGCCTGCTCATAGCCAGGGGTGAGGAAATCGGAAAGCACGAACAACACGGCGCGGCGGCGCACCCGCGCCGTCGCCGCGGCGATCCGCTCCGGCAGCCGCCCCGCCGCCTCGTGCGGCTGCCGCACGCAGTCGTCCAGAACACGCAGCACATGCCCGCCGCCCGGCTGCGGCAGGACGAAGCGGTCACCGGCGACCAGGCCTACCCGGTCGTGGTTCTCGATGGCCATCCGCCCGAGCATCGCGCAGTAGCGCGAAGCCGCCTGCCTGAGTGACCACGCCCCGAGGCCAAACGCCATCGACGGCGACAGATCCAGCACGAACACGATGGTGCGTTCGCGCTCCTCCACGAAGCGCTTCACGAACGGACGCCCAGCGCGCGCCGTCACGTTCCAGTCGACCATCCGGGGGTCGTCGCCCTCGACGTATTCACGGACCTCGGCGAACTCCACGCCGAGGCCGCGGAAGGTCGAACGGTAGCCGCCCGAGAGCACGTCCGTGATCATGCGCGCCGCGCGGATCTCGACCCGACGCACGTCAGCGAGCACGTCGCCCAGCCGCTCCTCGAAGGACGCATCCGTCTTAGGCAGCGGGATTTGAGGTCGAAGCCAAGGCATCTTTTCCGGTCAGGCTACGCCATTGGGGCCTCCGCTGCACCGCCCGAGGTGCACTGAAGCATCACCCCACAGTCTGCCGATAAAGACCCAAGGTCGCATCTGCGCGACCGTCGCCAACTCAGGACACGCCGCAGCATGACCCGAATTCTCCTCGCCGACCCCGACCCGCGCTCTCAACAGGATATCGCGTCGCTGCTGGCAGAGCGCGGCTACTCCCTCGACGCGGCCCCGGATCTCGCCTCTGCCTTGGAGCCCGTCCGCGAAGGCGCCGTTGACCTGATCTTGGCGGACCTCTCGCTACCAGGCGGCGGCGGTATGGAGCTGTTACACGAGGTCCAGAGCAGCAACCCCGACACCTCCGTCGTCCTCCTCAGCGCGTTCGGCTCCGTCCAGGACGCCGTGAAGGCGATGCGCAATGGCGCCGCCGACTTCCTCGGCAAGCCGTTCGCTCCCGACCAAGTCTTATTAGCCGTGGACCGAGCGCTGGAGAAGACCGCCTTGCAGCGCGAGAACCAGCAGTTGAAGTCCGCCCTCGACGACCGGCTGCGGCTCGACAACGTCATCGGCACGGACCTGCGAATGCAGGCGATCTTCAAGACAGTACAAGCCGTCGCGGACACCCGCACGACCGTGCTCGTCACCGGCGAGTCGGGCACCGGCAAGACGCTGCTCGCCCGCGCGCTGCACCAACTCAGCGACCGTCGCGCTGGGCCGTTCGTTGAGGTCAACTGCGGCGCCTTACCTGAGAGTCTGCTCGAGTCCGAGCT
This sequence comes from Planctomycetota bacterium, assembly GCA_002684655.1. Taxonomy (GTDB): domain Bacteria; phylum Planctomycetota; class UBA1135; order UBA1135; family UBA2386. The sequence continues at coordinate 6,925 of NYVR01000078.1, read as the reverse complement.
GTTCGGTCACGTCAAAGGCGCGTTCACCGGCGCCGTACGCGACAAGGTCGGAAAGTTTGAAGCGGCGGCCGGGGGCACAATCTTCCTCGACGAGATCGGAACATCCAGCCACGCGTTCCAGGTGAAGCTCTTGCGCGTCCTGCAAGACCGGCTGATCGAACGCGTCGGCGCCACGGACACGGTGCCCGTCGACGTTAGGATCGTGCTCGCGACCAACAAGGACCTTGAGCGCGCCGTACACGCAGGCGAGTTCCGCGAGGACCTCTACTACCGCATCAACGTCGTCAGCGTCGAGATGCCCCCGCTGCGCGAGCGACGGGCGGACGTGCAAGCACTTGCCGAACACTTTTTGCAGCGGTTCCGCGCTGAGCACAGCCGCGCCGCGAGACGCTTCACCGACAGCGCCATCGCGGCGTTGATGCGAGCGCCATGGCCCGGCAACGTCCGCCAACTTGAGAATGTGGTCGAACGCGCGGTCGTGCTGTCGCAGGGTGACGAGATCACACAGGCAGACCTCCCCGCCGCGCTCTGCAACGGCGCACTCGCCGACAGCGACAGCCCGGCCCCTGAGGCAGCGCCGAAAGGGCCGCCGCTGCCGCTCAAACAAGCCCTGCGAGCGCCTGAGAAGCGCATCATCGAACAGGCCTTGACGTGGTGTAGCGGCAACCGCGAGCGAGCCGCCGAGCTCCTCGGGATCAACCGAAGCACCCTGTTCCATAAGCTCAAGAAGCTCGGCATCCGCTGATGGCGTTCGTCGTCTCCTCCGAGCTATAACGGACACAACGCATGTTCCAGAAGAGTCTCCAGATCCTGATCGGGTGCGCGCTGCTCACGCTCGCGACGATCGTCGGATACTCCGCGCTACGTCTGCACGGGCCCGAAGACACGCTCGCCGAAGCGCGCAACAAATATGCTGCTGGCTTCTATGGAGAAGTGATCGCGGACCTGAACCTCGCCGAACACGGCGCGAGTTTCACTCAGTCGCCGGACCTCACGAAGCAGCTCTGGCGACTGCGCTACGAGGCCCAGGCTATGCTGGACAACCCGCGCGGCGCCTTGACCGACCTGCAGCGCCTGCTGAGCACGGTCGAAGACGACGAAGAAGATGAAGCGCTCCGCCTCGACGAGATCCGTTTGCTGGCTCGCGCAGGCGATGGCGAGTTCGCGCGCCGCCGTGGCCGCACCTTCCTCGCGCAGACGCCTGAACACAGCCGCGCCCTGGAGTTGACGGGCGAGGCTTGCCAGACCATATATCAGCCACTGCTCGGCGAGCTACAGGTCCGGCTTGAGCGGGACCTCGGGACGACGCGGCGCGCCACCGCGCGCACGGCGCTCCTGGCCTACATCTACCGCCCTGAGGGAGACGATGAGATCCAGCGATCAGTCCGCACTCTTGAGCAGATGTATGTCAACGAGGCGCAGCTCGTCGCGTCCTGGCCAGAGGTCTTGACGCGCGCGCGCGAGGTTCGAGACCTAGTGCAAGAAGGACTCGGCTACTTCCAGCGCAGCCTCGACCTCGGCGGAGAGCCGGTCGCCGCCTTCCGGGCCGTCGCCACCGCTTATAAGCAGTCAGGGAGGATCGACGACCTCTTGATCGCCTGCGAGATCCAACGCCGCGTCTTCGACCACGACTACGTGAATGAGAGCGGCGCCCTCGCGGCGTGGTCACGAATTGACCAGGGCCTGCCCTTCGCCGCATTGGCGACCGTCGACAGATGGCTCCCAGAAGCCGAGATCGATCAACGAGGCCTCGACGGCACGCTCGGCACCAACAACGAGCAACTGGCACTGGCCAGAGCGCTCGCCTCGGCACAGACCGGCCTGACCCAGGAGCTTTGGAAGACCAACGCCCTGATCAGAGAGCTGCGTGAGAACGGCGTCGAAGCCTACGCAGCGCAGTGGCTGAACAACGCGCAGCGTTTAACGATCACGGACAAGAAGGACCCGGCGATCCGTGAGAAGAACCTCAACAACCTCCTGCGCGCTGCGATGCGACAACCCGCGCCGCTTGACAGAACGGACCTCGTCGCAGCGCTGGCGCCCATGCTGTTGCAGAGCCTGTTGGAGCGCGACGCATCCGACACCGAGGTGCTGACAGCGCTTCAAAGCTGGCAGATTGGGCGGCCGGAGTCGGTGGAACCGCACTTCCGCAAGGCTCTTTATCTACGCGGACTCGGCCGCACCGCAGCGGCGCTCGCCGCGATCGCAGACGCCGCCACGGTGTCTCCCGACGACCCGCGGCTGCTTCCCCTGCGCGTCGCCGTCTCTCGGGAGCACTACGAGAACACCAGCCAGAGCGGTCTAAATCTGCTAGAGCAGTGCGCCCAGAGCGCGGCGACCGTACCAGACGCCGCTGACCCGATTGGCTTCGTGCTCTGCGCCGAGGCAGCGCTCGCGGCGCAGGCGCCCGCCGCCTACGCGATCGCCCTGAACTGCGCCCGAGCCGCCAGCGGCGCGTTTCCAAAGGCGAACATACCCCGCCAGCTTGAGCTCAGGGCGTTGATGTCTGCCGGCATGATCGCCGAAGCCGCGGTTACCGCCGATAAGACGCTGCAAGCTGTGACCCCCGACGCCGAGACCCTGCGGCTCGCAATCCAGGCCAAGCGCATGGCAGGTCAGACGCTCCGCGAGCTCGTCCGCATGGCCGCTCCGCGCATCCCCGACTCGCGAGAATTGCGGATCGAGCTGCTGCGGATCGCGCTGCAAGACGCCCCCGCCACCGCCGTGACGTTCCTCACGGCCGAGATGACAACCACGGACGCGAGCGCTGAGGAGCGCGCGCTGGCGATCCGCGCCTTGGTCGCGAATGACGACCTCGGAGCTGCGCGCCGTCTCTTGACTGCACCGGCGCAGCCACTCGACGCACCGGACCAAGAGACGATGCTCGGCGCCTTCAGCGCCTGGCTGTCCGCCGCGTGCGCGCAGACCCCAGACGCGCAGCTGGTCGTCGACGCACCGCAGCTATACGCCGCGCTTGGCCTCGAAGAAGGCGCTCAGCAGGCGCTCTTCGCGGCGCTGCCGGACATGGTCGACACACACCCGCGCACGGCCTTCGCGCTGCTGGAGCGCGCACTGGTGGTCGCTGCCCCAAATGAGCGCGGAGGGCGGCTCTATGCGCTGGCCGGCGATCTCGCGCTTCAAACTGGCGACCTGGTCCGCGCCGAGACGCGCTGGCTCGCGGCGATCAGCTTCGCGGACGGTGCGTTCGCGGCGGAGCGACTCGCCCGTTTGCTGCTCATGCAGGGGCAAAGCGCCCGCGCTGAGAAGGTCTACAGCCTCGTCGACTCGATGACCGATCCGGCGCTCGGCGCCCGCATGGGGCGGACAGTCGAAGCGGCGGCGCTGCTCGCGCAACAACTGCAGCAGGACCCGACGGAGCTGCTGATCCACGCGACGCTGGCGACCTTCGGGCAGCCGACGATGGTCGATTGGACCGCGACAAAGGACCCGAGCGTCCTTCAGCAGCGCCTGGAGCTGCTGAGCGGCCTGCGCGCACCGCAACTGGCGTCGCTTACCTTGCAGCGCGCCAACGACGTCCTGGCGAACGACCCCACCAAACAGACCTCGTATCTGCTGTTGGCGCGCGCCAGCTCCGACGCAGGCCTCGCGCCAGCGGCTGCTGCGCTGCACACCGAGTTGTTCAACGCAGGCTTGCTCAACCCCGTGCTCCTACGCGAGGTCGCGCGAGCCGGCCGCGACCCACTCTACGTCCCGAGCGAGGTGGCCGATGCATGGCTAATCGAGAGCGTGACGAAGGCGGGCTTCGGTGACAGCCCAGAGACATTCGCTTACGCAACAGAGCGCATCGTAAAACGGTTCGAGGCTGGCGGCTTCTCGGATATGGCGCGCGAAACGCGGCTGTCCCAGTGGTTCGCGACGCCGCAGCTGCGACCGTGGCGTGATGAAGACCTCGCGCTGATCACCGCAGGCCACCCGCCGGCGCGAGCGTGCTTCATCATCGATCAGATCCTGCGAGGGCCGCACGCCAGAGCGCCTGAACAGTTGCTCCATGCCTTCTACAGCCTCGCCCCGGCCGCGGTCGAGGCGGCGCCCAAGAGCGCGAAGACGCTCACAGCGATGGCGCGCGGGCAGCTGCGCCGCGAAGGTGCGTTTGGCCAGATCGTGCACTTCCTGCTCCAAAACGCAGGCGATGACCCGGAGCTCGACCGCGCTGACCTGCTAACTGCGCACATGAATTGGATCGCGATGGGCCGTGACGACCGATCGCTGCTCGAGGCCACCGCGGAGCAGCTGGTCCTGGTTGTGGGCGTCGCCGAAGCGACCCGGCGCGTCGAGGAGATCCTCGACGCCCACCCAGCTAGCGTCGTGATGTGGTCCCTTCGCGCACGCCTCGCGACGCGACAGATGCGTGATGCCGACACGCTCAACGGCATACGCAACGTGCTCAACCACGCCAAGGACCCTGAGGCTGAGCTGTCGTTCCTCGGACTGGCCGCTGCTGAGCACGAGCTCGCCGACGTCGACGTCGAGCGCTTCGCGCGGCTGCCAAAGACGCTTACGGCGGGACCAGCGGGCAAGTATGTCGAGGCGCTGTTCGCGCTTCGCCGCGGCCAACCAGAAGAAGCGGCTGCGCTGTTCGCCGTGTCCGAGCCGCAGCCGAACGGCCGCCATCTTTACCTGTGGGCCCTCGCCGAGCTGATGCGACCCGATGACGAGGCCATGGCGCGCGCGCGAGATCTCCTGCAGCGGCTGCTGCGCGACTATCCAAACAGTTCGCTCGCGCGCAACGCAGGCAGCTTCGTACGCCAGCTGACGCCGCGCTGAAAGAGCGCCTCAGACATCGTGTCAAACCGGTGCTCACGTAACAGCCGGTCGAGTTTGTCGTAGGTCTTGTCAAGGTTCACGTAATGGCGGAAGCCTCGCAAGCCGCCGAGGCGCTGGCGCGGCTGCTCTGCGTCGATCTCCCATGGATGCAGGTAGATGCAGCCTGGCACCCCCTGCGCCTCTTTCTGCTGAAGGCCTTTCTGCATCAACCAGATCGGGAAGAGCCGCAGATATCCGCCGCCGCCCACGGGGACATGCCGGCCTAGGACGTCCCAGGTCAGCGGCGGGAACTCCAGCACCTCACCGCCTGCAGCGCTGATGCGGTACGGCGTCGTCGGCGCGCTGGGGACGCCATAGTCAGGGTGCCGCACTGGCTGAATCGAGCTGTCCAGCGTGATACCCGCGCGGACCAGCTCGTCGATCGCCCACGGCGTCGCGCGCCCCACGGACCACGTGCACGCGCGGAAGGACGTGGGCCGCGACCCGCTGATCTGCTCGAGGATCGCCGCGGTCCGCTCCAAGTCTGCGCGAAAGCCGTCTTGACCGAGGGCCGGGAGGACGCGGTGATCGTAGCCGTGACTGCCGATCTCATGACCGGCAGCGTGAATCTCCTCGATCACGTCCGGCATCCGCTCTGCGATCCAACCGAGGCAGAAGAACGTCGCCTTGGCGTCGCGCGTGGCGAACAGGTCCAACAGCCGGCGCGTAGAGTCCACGCAGCGGAGTTCGTATCGATCCCAGTCTGCTCGATCGATCATGTCGACCATGTTGAGGACCTGGAACCAGTCCTCGACGTCCACGGAGAGCGCGTGCACAACCGTCATCGCACCAACTCCTGCGCCGAAGACAACAAGCTCCGCAAGAACTCTTCACAGCGACCGGCCGCGTCGTCCGCAGATTCCCCGGACCCAATCGGCGACTCCACGCGCAGCAAGAAGCCCGACTGGTTCGCGCGGAGGACCGCGCGGGGCAGGTGGTGCCAGAAAAACTCCCAGTAGTCGCCCGACACCCAGTCCGACGTCCCGAAGACGCTCAAAGTCACGAACCGCCGCGAGTAGCCGCGGCTCTCAGCCGTGATCCTACCGAGCCGAGCACCTGCTGGCATCCACGCCGCCTCGACGAGTTCATCCTCAAGGATCGCCATGTTACTCCCCTCGATGCAGATCCGGGGCGGATGGACGCTCTTCCAGTTCGTGTCGTGAAACAACGCGACGAGGTTGACGAAATGCTGCTCGTCGTCTCGGTAGCGACGGTAGACAAAATCGTCCGTTCCGAGCAGCTCACGCCACCGGGGGAGACTCTGCTGAAAAGAGCGCGCCTCGGCCTCGCTTCGAGGCTGCATCGTAAACCCCGCGAGCGCCACCGGCAGCCGCTCCGCGCGGTCGTTCTCGCCGCCGTAAGGGCGCGCGACGCTGAGCCAGAGCAGCGGCCCACACACGAGCCACAGCGTGACCGCGGACCCGCGCAGACCTGGCGCGATCTCTCCAGCGTCAGGCTCCGGTAGTCGGACTGCCGGAGGAGTCTTTGATGCGCGGCTGCGAGAGAGCACGCCGTCGAGCGACAGCAGCGTCGCCAGCAGCGCTAGCCACTCGACGATATTGGCGATCGTGTGGCCAGTGCTCTCTGCGAAGTCGACGCCAAACCAGCGCGCGAGCAAGCAGAGAGCGCCGATCCGCGCGACGTTGGCGAACACCGCGAGCGGCGCAGCGAGCCCCACTAACAACAGCCTGCGCAGCCAGCGCGCCGGCCCCGTGAAGAACGCCACACAATAAGCAAGCGTCATCATCGCGAGCAGCGACCGCAGACCGCTGCATGCGTCCGCGACAAACAAGGCGCCTTCGAGGCCTGTCGGCACCAGCTGGTCTCCACGCCGGACGACGTCGGCCCCGAACAGGTTCCCAACCCACGAGCCCCAGGCGACCGCCAACTCTTTCAGTTCGAACGCGAGCCGCCCCTCGACGTAAATCGGCGCCGGCACAGCGAACAGTATGAGCCACACCACCGGCCAGTTGCCGGCCAAACGCCGGCGGCCCAGAGCCAGCAGCGCAGCGCCAGGGACCGCGAGCACGAGGCTCGCGGCCGACCACGAGTCAATCATCAAGGCTGCACCGCAGGCATGCAGCGCCAGCGCCGGGCCAAG
>NYVR01000077.1 GCA_002684655.1 Planctomycetota bacterium | reverse complement strand
GGCGGTTCGTCGGCGCCGCTGGGGCCTCCGGTTTGCTCGCCCTCGACCGGCGCTTCACCGGCTGGGGTTTCTTCTTCAACTTGGAAGCAGTCGAACCAGCTGTCGCCGCCGTCGTGCGTCGCCCACAGCGCGCCGTCATCCGTGCCGACGTAGACGATATCGTCGTCTTTTGGCGACTCGGCCAGCGCGGTCGCGGCGCCGCGGTCCGTGTTGGTGATGTTGTCGCTGATGACCTGCATGTTCTGGCCTCGGTTGAGCGACTTGAACACCTTGTTGCCGGCCGTGTAGACGATCCGCGTGTTGTGCCCGGAGAGCACGTAGGGCGTCTCCCAGTTGTAGCGGATGCGTTCGTCGCGCCCGCCACCGCCGCGTAGGCTGCCGCGCTTGCTGGTGGCGAGGTTTCGCCAGCTGGGCGGGCCGTTCTGGCTCTGGCTGTAGACGACGTCGCGGTCTTCGGGGTCGACGAGGCAGCGGAACCCGTCGCCGCCGCCGATCCGGACCCAGTCTTGGTTGCGCGCGCCCGTGCCTGCTGTGCGGCTAGGGCCGCCCCACGAGCCGTTGTCCTGCAGGCCGCCGTAGACGCGATAGTTCCGGTCGCTGCTGCAGCCGACGTGGTAGAACTGCCCGATCGCGACGTGGTTGAGGTGGTCCCAGTTGCGGCACGCGTCGTAGGTGACGTAAATGCCGCCGTCGCAGCCGTGGATGATGTGGTCGCCGTTCTTCGGGTCGATCCACTCCGCGTGGTGATCGACGTGCATGCCGTTGCCCGCGCCCCGTTCGAATGACTTGCCGCCGTCCGTCGAGCGGTAGAGCGAGGTGCCGAGCACCATCACGTTGTCGCTGTTGGTCGGGTCGACGCGGATTTGACTGTAGTACATCGGCCTCGGGTTCAGCGTGTTGACCCGCTCCCATGTGTCGCCGCCGTCAACTGACTTGTAGACGCCGCCGTATTCGTGGCCGGATGCACCTTGCAAGTCCGGCGAGCCGCCGGATTGCCCGCCGAGGGTGCCGATGAACGGCGACCGCGCTCCTTCGGGGTAGGCCCCGAAGGTCAGCGTGATCTCCATGTCTTCGCGGTCTCGGACGATCGAGAGCGAGACCTCATCGCTGGCTTTGTGTTGCCTGCAAGCGTGCTCGAACTCCTTCTCTGAGTTCACCCGCTCGCCGTTGACCGCGAGGATCACGTCCCCCTTGCGCAGCCCTGCCTCGGCGGCGGGCGTCGGCGCGGGTTTCTCCTGCTTTTCTTCGTCCTTGGACGCTTCGCTGCGGCGGCGACCGCGACCGCCGCGTCGACGTGAGCGTTCGACCGACGTGATCTTGACGCCGGCGTCGGCGTCGGCGATTTCCGCGCCGTGGTAGGGAGCGTCTTCGGGCTGCTTGCTGATTTTTTCGCTCTCGACGAGCGCCATCAGCACGTTTGGATCAGATCGGAAGTAGTCGATGCCGACCCTGCCGATCTGGCAGCTCGGCAGGCCTGCTGTAATCTGCGACCAGTTGGCGCCGCCGTCGGTGGTCTTCCAGACTCCGCTGCCTGGTCCCCACCGCTTAGCCGGGTCGTTGGTGTCGAACCCGTCACGCGCGCGCTCGTAGGTCGCGACCATCAGGGTCTCGGGGTCTGTCGGGTGCATGTCGACGTCGATGACGCCGGTCCGGTCGTCGACGTAGAGCACCTTCGACCACGTGTCGCCGCCGTCGGTGGTCTTGTAGAGGCCGCGGTCCTCGTTTGGCCCGTAGAGCCGACCAAGCGCGCCGACGTAGACCACGTCGGGGTTGCTCGGGTGGATCGCGATCCGGCCCGTTTGGAACGTCCCTGCGAGGCCCTTGTGCGCCCAGGTCTTGCCGCCGTCGGTCGACTTGTAGACGCCGTTGCCGTAGCTGACTGAGTTGCGCGGGTTCGCCTCCCCCGTCCCGACCCATACGATGTTCTTGTCGGATTGCGCGACGGCCACGTGCCCGATTGATACGACCGACTCGCGGTCGAACTGGTGTTCAAAGGTCGTACCGTTGTTGGTGGTCTTCAGCAGTCCGCCCGACGCGGTCGCCGCCCACCACGTGCTCGGCTCGGCCTCATAGACCGCTAACGCGATGATCCTGCCGCCCATCGTCGACGGCCCGATGCTGCGCCAGTGCAGCTTGTTCGCCCACGCTTCAGGCAATTGCTGGCAAGGAAGAACGGCGGCGGCTGACAGGGCGGCGCCAACGAAGCACATGATTCGAAGCATGGTGACTCTGGTTGGGATCAGGTTTCGCGTCGGATATTACGAGGTTCACGCGCTAGCTGCGCAGCCATCTTCGCAGGCACATACGTGTCACAACCTGCGGCACAAATCGTCCTGGTCGCGACCCGCGGCGGAGCGGGTAAGCTGCGTTCATGTTGACGAATCTCCGCCGCTGTTTGGTCGACCTCGCCGCCGCGTCGACGGTCTTTGTTCTCGGCGTCGCGTCTGTTGCCCAGGTGCAAAAGCCCGCAGCTGGCGGCAGCGTCCGGGTCACCCCCGCCGAGGTCGTCCTCCCGATCGGCGAGAGCCTCCAGCTCAAGGCTGAGCTGCTCGACGCGGGCGGGCGCCCGGCGGAGGGGCGCTTGCTGTTTTTTAGTCGCGCGCGTCGCGCCCTGCGCTGCAGCCGCTCCGGTGAGCTCTCGGCAGTTGCGCCCGGGACGCACACGGTCGTTGTCCGGGCCATGTTCGGTCGCGAACGTGGCCCAGAAGCGACGGTCGTGGTGACGGTCCCTCACCCGGCCCCCGCCGGGATCCAGATCACCGACCTGCCAGCCGCAGTGTTCACGGGGACCATAACGCCGATCCGTGCGACCATCGTCGACAAGGACGGCGTGGCTCGTGACGACATCCGGATCGCCTACAGGACGTCGGATGACCGAGTGGCCGCAGTAGACGACTTCGGGTTTCTGCACGCCCGCGCGCCCGGCTCGGTCGGCGTCGAGGTCTCTGGCGGCGGCCTGTCGCAAGAGACCGTGGTCAAGGTCGTCGCCAATCCGGTAACGGAGCTGACTGTCACCAGTACGCACACGCGCGCACGCACCGGCGACGTCGTCTCATTCGGCGCGACGCTCGCGCCTGCGGCGGGCGTGCGAGCGGTCCAAGAACGCGCCGGCGCGCGCCCGCCCGTCTCGTTCAGCGTCCGGGCGATGCCGGACGACACGCTCGGCAACGCGGCCACAGGGCAGATCACCTCCACCGGCCGCTTTGTCGCCGAGAAGCCCGGTCTCTACGCGATCACAGCGACCTGCGGCTCCGTCAGCGACACGTTTATGCTGCGCTGTGACGAGCGCTTCGAGACCAAGCGCAAGCTGGTCAAGGTCGGCCACGGGCCCGTTCTCGACGTGCACACCTCTGACCTATGGGTCTGGGAAGGCGTCGACGGCCGCGACTACTGCGTTACAGGCACATGGGGCGCGAACGGTGACGCGATCTTCTGGGACGTCACAGACGCCGCGCGGATCGAGCGCATCGCGACGGTCACCGTGGACGCGCGCACTGTCAATGACGTCAAGGTCAGCGAAGACGGCAGGCTCTGCATCATCAGCCGCGAAGGCGCGAGCGACCGGAAGAACGGGATCGTCGCGTTCGATGTGACGGACCCACGTAAGCCAGAGCGCATCTCCGAGTTCGACGATGAGTTGACCGGCGGCGTGCACAACCTGTTCATCCACGAGAACTACGCCTACGCGCTCAGCGCCGGTCGCCGCTACGACATCCTCGACATCAAGAACCCGCGGGCCCCGACCAGGGTCGGCAGCTACCAGGTGTTCGAGCCTGGCGCCTCGATCCACGATGTCTGGGTAGTAGACGGCATCGCATATTCGTCTAACTGGCGCAACGGCCTCCACCTCGTCGACGTCGGCAACGGCGTCAAGGGCGGCTCGCCTTCAAACCCAGTGAAGATCGGCGACTACGCGTATCCAAGCGGCTGGAACCACGCTGCGTTCCCGTGGAAGAGCGAAGACACCGGAAAGTTCTACGTCATCGCTGGAGACGAGGCCTTCCCTTACGGCCTCTCTGTAAAGGACAACCCCACCTACCCGCGCGGGTGGATCCACTTCGTTGACTTCACCGACCCCGACGATCCGCAGGAGGTCGCGCGCTACGAGGTCCCCGAGGCAGGCACGCACAACCTCTGGGTCGAGGGCGACGTGCTCTACGTCGCGTACTACAACGGCGGCCTCCGGGTCGTCGACATCTCCGGGGACTTGATGGGAGACCTCTACCAGCAAGGACGCGAGATCGGCTGGTTCTTGCCGACCCACCCCCAGGGCGTCGTCCCGAACGCGCCAATGGCCTGGGGCCCGCAACCGTATAAGGGGAAGATCTTCTTCTCCGATTGGAACAGCGGCCTTTGGTGTGTCGAGCTGGTCGAGGATCGAGGTCAGCGTCGATGAGGCGCTGGCCGATGCTGTCGGCGCTGGCGCTGTCCTCCGCAGCGGTAACGCAACAGGCGCAATCTGTCGGCTCCGAGGTCGCGCCGCTGTACACCGCCTACGTCGCGTGCGAGTCTTCTGACGAGGTCTACGTCGTCGACTTCGACGGCCGCGCGGCGGTCGTGCGCGAGGTCTTCGAGGTCGGCTATCAGGCGACCGAGATCGAGGGGCCGCACGGCCTCACGATCGGTCCCGACCGCGAGTTTTGGTATTGTTCGATCGCGCACGGCAAGCCGTTCGGCGTGCTCTACAAGTATCGCGTCGGCAGCAACGAACTGGTCGGAGAGTGTGAGCTCGGGATGTTTCCAGCCACGATGCAGATCAGCCCGCTGACCGGGTTGCTCTACGTCGTCAACTTCAACCTCCACGGGCGGATGCTGCCGAGCACGGTCTCGATCGTGGATCCAGACGCGATGGTCGAGGTCGGGCGCACCGTGACCGGCGCGATGCCGCACGGGTCGCGCTTGACCGCTAGCGGCGACCTGCACTACTCCTGCGCGATGATGTCGGGTGAGCTTTACGAGATCGACGCGGTCTCCTTCGAGGTCACCCGCAGCATGCAGCTGGACATTGACCTGCCAAAGAACCACGCTTCCGCGGCCAAGCCGACGTGGATTTCGCCGCACCCGGTCGACCGGCGGATCTACGCGGCGTTGAACGGCAAAGATCAGATCGTCGAAGTGGACACGGAGAAGTGGCTCGTCACGCGACGTTTGGATTCCGGCGCCGGGCCGTACAACCTCGACATCACGCCCAACGGCGAGCTGCTCGTCGCGACATACAAAGGCGCCGGCGCGGTTGGGGTGTGGCACCTCAAATCGGGGCGCGAAGTGAAGCGCGTCAAGTCGTCGCGGAGCGTTACGCACGGTGTGGTCGTGAGTCGGGATGCACGCTTCGCGTTCGTGACCTCGGAGTCCAAGAACGCCGACCCAGGCACCCTGGACGTCGTGGACCTCGCCGCCGGCGAGGTCGTCGCGACGGTCGTCGTTGGCTTGCAGGCGGGCGGCATCGCCCTGCTCGAACCCTGAGCCGCCCCCTCCCTAGCGCCACGCGTTGAGCAGCCGCTGGCATTCGCCCAGCAACCAGTCCGCTTGTTCGAAGGGGCGCTCGCTGATGTCGCGCCAAAGGACGCGCCCGTCGGCGTCGACGAGGAACGTGCCATGCAGCGCTTCGTCGGTGAGCGTGTCCCACGCGCCCCACTGTTTGAAGGTCGCGCCCTCGGGATCGCAGAGCACGTCGAAGTGCAGCGGGTCGACGTCGTTTTCCATGGCTGCCTGCTGGGCTGCGAGAACCTGCTGGTATGAGTCGGTGCCGATTGAGAGGACCTCAATCCCGGCCTCGCGGAAGGCCGCCGCCTTCGGGTCTAGGTCACGCAGCTGGGCGACACAGTGCGCGCACCCGAAGCCCAAGAAGAACACGACAAGCGTGGGCTGATCACTGCGGGGCGTGAAGACACGCGTCCCGCCTAGTCCGGAGGGGAGCTCAAAGCCGGTGGCTACCTGCGGCATCCAGGCGTCGCTACCGACTCGCTGGCCTCCTGGCCGCTCTCCAGCGATCACGTCGCTTTCGTCTGGATGTCGTGGGATGCGCGCAAGGCGTAGGTCGTCGTCGCCGCGCGACAGGCTTGGCCGCGACGCGCGCGTTGCCGCGTCGGCTTGCAAGTCGAGGATCTGCTGGACGACGCGGCGATAGCCCGGGACTTCGGGAGGGATGGCTCCCGTCTCGGCGAGGTAGGCGTTGAAGCTTCGGAGCCGTTCACGCCAGTTGGCGAGCGCCGGTTTCGCGCCCGCCTGGAGGTTGGCAGCGCCGCCGGGATCCCAGCCGATGAGGCCCTGCAGCAAGGCCCTCTCGGTCGCGCTGTAGACGCGGGCGCCTCGCGTGGCCAAGGACTTTAGCTGGCGTCGCAAGGCGTCCAAGCGCTCCTGGGGCGGAGCTTCTGTGTAGCGCGCGTCGACGAGCTCGGGCTGCTGGCGCACGTCGAAGTATTCCTGCAGTGCGTCGATGAGCCCGCGTGTGAAGGCGCTGCCGTTGCCCCGGCGACGGACGGCTTCCCAGCAGCAGCGGGCCGCGCGGTTCGGCTGTTGGGCGGTCGCCAGCGCCATCATGGCGCGCGGCATCGGCGCTTCAGGCTTCGCCGCGGCTTGTTCGCGGCACATGCGGATGGCTTCTGGGTGCCAGCGCGCCGTGATCTCGGCGAAGATTTCGACGGCGCGCGCGATGTCGGGCGTGGCGTCGAGCGCGCGCGGATCCGTTGCCTCACCTTGCTCGCTCGGCACCGGCCCGCAGCCAGTCAGCGCGAACCCGAGCGCCATCGCGAGCAGTTGGCGACATCTGACTGAGCGGGGTCGTCGAGCGGTCATGCCCGGACAATATAGACCGACCGCGCGGATCGTGAACAGTGTCGCAACGGATGACCGGATGCCCCTTCAACATAGACCCTTCGGGTCCTATTCTGCTTCACCGCGATACGCCGTCGTCCCAGGCGTCCCACCTCTGCAAATGTCCAGTTCATCCTCCGCGTTCCCACGACTCGACCAGTTCCAGGCCCGGCACATCGGCCCGAGCGAGGCGGACCTCGACGCGATCCTCGCGACGCTTGGCTGCAAGTCCCTCGACGAGCTCACGAACAAGGCCGTGCCGTCCAGCATCCGCTGGCAGAAAGAGTTGTCGACGCCAGCGCCGCTGAGCGAGCGCGAGGCGTTGGCGGAGTTGACCGGGTTCGCGGCCGAAAACCGCGTGATGCGCAGCTACATCGGGCTCGGCTATCACGGCACCCTGACGCCCGCAGTGATCCAGCGGAACATCCTCGAGAACCCGGGCTGGTACACGCAATACACGCCTTATCAGGCGGAGATCGCCCAGGGTCGGCTCGAAGCCCTTTTAAACTTCCAGACGCTTATCCTCGACCTGACGGGGCTTGAGGTGGCCAACAGCTCCCTGCTCGACGAGGCGACGGCTGCCGCTGAAGGCATGGCCATGTGCTACCGGCTGCACAAGGGCAAGGACGCGGCCACTTTCTTCGTCGACCAGAACGTGCACCCGCAGACGCTGGCGGTCCTGCGCACCCGGGCCGAGCCGCTCGGTATCGAGGTCGCGGTCGGTGATCATCGCACCACGCAGTTCACCGATCAGCACTTCGGCGTCCTGCTGCAATACCCCGGCAGCGACGGGCTCATCGACGACCCGCAGCCGACCATCCAGCGCATGCACGACAACGGCGGCTTCGCCGTCGTCGCCGCCGATTTGCTGGCCCTCACGGTGCTGAAGCCGCCGGGCGAGATGGGCGCAGACATCGTATGTGGTTCTAGCCAGCGGTTTGGCGTGCCACTGGGCTACGGCGGTCCGCACGCTGCCTACATGACAGCGAGCAAGACGTTCCAGCGTCAAATGCCCGGGCGGATCGTCGGCATGACGATCGATAAGACCGGTAAGCCTGCGTTGCGCTTGGCGCTCGGCACGCGCGAGCAGCACATCCGACGTGAGAAAGCCACCTCGAACATTTGCACCGCGCAGGTGCTCCTCGCGGTTATGGCCTCGATGTATGCGGTGTATCACGGCCCCGAAGGCATCCGCGCGATCGCGACACGCATCCGCAACCAGGCGGCCTGCTTGGCCGACGCCTTGGCCGCGGCCGGCAACAAGGTTCAAGACGGCGCGCGCTTCGATACGGTGCGAGTGTGGCCTCGCGAGGGCGCTGACGCCGCTGTGAGCGCTGCCTTGCAACGTGGCATCAACCTGCGCGACTTCGGCGACGGCTCCGTAGGCGTCACCTTGGACGAGACCGTCGACGACCACGATCTGCGCGACCTCTGCGCGGTCTTCGGCGCAGCGATGTCACAGGTGACGGAGGCGCCAGGTCTCGCCGAGCTGCAGCGCACCAGCAGCTATCTAGAGCACCCGACCTTCCACCGCTACCGCAGCGAGCACGAGCTGCTCCGTTACATCCACCGCCTCCAGCAGAAGGATTTGTCGTTGACCACGTCGATGATCCCGTTGGGGTCGTGCACGATGAAGCTCAACGCGACGGCGGAGATGTATCCGGTGTCGCTGCCCGGCTTCGGTCAGCTGCACCCGTTCGCGCCGCTTGACCAAGCGCAGGGATACCAAAAGCTGTTCCGCAACCTGTCGACTTGGCTCTGCGACATCACCGGCTTTGCTGCGTGTTCCCTGCAGCCCAACGCGGGCTCCCAGGGCGAATACGCGGGGCTGCTGTCGATCCGGGCCTTCCACCGTCACAACGGCGAAGAGCAGCGCAAAATCTGTCTGATCCCCTCTAGCGCCCACGGCACGAACCCCGCCAGCGCGACGATGTGCGGCATGAAGGTCGTCGTCGTCGGGTGTGACGACGACGGCAACATCGACATAGAGGACCTCAAGGCTAAGGTCGAGCAGCACTCCGCAGAGCTCGCCGCGCTGATGGTTACATATCCGTCGACGCACGGTGTCTTCGAGGAGGCGATCCGCGACATCTGCACGCTGATGCACGAGCACGGCGGCCAGGTATACATGGACGGCGCGAACATGAACGCGCAGGTCGGGCTGATGGCGCCCGGCGAACTCGGCGCGGACGTCTGCCACCTCAACCTTCACAAGACATTCTGTATCCCCCACGGCGGTGGCGGGCCGGGCATGGGGCCGATCTGCGTTGCCGCGCACCTCGCACCGTTCTTGTCTAGCCACCCGCTTGTCCCGTGCTCGCCGACGGGCGACGAGGAGCGGGCCATGGGGCCGATCAGCGCCGCCCCGTGGGGCAGCGCCTCGATCCTGACGATCAGCTACGCCTACATCGCGATGATGGGTCCTCAAGGATTACGGCGAGCGACCGAGGTCGCGATCGCTAACGCCAACTACGTCGCCGAGAAGTTGAAGGGGCATTACCCGGTGCTCTACACCGGACAGAACGGGATGGTCGCGCACGAGTGCATCGTCGACGTCCGACACATGAAGGCGACGTCCGGCGTCGAGGTCGCCGACATCGCCAAGCGCCTGATGGACTACGGATTCCACGCGCCGACGGTGAGCTTCCCGGTCGCCGGCACGATGATGATTGAGCCGACGGAGTCCGAGTCGAAGGCGGAGCTGGACAGGTTCTGCGCCGCCCTGATCTCTATCCGTGACGAGATTCGGGACATCGAGTCTGGCAAGTTCCCCAAGGATGACAATCCGGTCAAGAACGCGCCGCACACCGCCGAGGAGGCCACGGCCGACGAGTGGTCTCACCCATACTCACGCGAGGTCGCAGTCTTCCCCGCGGTCTGGACCAAGGAGCACAAGTTCTGGCCGCCGGTCGCGCGCGTCAACGACGTCCACGGCGACCGCAACCTGGTGTGCGCATGTCCGCCGATGGAGGCGTTCGTCGAGGCCTGAGTCGGCGATCCAGCGCCTTCACCGCAGCGCAGCATGCGTTAGCATGTCGAGATGCGACGGCTCCTCTCGTGCCTGACGGCCTCTCTCGCGTGCGCCGCGCTGTCGGCGCAGGTCCACTACCACGACGACGGCCGCCCGTGGCGGCAGCGCGCCAACAGCGGGCCCGATCAAGTCGTAGACGGTTGGTTCTACAACCTCGGCGTCACTGGCCTGCGCGTTGAGCTGGTGGCCACAGCCCCGACTCACCTCGTGGTTCGGCACGTCTTCGAAGGGTCACCTGCTGCCAAGAAGGTGCGCGTTGGCGACCACATCGTTGGCGCCGGCGGGGCTGCGTTCCGGACGCCGCATCAAAACGGCTACGGCATGAAGGTCTTTGGCCCAACGGGGCCCATCCTCGACTTTGCTAACGCGCTACAGCGAGCCCTCGGCAAGAAGGGAAAGGGCAAGCTCGCGCTGGACCTCGAGCGCGGTGACGACGCGGTCGAGGTCAGCCTGCGGCTGTCGAAGAAACACGGCGACTACGGCGCCTCCTATCCGTCCGACTGCGATAAGGTCGAGCGCTTGCGTGGAGACATGCTCGATTGGCTCGCGAAGCAGCAGCGCGGTGATGGATCGTTCGGTAGCGCGCCCGACAACCTGTTTGTGCCGCTCGCGATGCTGAGCAGCGGGGAGACAAAGTACAAAAAAGCAGTCGAGCGAGCGGCGCGGTTCCACGCGAAGACGACGCAGTCCAAAGACCACAGCTCGTTGATCAACTGGCGCTATATGTCCGCAGGGATCTTCCTGGCCGAGTACTACCTCGCGTCAGGGGCGTCTTGGGTCAAACCTGAGCTGCAAGAGATTTACGACTTCCTCTGCTACAGCCAATACACCGACCGAGAGCAGATCAACCCGAAGGCCTACGAGTCGCACCCTGACGCTGTGCCGACCAAGCCTGGTCAGAAGGAGGGCGGCTGGGGGCACAACCCGGGTTTCGAGGGATATGGCCCTATCGCCATGATCACCGGGCAAGGCGCGCTCACGTTCGCGCTGCTCAAGCGATGCGGCGTCGACGTGGACGAAGAGCGCGCAGTGGCGGCGTATGACTTCTTGGCCCGCGGCACCGGGCGAAACGGCTACGTTTGGTACGGCGACGACGTCGCCGGGCACGACAAATACGCGGACATGGGGCGGACGGGCGCCGCTGGCCTCGCGTGC
>NYVR01000076.1 GCA_002684655.1 Planctomycetota bacterium | reverse complement strand
GCGGTGAAGTGGCGCATGGTGCTCAGCGACGCGCCGACCGAGGCCAAGTGCCTGAAGATCACCCTGGACCCGTCCGCGGAAGACGGCATGTGCTCGCTCCACATCGCGTTCGGCAAGCAACACGTCAAGGTGCCCGTGATGGTCGCCGGCGACGACAAGTAGACCTCCCCGTCGAGCCCGCCGCGCCGCTGCGCGGTCGCCGGCGGGCAGCGAACACATGATCGAGTTCGACCACGCCGATTCGATCTGGAACCAGGCCGTTCACGCCGACGAGCACGGCGACCCGTTCTGTTGCCGCACCGAGTGGCAACTCTCGTTCTACGAAGCGCTGGGGCAGGGGCGGCCGCTCTACGTCCGGACGCAGGCAGAGAGCGTCGTCGCCCTAGCCGGGCGGGCGATCGACGGCGTCGAGGCCCTGGAGCCCATCGACAACAGCTGGATGTTCGGCTCTCCGCTGATCGGTCCGGACGCCGTCCCGATGCTCGCAGAGCTCATACGTGATTTCCCTGCGCGCCCCGTGATCATCAGCGGACTGATCACCAACGGTGACCGCGTCGCCGAGCTGCTCACGACGTTCAGCGAGCGGTGTGAGTTCTACCTCGTCAGCAACGAGACCGCCTGCTCTGCGACCCTAGAGGGCGGCCTCGACGGCTACCTCTCCCGTCGCTCCGCCAAGCTCCGGCGGGGCGTGCGCAGCGCAGCGCGACGCGCCGCGGCCAAGGGCGTCGTGTTCGAGCGGCACACGCCGGGGACGAAGGCCGAGTGCGACAGCGTCTTCCAGCGCATCATCGACGTCGAGCTGCGTAGCTGGAAAGGCATCGGTCAGTGCGGCATGGCCAACGAGCCCTCACGGACGTTCTACCGCGCGATGATGGGACGCCTAAGCGCGGCGCGCGGGAGCCGCGTCATGTTCGCGACGCACGACGGCGAGGACATCGGCTTCATCCTCGGATGCGTCGGCAGCGGCGTCTATCGCGGCCAGCAGTTCAGCTTCGTCGACACCTGGCGACGCGACTCGATCGGCAACCTGTTGCAGCTCGAACAGATCCGCTGGCTCTGCGAAGAGGGGGTCGCGCGCTACGACATGGGGCCCCTGATGGACTACAAGGTCCACTGGACCGAGACTCAGCGGCGCTTCGACGCGATCGCCCTCTATCCGTCCTAGCGACGCTTGTCGCCCGGCAGCTCACCTGCGGGGATGTCGACGTAGCGACGAGGCAGCGCTGCGTCGACGTGATGCAGCCACGCCATCAGCGCGCGCCGAAGCTCAGCAGCTTCTCGAGGACGCGCCGCGACGAGGTTGCTGCGCTCGCCGATGTCGACGCCGAGGTCGTAGAGCTCATGGTCGTCGTCGTCGTAGTGGTGGATGTACTTGAGGTCGCCACGGCGAATGACGGACCCCATGTGGTTCTTGCCGTGGTAGCTGTAATGCGGGTAGTGGAAGTAGATCGCGTCGCGCGTCGGCGCCTCGCCGCGCTCCATCAACGGCAGCAGGCTCACGCCGTCGAACGACGCGGCGTCGAAGGGCACGCCCGCGGCCTCAAGGAACGTCGGCGCAAAGTCCATCGAGATCGCAGGCGTCGCCTCGACCGCGCCCGAGCGCACTTGATCGGGCCACCGCACGATCATCGGCACGCGGAGACCGCCCTCGTAGAGATAGCCCTTCGCTGCGCGCAGCGGCGCTGCGACCGACGCACCCGGCATCTGGCCGTTGTCTGACGTGAACACGACGAGCGTCTCGTCGGCGACGCCTTGACGGTCAAGCTCGGCGAGGACGCTGCCCACAGCCCGGTCCATACCCTCGACCATGGCGCGGTAGCGCGTCGGCATGTCGGGCTCCGCTTCGTCCGAGTAGCGCGCGAGCAGTTCGGGCGTCGCCTCGATCGGGTAGTGCACCGTATAGGTCCACAAGCAGAGGAAGAACGGCTCGTCGTCGTCGCGCGGCGCCCGCAGAAAATCGACCGCCTCCTGCGCCAGCAGATCGGGCAGGTATTCGCCCGGCTCGCCCGCTTCGTAGTTGGGTAGGCGTATCGGGGCGTGGAAGGTGCCAGGGCCGCCCATCGCGTTGCCAGCGACGTTGACGTCGAAGCCATAGCTCTCGGGGAAGAGCGAGGTGTCGGTCGTGCGCCAGTCGGCGCCGGCGAGGTGCCACTTGCCTACGAAGCCCGTGCGGTATCCAGCAGACTTGAGCCGCTGCGCGACCGTCAGTTGGCCCTTATCCAAAGAGTCTCGCGAGCGGCCAGGGCCCCACTCGCGGCCGCGGCGGGGCGCCTTGCCGCGCCTAGGTCGGTCATAGAAGCTCCAGCGATCCGGGATGTGGTTGGTCACCCGCAAGCGCGCCGGCGCGAGCCCCGTCACGCACGCCGCGCGCGTAGGTGAACACACCGGCGCGGCTGCGTAGAAGTTGGTGAAGCGCGTCCCTTGCGCCGCGAGACGGTCGATGTGCGGCGTGCGGAAGTCTGCGTTGCCTTGGACGCGCAGATCTTTCCAGCCGAGGTCGTCGATCATCACGAACAGGATGTTCGGTCGGCGTTGCGGGGCTCTGGCGCCGCGGGTGCCGACGCAGGCGGCGAACAACAAGAAGAACAAGGCGAGCGCGCGCATCAGTGGCAGTATAGGCTCGATCACATGGCTACCCGCCGTCTCGTGTCGCTCACCGCGCTAGCCCTGTCAGCCTCATCCGACTGCAGGGGCGGCCCAGGGGCGCGCCGCTGAGATGACCGCCCCTCCGCGACTCTTCACGCGCTGGCGACCCGCAGAGAGCGAGCGCGCCGCTGCACTGGTCATACACGGCTACGGCGAACACTCAGGTCGCTATGAACACGTGTTCGCGGCGCTCAACGACATCGGCTGCTCGTGCCTAGGCCTCGACTACCGCGGCTTCGGCCGCGCAGAGGGGCGCCGCGCCTTCATACGATCGTTCGCCGACTACCTGGACGACGTCGCGTGGGGTCTGGCTGCTATGCGTGAACACACCGAGGAGTTGCCGATCCTGCTGGGTCACAGCCAGGGCGGGCTGATCGCCGCGCTGTATGCGATCGAGGGGCGATCCCCGCTCCGCGGACTCGTCCTCAGCAGTCCGGCGCTGCGTTTCGCGGTCTCGGTGCCTCGGTGGAAGCACGCGCTCGCACACGCGCTGAGCTCGGTTTGGCCGACCTTCACGCTTCCAACAGAACTCAACGCCAGAGACCTCAGCCACGACGAAAACAAGCTCAGGCAACTCCGCGAGGATCAGCTCGCAGTCCGCGTAGGGACGGCGCGTTGGTACACCGAGAACTTACGAGCACAGGAGCGCGCGCTCGCAGGCGCAGGAGCGCTGCGAACGCCGACTCTGTTGCAGGTCGCAGGCGACGACCGCGTCGTCGACGCGGCGGTGACCCGCGCGTTCTACGAGCGCATAAGCGCGGACGACAAGACCTGGATCGACTACCCAGGGGCGTATCACGAGGTCTACCAGGAGACGCGCGAAGCACGCGCCGAGGCGCTGAAAGATCTATGCCGATGGATACGCGGGCTGGCCGCGACGAACGCCGTCACGCGGGGTTGAGCCCGACGATCGCGAGCCGCATGGCGACGCCGATGACGAACCCCGTCGCCATCCCCCAGAGCCAAGGCTTCTGCACCGCGCGCAGCGCGCGGAGATAATCAGGCAGGATGCCGCCGGCGAGACGCCACAGGTCGCGCGCGAGGTCGCCGAGGCCGACCTTCCGGCCGGTCAACCACGCCGGAACAGAGAACACCCCCAGCACCGCGACCAAGACGCCGCCGACAGCGGCGAGCGCGCCGGTGAACATCACAGGCAGCACGACGAGGCCCAGCACGACCCAGACCGCCAAGTGCGCCAGCCGCTGCGCGTCCCAGACATCGGCGAGCCACCACGTCAACGCGCCGCTCAACAGCGTCGAGACTACGGGCAAGCTGCGGCGTCCCTGGGTCGTTTCTGTCGCGTCACTCATCAACTCTGCTCCCTAGTTCGCCCGTTGGCCCTCGCCGGTTGCGGGCCTGGATGCGACCATGGAGTCATGCGCCACCCTTCAACATGGTCGCTCACGCTCGCGCTGGCCCTCTTCGCGGTGGGCGTCTGCTCCGCGCAGGAGACGCGACGACCCAACATCCTGTTCGCGATGGCCGACGACTGGGGCTGGCCGCACGCCGGGGCGTACGGCGACGAGGTCGTCTCGACGCCGACCTTCGACAGGCTGTGCCGTGAGGGCGCGCGCTTCGAGCACGCTTACGTCTCTAGTCCCTCTTGCACGCCGTCTCGCAACGCCATCCTGACCGGCCAAGCCTTCTACAGGCTCGGCGAGGGCGCCAACCTGCACAGCACCCTGAGCACCGACCACCCCACGTTCGTCCGCGTGCTGCAAGCGGACGGCTATCGCGTCGGACACTGGCGCAAGGCCTGGGGACCGGGCGACGCGCGCGCTGGTGGCTACAAGGACAATCCCTGCGGTCCGAACAGCACGTTCAAAGCGTTCTTGGGCGCGCAACCAAAGGACCGGCCGTTCTGCTTCTGGTTCGGCACGTCGGATCCGCACCGCGGCTACAAGCGCCACAGCGGGCGCGAGGCCGGCATCGACCCAGACAAGGTCCATGTACCGTCGTTCTTTCCGCAGCATGACGACGTGCGCGGCGACATCGCTGACTACTACTTTGAGGTCCAGCGGTGGGACCGCGAAGTGGGCGAGGCGCTGCAGCTGCTCGAAGAACGCGGCGAGCTGGACAACACCATCGTGGTGATGACCGGTGACCATGGGATGCCGTTCCCGCGCTGCAAGGGCAACCTCTACGACTGGGGCGCCCGCGTGCCGCTCGCGATCCGCTGGCCGTCTAAGGTCGAGGCCGGCCGCGACGTCTCCGCGATGACTTCGATGACCGACCTCGCGCCGACGTTCCTCGCGGCGGCAGGCCTCGAAGCCCCCGCTGTCATGACCGGGAGAAACCTGCTACCGCTGCTGCGTGGCAAAGCGAAGCCGGGGCGACCGTTCGTCGTGATCGGCCGCGAGCGGCACACGCCGGCTCAGAAGATGCCGTCGCTCGCAGGCTACCCGTCGCGCGCGCTTCGCAGCGACGACTGGCTGCTGATCCTGAACCTTGAAGCGGGGCGGTGGCCGGCCGGCGTGCCCGAGGGCGCGACCCACCCGATGAACCGACACGCCGACTGCGACAACGGCCCGACCAAGTCGCGAATCTTCGAAGACCGCGCGACCGAGGCAGGCGCGCGCTTCTACGCGCTGTGTTTCGGCAAGCGGCCCGCCGTCGAGCTCTACAACGCGCGCACCGACCCAGATCAGACCAAGAATCTGGCGGCCGACCCGCAGTATGCGCCGCTCGTCGCGAAGCTGCGGCGCCTGCTAATCAGCGAGCTCGAACGCACGGATGACCCGCGCTTCTCGAGCGCAGGCAGCGCGCCGTTCGACACCTACCCATACCGCGCAGGCTATCTACAGAAGCACTTGGAGAAGCACGGCCACCGCTGAGCTACGTCGTCAAGCTCGCAGCATCGTGTAGGGACCCTCCGGGATCACCGCGACGCGAGCGCCGGGTCGCTGTTGCACGAAAGCGTCGAGGTGGCGTTGCGCGCGCGTGATCGCGTCGCCAGAACCGTCGAGCGGAGTAACGCCGAGGCGCGACTGCGTCTCCAGCGGCAGCCCGTCGTTGGCAAGCAACAGCCGACCTTGACCGATGCGTCGCAGCACGCGCGTCTGCATCTGGAACTGCCACTGATCTTTCGCCGTGCGATCGCTCGCTTCAATGTCGCGCAGGAACGCCTGATAGTCGCTGCCGTATCGGTGCATCAGCGCCGTGAACTCCGGCGATCCGACCTCTGCGCACGCGGAGCACATCAACAGCTGAGACTCGCTGTGCAGCGCCGGCAGCGCCGTCACCATGCCCTTCACGGTCTGGTAGAAGCTCTCGTCGAGCGGGTAGCCGCCGGCAGACGTCACCACTAAGTCGTACGATTGATCGACCGGCGCTGACGTCCACGCCCCGACCTGCTCACACCCGGCCTCGTGCGCCGCCACGAGGTCACCAGCGAAGACGCCGGCGAGCTCGCGCTCGTGCGTGATCGCGGCGTTGACGAGGAAATCACAGCCAACCTTCTTCGCGACCTGCATACCGATCTCATGGCAGGGGTTGCCTGCCATCCGGCCCTCGGTCGCGGCTGGGTCGCCCATCGTCCGGTGACCGTGAAAGCGCTGAACCGTCTCGAGGTCGACCAGCCCCGGGCAGATGCCCTTTCGACCGCCGGAGTAACCCGCCATGAAGTGCGGCTCGATGAGGCCGGTGACGATCTTTAACTCCGCGTCGGCGTAGAGACGATTGACGCTGACTGGCGGGGCGTCGCTGACGCGGACCTGCATATCCAGCCGGTCCGCCTCGTGATCGACGACGCGCAACCTCGCTAGCAGATCTTCACCCAGCATGATCCGACGCTCACGCTCGGTCGACGGCCTGTGCATACCGGTCGCGATCAGCAACGTGCACGCGGCGTCCGCGACGCCGACCGCGTTGAGCTCATCGAGGATCGCCGTGATCAGCAGCTCGTTGGGCACCGGCCGGGTGATGTCGCTCATCGTGATGCAGACCGAGCTCGGCGCGCGGTCGGCGGCCAACGCGCGCAGCGGCTGGCAGCCGATCGGCGACCGGAGCGCGTCATGAACAGCGACGGCTGGGTCTTCGACGCGCGGGATCTCAGGGCCACGCAGCACGTGGACCTGAGGCGGCAAGGTCAGCGCCTGACGCCCATCGCCCAGGAGGATGTCTACCGTGCACGCAGCCATCTCTGCAGGCTATCCGGCAGGAGGCGAGGATCGAGCGATCGGATCAGTCGCGCGCGAAGACCGCTTCGACGTCGGAGTCCGCCCAGCCGAAGGAACCGGAATCGTGCTGCCAAACAGCGAGCGCGAGGCGGCCGCCTGGCTCTCGCTGGAGCAGGATGAGCCGGTCACCCGAGCCGTCCTCGCCGATCGAGATGGCCTGCTCAGGGAAGCCGCCAAGCAACCTCGCGAGGTCGGTCTGGCGGCAGACGTTGTCCCACGTTGGCCCGATCCGCCGCGGGTCGCTGTCGTCCGCGACCGGGTGAAGATCCCACCACACGCCGTCGATCTCGACTTCGCCGCCGTTGCAGGCGATCAGCCACTCGCGGTAGCGGGCCGGGAACCCCTTCCCCAGCTGCCGCTCGGCGGCGGCGACGAATCGTTCTTCGACGGGCTCGAACACGGGATGACCTTCGCGACCATTGCGGGACGGGATGCATCGCCGACGACGCCGGCGCCGCCTACTCGATGTCCCCTTTGTCGAGCAGCGCGTACTTGACCCAACCCCGCCCCTCGTCCGTCAATTTCCAACGGCGGTCGTGGACGACGAAAAGTCCCTTGTCCCGCTTCTGGTTGAGCGTGTCGGTGATGTTTCGCGGAGCGTCTTCCCCGACCGCCGCGAGCGCGTCGACGATGTCTCCGCTGCGCCATTCCGTGCGACCGCAGTGCGCCTCGAGCCAGTAAGCGACCACGCCGGCCTTGTCCGCGTGGGTCTTTGCCGACGACCGCCGCAACAGCTCCTGGACGCCAGGAGCCGAGCCCACCACACCGTCTGGGCTCACCAGTTCAGGCAGGGAGCGGCGGAGCGACTGCAAGACCCCGTCCAGCTGCGCCGCGTCGACGTCTCCGCGACAGGTCAGGGCGACGGGGCCGATCTTGATTTCGATCTCGCTGGTCATGGCACCAACTGGATCGGCGAACGGGGCGAGTTCCCTTAGCTCGTTTTCTAGATATCCTCGCGGCTTCTAGACCCGAGCCGCTGCTGCTCCTCCGTGAGCGCGAGGCGGGCGCCCACCAGCTGCAGCGCCTCGGCGACGTGACGCAGTCGCTCACAGACCTCCGGGGCCTCGTCGGCGCTGCGACGAACCAACTCACCCAGCTCTAAGGCTATTTGATGCGTTTGCTTACGGATAATGCTCCGTTCGCATCGGGCCGCGACGTCGTCCGCGCGGGCGGCGACCGCGACCCGGTCGCGCCGATCCCCGAGTTCAACGGAACCCTCTCGCTGGCCTATCGTCCGATCTAATCGTAGTTCCTGGTGCATGTCCTCTCCCAAACCTGTTTGACTGGATGGCGGGGCACTCGCCCTCACACACCACAGACTTCGGAGGTCCAGCGGCTCGAACTAAATAGAACTTGCTAGAAAGTCCGAGTCACCGCTCGAGCGCCTCAGAAAACGAAGTCCGGCAAGTGGCCGATGCCACGTAAGGCACTCTCACGCCTAACCTTATAACCATCTTGGCGGAGCTCGGCGACGCTCTCGAGGCCGACCAAGCGCATGGCCCGATCCAGATCGGAGCGAAGGATTTCGAAGGCGCGACGCAGACCGAAGCGACCACCGGCGCCGATGCCCGCTGCGGTGACCCGCCCGATCCCCACCGCCTTGAGTCCATAGGTGAGCGCGATCAGCACGTCCGTGCCGTTGCGGACGCCGCCGTCCATCATGAAGTCGAGCTGGGAGTCTCCGACCTTGGGCATCTCCTGCGCGACCATGTGAAGCACGGGCGGCACCCGGTCCTGCTGGCGGCCGCCGTGGTTTGACCAAACCACACCGGTCGCCCCCAGCTCCTCAGCGCGGCGTGCGTCCCGCGCGCAGTGCACGCCCTTCACGATCAACGGCAGCTCGTCGCCCCACGCTTGCTTGATCCAACGCAGGTCGTCCCAGGTCACCGCAGACGCGGCCAGCTGCGTGCCGATGTCCGCATACGGCATCGGCCGGCCCTGGTCGTCGATCACGTTGACGAACTGCATCAACCCGCCGTCACGCAAGTGCGCCAACAACCAGGGCATGCGCAGCACCATCTGCGGAGACACCGAGAGCTTGCGCGCCGCGAGCTTGAGGCGATCGACGAGGCCGAGGCCGCGGAACGTCATGGCAACCTCCATCGGCTTCATCTTCGCGTGGAGGGCGCGGAGCCCGGACACGCCGGTGTCGATAGTCAGCATCAACCCGCGGAAGCCTGCCGCCTTGGCGCGCGCGATCCCGCGCAGCGCCGTCTCCTTACCACCGCAGAGATAGAGCTGGAACCAACACCCGCTCGTGGACGCAGCGGCGACCTCCTCCATCGGCGTACCTGAGAGCGTCGACAGCGACATCACCGTGCCGTATTCCCCTGCGACCTCCGCGGCGACCGCGTCCGCCTTGGGGTAGAGAGAGCGCAAGCTGCCGACCGGCGAAAGGAACCAAGGGACCTCCAACCTTTGCTCGACGACCTCGGTAGAGGTGTCCAAGGTCGCGAACTTCTGCGCGCCGTAGGCCGTCGTCTGCGACTGCTGAAACGCCTGCACGTTGCCGCGCAAGGTGATCTCGGCGTCCGCGCCGCCCCGGAAATATTCGGAGACGATCGGCGGGACGCGCCGCAGCATCAAGCGCCACAGGTCGTCCGTGGTCTGCGCGTCGGCGATTCGCTGCTTCTGGGTCATGTGCGCACTCTGGATGCACGCCGCCGAGCACGGGCTCGCGCAGCGGTCATCATGGTAGTGAAGCGCGCGCAGCGTCGACTGCGCGAAAAAAATTGACGGCGACCCGCAAGGCGATCCCTGCCTATGCATCGCGCGCGGACCGCCTCCACCGCGCTGTTCGCAGCGACTGCCCGACCTTGTTAGGGTTGCGACAGCGCCGCACCGCGTCACCGGCACATGAACCAGCCCGCCCCTTCCCGCTGCCTGCCCCGGAGGACGTCCGCGTCGATCGCCCGAGATGATGGGCGACGCGACGTTCGCCTCGCCGCAGCGAGCCGCGCTAAGGTGACGCAGTGATCGAGCTGTCGAACGTCCGTAAAGAGTTCATCGCCGAGGACGGTCGCGCGCACGTCGCGCTCGACGGCGTCAACCTACGGGTCGAACCCGGCGAGCTGCACGCGTTGATCGGGACCAGCGGCTGCGGCAAGACCACCACCCTCCGACTCGTCAACCGGCTCGAGGCGCCGACCAGCGGCGTCGTCAAGGTCGGCGGCGCCGACGTTCGCGACGTCGACCCGATCCGGCTGCGACGCGGCATCGGTTACGTGATCCAGACGGGCGGGCTCTTCCCGCACTGGTCCGTCGCGCGCAACGTCGGCGTGCTCTGCGAGCTCGAAGAGAAGCCGAAGGACTTCGTAGAGGCCAGGGTCCGCGAGCTGCTGACGCTGGTCGGGATGCCGCCGGACGACTTCGCGCGACGGATGCCGCGCGAGCTATCGGGCGGACAGCGACAGCGGGTCGGCATCGCGCGCGCGCTCGCGCTCGACCCAGCCCACCTCTTACTCGACGAACCGTTTGGGGCGCTCGACCCCATCACGCGCGCAGACCTGATCGACGAGCTGCGGCCGATGCTCGACGAGCTCGGCAAGACCGTGCTGCTGGTCACCCACGACCTGCGCGAAGCGTTCGCGCTGGGTCACCGCGTAACGTTGATGGACCGCGGCCGCGTCGTGCAAACAGGCGTCGAGCGAGACTTCCTCGAGGAGCCAGCGGCGCCCTTCGTCGCGCGGTTCGTGAGCGGCCTCGGAGGATCCATCCGGTGAGGACCTACGCAGCGATCGCGCTAGCCGCGGCCGTGGCCGCGGCAGCGGCCGGCCAAGCGCCGCTCAAGGTGGGCAGTAAGAAGTTCGCCGAGTCGGCGGTCCTCGCGGAGCTCATGGCGCAAGTCATCGAAGCCCGCACCGACTACGTAGTGGACCGCAAGCTCAACCTGCAGGGCACCATGCTCTGCTGGGAGGCGCTGCGCACCGGCGAGATCGACCTCTACGCCGACTATACCGGGACAGGGTGGGCGACGATCCTAGGCCGCGTCGACGCTGCGCCGGACCCCCTCCGAACGTTCTTCGAGGTTCAGCGGGTCTGCCGTGAACAGTTCGACGTGCATTGGCTGGAGCCGTTCGGACTGAACAACACCTACGCCTTGGCGATGCGCGCCGACCGCGCCGAAGAGCTGGGCATCCGCAGCATCTCGGACCTCCGCGTACACCAACGCGACCTGCGGGCAGGTTTCGGTAGCGAGTTTGGTGAGCGCGCTGACGGATATCGCGGCCTGCGCGCGCGCTACGGCCTGCAGCTAGGAGACGTCAGGGTGCTGGAGCACGCGTTGGGCTACGAGGCGATCGCTGCCGGCCAGATCGACCTGATGGACGTCTACTCCACCGACGGCAAGCTGCTCCGCTTTGACCTACGCGTGCTTGAGGACGATCGACGGTTCTTCCCCCCCTATCACGCCGCGCCGGTCGTGCGCGGGGAGACCATGCGCACGCACCCCGAACTCGCGGACGCGCTAGCCCTGCTCGCGTTCCGCGTGACCGATCAGGACGCGCAAGCGCTCAACTTGATGGTCGAAACCGATGGCTTCTCCGCGCAAGCAGCGGCGCGGGCGTTCCTAGAGCTCGAAGAGCTGGTCGACGCACCCCGCGAGTCGCTCGCTGCAGAGCGCGCTCGCGCCGCGCTGCAGCGGGCGCGACGCGCGCCAGCAAAGGTCGCGCTCGAAGCGCGCACGCGACCGAGCTTCTTCGCGACCCTAAGCCGCTCCTGGCGCCAGCTCGGAACGCGGCTGTTTGAGCACCTGCTGCTCGTCTTGGCAGCCGTCGGACTCGCCACGGGGATCGCCGTGCCCGCAGGCCTTCGGATGGCCTCGCAGCCGTCGCTGCGCGCGGCGCTGCTGGCGTTGGCGGGGGTCGTCCAGACGATCCCGAGCCTCGCGCTGCTGGTGTTCTTGATCCCGCTTCTGGGGTTGAGCATGTGGTCGGCGATCGCGGCGCTGTTCCTCTACGCGCTGCTGCCTATCCTCCGCAACACGTGCACCGGCGTCCTCGGCGTGCCCGCGGATCTCGTCGACGCCGCCCGCGGCATGGGTATGCGCGACCGCGAGATCCTGTGGAGGGTCCAGCTGCCGCTCGCGCTGCCGATGATCCTCGCCGGCGTACGCACCGCGACGGTGATCAGCGTCGGCTTCGCCGTCCTCGCCGCGTTCATCGGCGCCGGCGGGCTGGGCGGCTTCATCGTCGACGGTCTAGCGCTCAATGA
This sequence comes from Planctomycetota bacterium, assembly GCA_002684655.1. GTDB lineage: Bacteria > Planctomycetota > UBA1135 > UBA1135 > UBA2386. Next base: position 96,391 of record NYVR01000076.1, on the reverse strand, counting down.
CATGCCGCTGCTCATGATCGGCGCGATCCCGGCGGCTGCGTTGGCCCTTGTCAGTGACCGCCTCCTCGGTCGACTCGAGCGCGCGCTAGAGCCGACGCGCTGAACGATGCCAAGGAGCGCCCAAAGGGTTGCGCGCCACATCAACACGACGCGTCACCGCAGCTCGATCGGTTCCAGGTGTGGGACCGCGCGCTCCATCGCGTCCGGCCACATCATCTCCTCGTGAACCACCCAGAGCGCCCGGACGACGCCGGCGTGCGCGACCAGCAGGTGCCGGTGCGGAGGAGTCGCGAGCTCTTCGTGCCACGCAGCCACGCGCGCCGTCAGCTGCGAGGTCGTCTCCCCGCCCGGCGGCGCCGCGTTCTGCCAGTCCGACATCCACGGCGTGAGCTCGTCTTCCGAGATGTCCCGCCACGCGCGACCCTCCCACGCGCCGAAGTCCATCTCGTACAGGCGCTCGTCTACGCGCAGCGACGCCCGCTGCTGCGCGGCGACCGCTGCGGCGAGGTCGCGGCAGCGCGGCGACGGCGAAGACCAGACCGTCGCCACTGCTGGCCACGTGACCTGGCGCAGCGCGGCTTCCGGCGAGAGCTTCACCGACACGTCGGCGCGCCCGTAGCAGACACCGTCACAGCTCGCCTCAGCGTGCCGGACAACCGTGAGGCGAGCAGGCATCATCCCATCGTGATCGCGAACGCGAGCAGCACGACGACCTCTCCGAGCTGCTCCGTAGCACCCAGGAAGTCGCCCGTATAACCGCCGACGCGACGGTCGAACCGCCACGCGAGGAACCGGCCGAGGATCGCCAACGCCAGCGCGATCCAAATCAGGGTCGTCAAGCTGGGCACGAAGAGGACGCCCAACAAGAGGCCCCAGGCGGTCGCGACGACCACCTGCACCGAGCTAGAGCTCTCGAGGTCACGGCTCTTGGCGAGCGGCCCCTCCGACGCATACGGCAAGAAGGTCTTGATCCAGATCGGCGGCACGCGCGCGAGGCTGTGCGCCGACACCAGCGCCAACAGCCCGGGCAGCGCCGTCAGCTTGCTCAAGAGCGCGACGCGGGCGAGCAGCACCATCACGAAGCCAGCTGTGCCGTAGGTGCCGATCCTGCTGTCCTTCAAGATCTCGAGCACGCGCGGCTTGTCGTCGATCCCGCCGCCGAGCGCGTCGGCGCTGTCCGCGAGGCCGTCTTCGTGGAACGCGCCCGTCATCCAGATGCTGGTCGCGACCGCGAGCACCGCCGCAAAGGTGGCGTCGAAGTCGCACGCGCACCAATAGACCAGCCCTGAGCACGCGCCGAGGAACGCGCCGACAAGCGGGAAGTGGGCGTTGGCCCACTTCCACTCGACGGTTTGATAGGGGAAGCCGCCGACGGGGACGCGCGTCAAGAAGATGAACGCCGCGCGCACGCCGCGCAGCGCGTGGCGCAGCGTCTGTGCGTCGGTCGACTCGGGGCGGTCTTCGTTCGTTGAGGTCATGACGGGCCGTCGACGTTGGCCTCGGCGAAGGTCGCCATGTCGTTGTGCATCGCGCACGCGAGGTCAAGCAGCGGCATGGCCGCGAGCGCGCCCGTGCCCTCACCCAGCCGCAGGCCAAGGTCGAGCAGCCACTCGGCGCCGAGGTGCTCGAGGACGAGCCGGTGCGCGGGCTCCTGCGACCGGTGCGCGAACAGCATGACGTCTCTGCAGGAAGGCGCGATCGCGCAGGCTGCGAGCGCCGCTGACGAAACAACGAAGCCGTCGACGAGCACCGCGACGCCGCGCGACGCCGCCTCGAGCATCGCGCCGGTCATCGCCGCGATCTCGCGGCCGCCTAGCTGGCGCAGCACCTCACGTCCGTCGGCGCGGTCTATGCCAAGCTCGTCGACGCGCGCGAGCGCCGCCTCGAGGACCCGGATTTTGTTCTGCAACGCGTCGCCCGCGACCCCCGTTCCTGGCCCCGTGAGCGCAGCGGCGGGCCGCTGGAGCGTCGCGCACGCGATCGCCGTGGCCGGGGTGGTGTTGCCAATGCCCATCTCACCGAGCAGCAAGACGCGCAGCGCGTCGCCGCTGCTCGCGCACGCGTCCGCCACCGCGTCGCGACCGGCCTGCATCGCGGCCTCGACGCACGCCGCGCTCATCGCGGGCTCAACGCTCAGGTCGCCGACCTGCTGCAGCGCGTCGGCGCGCACCCGCCGCACGGTGTCGCCATCGTGAGGCTGCGCGGCACCGTCGGTCGACACGCCGACGTCGTAGACGCGCAAATCCACGCCGAGGGCGCGGGCGAACACCGTCGACGCGGCGCCGCAGCTGGCGAAGTTGGCCAGCATCGCCACCGTGACGCTCGGCGGATACGCCGACACCCCGCGCGCCGCGACCGGGTGGTCGCTCGCGAACAGCAGCGTTACGGCCGGGCGGCTGCGCGGCTCTGCGCTCCGCTGGATCGTCGCGAGGCTGACCGCGACGTCCTCGAGCCGGCCGAGGCTGCCCGGCGGCTTGGTCAGCTGCGCTTGGCGATCCAGAGCAGCTTGGCGGGCGTCTGCAGTCATAGCGTAACGAGACCCCAGGAAGCTATGAGGCGCAATACCCCGACGTGACGCTGTCGCCTCAGAATGGTCGGCGTCGACGGACTACTCCGTCGCGATCGGGGCCGTCTGCATCGACCAGAACTTCCCGTTCTCATTCTCGACCAAGATGCGGGCGAACCGCGCGTTGGCGGGGACCTCTACCTGGACGCACGCATCTCCGTTGGGGAGGTCTGGGATCGGGATCGCATGATCCCAACGGTCGGCGAGCGTGAGGCAATCCCGAGCGCCGGCGTAAAGGCGCACGCTCGTGGGCTCCCCCACGCCGCTTGTTTGGCAGGTGACGTGCACGACCCCGTCCTTTCGGAGGGCGGACTGGACCGTGATGGTGGTCGGCCAAGTGAACAGCGCCGAGAGCTTGGCGGGCTTCATCCACTCGAGCGTGCTCGCGTCGTAGCGCGCTGCGAGCGTCTGCGCGGGGCTCTCTTCGAACTGCTCCATGCCGCCCATCCAAAGCCGGAACCGGCCGTCGCCGGTGACGCCGCGGCCTTGGTTGCCCACCGGCGTCTTATCTCGGCCGCTGATGCGATCCAGCGTGTGCGGATGGCGCTGCTCGTCGAGCAGGAAGCCGCGGTAGCGCATCTCGCGGACGATGTGTCCCGTGCGCTGCCGGTGTGGCGGGCCAGGCACCTCAACGAAGCTCCCGGGGAGGAGCATCCGGTCGGCGTTCGCGCGCTTGCGCCGCTGACCCTGCTTCGGGGCTGTGTATTTGCGGCCTGCACAGAACAGCTTCCAGGTCAGCGAGGTCTCGTCGAACAGGTAGCCGGAGTAGGTGTCGTAGGGGTCGCCGCGCTCCATGCGCAGCGCCAGCACGCAGCGCTGGCCGCGCCACTGCGCGAACGGGTTCCAGCCGCGCGGCTTTACGCCGGTCCCCTCGTGGCCAAAGCCGTCGAAGCGCGCGCTTGGGTGGCCGACGGCCAGCAAGTGCGAGAGCTGTTCGAGCGGCGGCTCTTCTTTGCCGCGTCCGAAGGACCACATCGAGAAATTCATGCCGGTCGGGATGCCCTCCTTGGTCCACGAGGGGCCGAAGTAGCCGAACGGCGTGGTCATCGGCGAATAGAACCCGGCGTCGCCTGGCGCGGCGTCCATCTCCATGATCCAAACGCGCGCTCCCGCTGCGAGCGTGGAGGAGCGGAACTTCGCGTGCGCAGCAGCGGGGCGCCAGCGCGTCCGCAGCAGCGAAGCGCCGTCCATGGCGGCGCCGGTCAGCACGAGGCCGCGAACGCTCGCTGCGGAAGAGGCGGTGTTCGTGAGGCGGATGCGGTGCACGCCAGCGCGAGCGAAGCGAAACGAGGCCGCTGCCGCGCCCAGCGGAATGCGCTGCTGTTCGATCCGCAGCTCAAACGACGCTTGTAGGCCTCGGTCTTCGCCGGGTTGCAGCGCGACCTTGCACGCGCCCGCCGTGGATACGTTCACGTACCACGACACTTGGTTGCCGGCCTTGATGCCGGTGATCAGGTCAAAGCTCTTGCCGCCGTTGAGCCGGTCGCCTTCGGCCGCGGCTGGCCCCTGACCTTTGCACTGCAGGTTTCTCCCATCGAAGAAGCATGAGTTGGCGTCGAGGATCAACGTCGCTCGCGCCGCCGCTTGCCCGAGGAACCGCTGCCCGTTGGCCGTGATCGTTTCGACTTGCGCTGCGGGTGACGTTGCGAGCGAGCAGGCCAAAATGATGGCAATGGCGAAGCGAATCAGCATGAACCGGCCTTGTGGTGGCTTGGGCCTAAGGGCGAAGGCTCATGCTAGTCGATCCGCCCCACCATGCGGAGGCGCGGCTTGCCCCTGATGCTCGAACGCCCCCGCCTACATCCACTTGAATGACCCGACACCGGTCGCGCTCAGCGCGCTGCGGAACGTCGACCGTCAAACTCCAGCCAGCAGACCCGTCGAGCACGCGCTCATCCGTCCGGGACATTCTGCGCTACAGACGAAACTTAGAAAGTGGTCGGCGCGAGTGTGTTTGCATCTCCCGCCGCCGGATGCCAAGGTGGGTCGGGCCGCAGCTTGAACCGCGTAGGCCCGACGAACAGACTCTGGTGGTTTGCGGCGTTGTGCTGCAGACATCTGCGCTTCGTTCGTTGTCGTAGGGTCGTAAGAGCACGCACATGATCACCGCCGTCCTCGTCTTCCAGGTCGCCCTGGCTCTTGTGATCCTCAATGTCTGGCTGCTGCGGGTAAACCGGGCGACCAGCTACCGCGGCGGCGCCGCGCAGAACATGAAGGAGGAGTTCGCCGTCTACGGCCTGCCGCCTGCCATGTTCTATATCGTCGGCGCGCTGAAGCTCGCGTGCGCGGTCGCGCTGCTGGTCGGCGTCTGGGCGCCGGCGGCGACAGTGCCGGGCGCGGCGAGTCTGGCCGCGCTGATGGCGGGCGCGACGGTGATGCACGTAAAGGTCAAGGACCCACCGAAGAAGGCGATGCCCGCGCTGACGCTGCTCGTGCTTTGCCTGTTCGTCGTATTCGTCTAGGAGGCCGCCGAACGTCCGCGTCCTGCTAGTGGCCGCCGCTGTGCGCTGCGCGCCGGCCGACGACGGCGACCGCGAAGATGAACGCGTTGACGAGGCAAAGCGTGAGCGCTGGCAGCGACGCGACGAAGGGGTCGCCGACGCGGACGCGGGTCGCGACACCGAACAACATCAGCAGGGACAGGCCTCCCGATGCGACCGCGACGAGCGGCGCGTGGAAATAGCCGGCCAGCAGCCCGAGCGCGCCGAGCAGCTCAAGGCTGCCCACCAGCACGCGCATGTGTGACAGCCCAAACCGCTCGAAATCCGCCTCCATCGAACCAGCGAAGACGCACGCGCTCCCATAGAACAGGAAAGCCATCAGCGACAGCGCGCGCAGGATCTCGTAGGAGGCGGTCATCGCGAGGGGATAAGACGCGCCAGCGGTGATTTCGAGACCCTGCTTGCCGCGCCGCGGTCGAGCGCTCTTCGACATCCGCGATGTGGCGAAAGTGCAGGGTATTAGGAGCACCCCGGTCGAACGTATTGGTGTCGTCGGCGCCCGGCTCCAGGTAGGTCTTGGCCGCGGCCAGCGCGAAGACGCTCAACGTCATCGTGAAGACGTCCCCAGCTGCCCGGCGCATGCAGCGCTGCAGACGACCGTTAGAAAGTGGTCGGAGCGAGAGGATTTGAACCTCCGACCCCCTGCACCCCATGCAGGTGCGCTACCAGGCTGCGCCACGCTCCGACGGTCGATTCCGACTGGGGCCGAAGCCCCGGGGGACGGAGAATGGTAGCGACCGCGCAGCCGGCGGCAAGCCTCGTCAACGCCGAGCCGGCTCCCCCGGCGGGATCGCCGCGAGCACGTCCGCGCGGAACCGCTCGCGGGCGGCGGTCAGGGCCTTGCTCGACTGGGTCTGGGTGAACACGAGACCTACTAGGCGCCGATCGGGGGAACACCACGCGTAGGTGCCGTCGCTGCCCGAGTGAGAGAAGCCGCCGTCGATGATGCGCCAGCCAAACCCGTAGCGAGCATCCTCGATGTGCGGCAGCTGATCGCGCGTAGCCGCCGCGACGGTCGCCGGCGCGAGCAGCGGCCGCCCGCCGCGCGCGCCAGCCTCGACGAACAGCCTGGCGAAGCGCTCAAAGTCCGCAGCGGTAGAGATCATGCCGCCGCTGCCACGCACGAACGGCACGGTCGGCGCGCCGTGCGGCCGCCAGCGCACACGCCACCGACCTTCCCCCTCGGCCTGCACCACGACCGACATGCGGTCGTTGTCCGCGACCGTCTCGTGATGGCACGAGTCCTTCATCCCGAGGGGCTCGTAGAAGCGCGCGCGGCAGAAGTCCGCGAAGGGTCGCCCTGACGCCAGCTCGACGACGCCGGCTAGCAGGTTGTAGCCCGGGTTGCTGTAGCTATAGGTCGCGCCGGGCGCGCGGCTAGGCCCGATCTCGCCAAAGCGGGCGCACTCCGTGACGAGGTCGGGCGCGTTCGGGTGCGCGTCGCTCTTCGACGTGAGCGGGTAGACGAACAGCGTCGGGATCCGCAGCCCGCTCGAGTGCGTCAGCAGCTGCCGGATGGTGACCTCGGATCCGCGACCGCCTTCGAACGTCGGAAACCACCTCGCGATCGGCCCGTCGAGTTCAACATCGCCGTCCTCGACCAGCGCCAGGATCGCCGCTGCGGTGACCGCCTTGGTGTTGGACGCCATCCGGAACAGCGTGTCCTTCTGCATCGGCGCCTCGCGGGCGACGTCGCGATGCCCTAGCGCCTCGTGCACCAACACGCGGTCGCCCTGGGTCACCATCAAGACGGCGCCCAACACCTCGCCCTGCTTGACCGTCTCAGCGAAGCGCGCGACGGCCGCGCGCAGCGCGGATCCGTCTCCTTGGGATCTCCCAGCTGGAGCCAGGATGAGCGCACAAGACAGCAACAGGCGAGGCGACATGTCACGCATCGTAACGCCGCGAGTCCTGCGCCCCGAGCGCCTACTCCGTGACGCCAGCCTGCTTCAGCATCCACGCCATCTCGAACGCGCGGTCGCGCCACCGGTCATAGCGGCCTGACGCGCCGCCGTGCCCGGCCGCCTCGAGCTTGGTCTTGAGCAGCAGCTCGTTGTCGTCCGTCTTGAGCGCTCGGAGCTTGGCGACGTACTTCGCAGGCTCCCAATACATCACCTGCGAGTCGTTGAAGCTCGTCGTCACCAGCGTCGCCGGATACGCCTTGGCCTCGAGGTTGTCGTAGGGGCTGTAGGACATCATGTAGTCGAACGCCTCCTTCTCGTTGGGGTTGCCCCACTCAAGGTACTCACCCACCGTGAGCGGCATCGACGCGTCCATCATCGTGTTCATCACATCGACGAACGGCACCGCGCTGTGGATCGCGCAAAACAGGTCCGGGCGCAGGTTCGCGACCGCCCCCATCAGCAAGCCGCCGGCGCTGCCGCCCTCAGCCATCAATCGCGCCTCGCTGGTCCAGCCCGCCTCGATCAGCCCGTCCGCGGCGTCGACGAAGTCGTAGAAGGTGTTCTTCTTCTTCATCAGCATCCCGTCGCGCCGCCACGACTCGCCGAGCGTCCGGCTGCCGCGGATGTGGGCGATGGCGAAGACCACGCCACGGTCCAGCAGGCTGATCCTGTCGCTGTTGAAGCTCGGCGAGATCGAAGACCCGTAGGACCCGTAACCGTAGAGCCACAGCGGCGCCGATCCGTCGCGCGGCGTGCCGACCTTGTATACGAGCGACACCGGAATCAACGCGCCGTCGCGCGCCTTAGCCTCGACCCGCACGGTCTCATACTGCGCTGGGTCGTAGCCGCGGACCTCGCGCTGCTTCTTGAGCTCGCGCTCGAGCGTGTCGAGGTCGTAGTCAAACACGCACGGCGGCGTGACCATCGACTCGTAGTCGATCCGGTAGCGCGTCGACGTCCACTCGGGGTTGCCGCCCGATCCCGCCGCGTAAACCGCCTCCGGGAAGTCGATCTGGCGCCACTGACCAGACTCGAAGTCGTGGACGCGGAACCGCGCCATGCCGCGCTGCTTCTCTTGCACGACGGCGTGACCCGCGAACACCTCGAAGCGAGCGACGAAGACGTCGTCGCGGTGCGGCACGACCTCCTCCCACTTCTCCGGGCGTGGGTCGGCGACCGCGGCGCGCACCACCCGGAAGTTGAGCGCGTCCTTATCGGTGCGCAAATACCAGACGCCGTCTCGGTGCGTCGGTGAGTAGCGGTGCCCTTTCTCACGCGGCAGCAGCGCGGCGAAGTCGCCAGCGGGGTCGCCGGCGTCGAGGAACGACCACTCGTAGGTATCCGTGCTGGTCGCGCTGAGCAGCACGTAGCGACCATCGCGCGTCCGCGTCACGTTGATCGCGTAGAGCTCATCGACCTCTTCGTACAGCAGCTCCGGCGCGCCGCCCAAACGCAGCCGCCACAGCTTGTCTGACCGCTTCGTCGTCGCGTCCTCCGTGACGTAGAACAGCGTCTCGCCGTCGGCAGCCCACACGACCCCCGTGACCCGCTCGGCGAGGTCCTCGTGCACCTTGCCGGTGTCCAGGTCGCGCACGTGCAGCGTGTATTGGCGAAAGCCGGTGACGTCCGTCGTGTAGGCGTAGCGGTCGTCGCCGTCGCTGACGGCGATGTCCCCGAACGACAGAAAGTCGAGGCCCGCGGCCATCTCGTTCCGGTCCAGCAAGACCTCTTCAGCGGCGGCAGGATCGAAGGCGCCGTCGGCGGCGGCACGACGCCGACAGCGGACGGGGTACTGCAGCCCCTCTTCGGTGCGCGTGTAGTAGTAGTAGCCGCGCAGGCGCATGGGCACGTCCTGGTCTGTCTGCTGAACGCGCGCGACCAGCTCTTCGTAGATGCGGTCCTGCATGGGCTTCAGGTGCGCCGTGCGGTGCCCGGTGTAGGCGTTCTCGGCCTCCAGGTAGGCGCGCACCTCAGGCGTCTCCTTGTTGCGGAGCCAGTAGTAGTCGTCGACGTAGACCTCCCCGTGCCAGTGATTCTCGTGGTGGACGCGGCGAGCGACGGGAGGAACAGAGGGATCAGGTGCCATCGGCAGGGAGCAGGACGCGACGAACAGGAGCGACAGGAGCAGCAGGACGATCGTCATGTCGCCATTTGACGAACCTGCAGCAGGGATGCCAGCGCAACCGCCGACAAGTGCCGCCCGAAGCGCTGCGCGCGCTTACGGGACGCGGTCGTAGGAGACGCCATCGACGGCCAAACGCAGCAGCCCGACCTCAGGGGACAGCCACATCGTCACCTGTCGCTCGCCCACGCCGAGGTCTGGTCGGTCGTAGGCGACGTTGACGACCAGCTGTCCGATGTCTGTGTAGAGCTGTTCGTCGTAACGGATCGGCAGCGCGTATTGGAAGTAGCCGAGCGGCGTCACTGCCGCGCTGACGATCGAAAAGACGGTGAAGTCGGTCACCGCCGCGGTCTGCGTGATCATGTTGGCCAACGCCTCGCCGGGGTCGCCGAAGGGGTCGTACGGGATCGACCACTCCTCGGCCCACAGCGCGCCGCTGCGCCTACCGAGGATCGAAGCTCCCCCGACGACGATCTGCTCGAAGAAGCTCGGCCCAACGACCGACCACGCGAGGACGTCGAGACCCGACAGCGGCGAGAGGACCGGCTCGGGCTCGACGGTGAAGGCGAAACCGTCTTCCAACGACGCGACCTCGCCGACCGGCGGCAGGTAGCTCAGCAAGTCGGCAGGCGTCGGCGCGACGACCACCTCGAAGCGGCCGAGCGTCTTGACAGAGATCTCCACCCACCCCGCGACCGCGTCGATGTCTTCGGGGTCATAATCACGGCTCAGCGCGGCGTTTTTCTGCCGCACGTCGATGTTGCCTGCGCCCGTTCCCGAGACGTTTGCGGGCTCATACGGGATCCGCAGCCGCATCGACACCGGCGACACCAAATCCGTCGGCTCGATCCTCAGCGGCGCGGCGACGGCCGGGATCCCGGCCCCGGTGGGCGCGCTCGGCGAGCCGCCGCCCCCCTCCGCTGCGACCCGGAACTCCGTGGGCCGAGCCACCGCGCCGGCAGGGACCTCCAGCACCAACCCTTGCTGCTGGCCGCGGTCCACCACCAAGATCCCGCCCGCAGGTCCGATCGTCGCGACCCCGAGCGCTGCGGTAGTCGACGAATCCGACCGCCCGCACGCCGCTGTGAGCGCGACCAACGCGAGCGATGCGAGTCTACGAGGGGCGATCATGACGCCCTTAGCATGCACCCATTCTGCCGCGACGACCATGGCCCCATCGGCGGCAGAGAGCGGCGCCCCGCGCGAACGAAGACACCGCGCGACCGCGCGCTCCAGGACGCCGACCCCGCGCCGCGATGCGAACGGAGGCTCGCGCGAGCACCTGCGCAGACAAAACGCCGTTGTCACGGAGCCATAGCGACGACCCACGACGACGAACTCGGGGCGGTTTCCGCGTAGGCTGGCCGCATGACCGAGACGCTCCGAGTCGCGATCGCGCAGATCGCGCCCGTATGGCTAGACCGCGAGCGCACGCTCGAGAAGATGCTTGCGTGGGCGGGTCGCGCCGCCGAGCAGGACGCCAAGATCGTCGTCTTCGGCGAGGCGCTGGTGCCAGGATATCCATGGTGGGTCGAGTTCACCGACGGCGCGCAGTTCGACGACGACCGACAGAAGCAGTGGTTCGCGCACTACGCCGACCAGAGCTGCGAGCCTGACCACCACTTCAAACAGCTCGCCGAGTTCGCCGCCGACAATGACGTGGCGATCGTCTTCGGCTGCATGGAGCGCGCCCTCGACCGCGGCGGCCACTCGCTCTACTGCTCGATGGTGACGATCCTCGGCAACGGCCTGATCCAGCCGACGCACCGCAAGCTGATGCCGACGCACGCCGAACGCTTGGTCTGGGCGCAAGGCGACGGCCACGGCCTGCGCGTCCACAAGGTGCCGCCGTTCACCGTCGGCGCGCTCAACTGCTGGGAGAACTGGATGCCGCTGCCGCGGGCCGCGCTGCACGCGATGGGAGAAGACCTGCACGTCATGACGTGGCCTGGCAATCGCAGGAACACCGAAGACATCACGCGCTTCGCCGCGCGTGAGGGGCGCAGCTACGTGATCTCCGCGTCGACCGTGATGCGGCCGGCAGACGTCGCGGACATCGTCCCAATGGCCGACGAGCTCCGCGCGGCGCTGCCCGAGCTGTGCGCCGACGGCGGCTCGTGCGTCGCGGCGCCTGACGGCAGCTGGGTGTGCGAGCCCGCGCCGGACCAAGAGCTCGTCATCGTCGCAGACCTAGACCACGCGCGCGTGCGACGCGAGCGCCAGAACTTCGACATCTCCGGTCACTACTCCAGACCGGAGATCCTTCACCTAGAGCTCGACAGCCGACGGCACCGCGGCCTCTGGCCCAAATCGCACTGAGACGCGCCGACCGAGCCGCATAAGATTCCGACGATGAAGCACATCCTCGCGATCGACCAGGGCACGACCGGCACGACCGTGCTGGTCCTCGACGAAGCGCTCGCCGTGAAGGGCCGGGGCTACCAGGAGTTCGCGCAGCATTACCCGCAGCCTGGGCACGTCGAGCACGAACCGCTCGAGATCCTCGCGTCTGTGCGCGCAGCGATCGCCGGCGCGATCGAACAAAGCGGCGTGCGCCCCGAGCAGCTCGCGGCCGTCGGCATCACCAACCAGCGAGAGACCGTCGTGGTCTGGGACCGCGCGACCGGCGAGCCGGTGCACCGCGCGATCGTCTGGCAAGATCGCCGCACGGCCGACGCCTGCCGACGCCTGATCGAAGACGGCCACGAGGCGTCGGTCCGCGCGGCGACCGGTCTGCCGATCGACCCCTACTTCTCGGCGACCAAGCTGGCCTGGATCCTCGACCAAGGCGACCTGCGCGCGCGCGCCGAACGCGGCGAGCTGGCGTTCGGCACAGTCGACGCGTTCCTCGTCCACGCGCTCACCGGCGGCGCCGCGCACGTCACCGACGTGAGCAACGCCTCCCGCACCCTGCTGTTCGACCTCTCGACGATGAACTGGTCGGACGACCTGCTGCAGCGCTTTGACGTGCCAGAGAGCGTGCTGCCGACCGTCGCCCCGAGCGCTGGCACGTTCGGCGCGATCCGCGGCGTCGACGGGCTGCCCGACGGCCTGCCGATCACCGGGATCGCCGGCGATCAACAGGCCGCGCTGTTCGGCCAAGCGTGCTTCGCGCCGGGCGACGCCAAGTGCACCTACGGCACAGGCGCCTTCATGCTGATGAACACCGGAGCCGAGGCGGTGCCGTCGACGCACGGGTTGGTCACTACGGTCGCGTGGCAGATCCCAGGCGAGCGCGCCTACGCGCTCGAGGGCTCGGCGTTCGTCGCCGGCGCCGCGGTGCAGTGGCTGCGCGACGGCCTGGGCTTCTTCTCTTCGTCGGCAGAGGTCGAGGCGCTCGCGGCCAGCGTCGAGAGCTCCGAAGGCGTCGTCGTGGTGCCGGCGCTCACCGGGCTCGGCGCCCCGCACTGGCGCCCCGACGCGCGCGGCGCCGTCACCGGCCTGACCCGCGGCACCACCCGCGCCCACATCGCGCGGGCGACGCTCGAAGGGATCGCGCTGCAAAACGTCGACGTCCTGCGCGCCATGGAGAAGGACGCAGGGCGCGCGATGGGCACCCTCAAGGTCGACGGCGGCGCCGCCGCGAACGACCTGATGATGCAGTTCCAGTCCGACGTGCTGGGCGTGCCCATCCGGCGGCCTCAGCTGCTCGAGACGACGGCGCTAGGCGCGGCGTTTCTCGCCGGCCTCGGCTGCGGGCTGTGGCCAGACAAGCAGGCCATCACCGCGGCGTGGCGCGAAGACCGGTCGTTCGCGCCGCAGATGGACGACGCAGAGGTCGCAGCACACCTCGCCCGCTGGCAGGACGCCGTGGGCAAGGCGTGACCGGCGACCGCGACCGCTAGAGCCCGAGGATCAGCTCGACGCCGTTGCTCGCCGACAGGCCGAGCGAGTTGGTCGGCGACAGCGCGATGCCCTGCGCCGAGAACTGCTGACCCGCGAGGCCTGGGTTGCTGGGGATCGCGAAGCCGAGGGACGCGACGCCGTTGGCGCCTGCGATGCTCGTGGCGAACAGGCCCAGGTCCAGCGGCGTGTAGCCAGTGCAGCCGGTCATCCCGACGCTGTCGAGCGGGAAGCCCGTCGGCAGGGCGCTCGAGCCGAGGCCGACGAAAGCCAAACCTTGCGTGACGCCGCCGACGTTGAACGAGAAGCCGGTGTTGGACACCCAGGGCGTGCTGTTCGTCGGGATCAAGGTCAAGCCGTCGCAGCCGGCGCCGTAGACGCTCGCCGCAGCCGAGGAGACCGCGACGGTCAGATCGTCGATGCCGTTGCTGACCGTCAGGCGGTGGTAGCCGAAGAGCTCGAGCCCGTCGAAGCTGACCGGCCCCGACACCGTGTGGGCCGGCAACACCTCGTCCGAGTCCGAGAGCACGATCGAGGTGTCGACGCCGTCGTAGTCCATCACCACGGTGATCGGTTCGACCGTGCCGCTGGTGTTGAACGACGCGTAGGTGGCGCCGTTGATGTAGGTCTCGTGCAGGCCGACGGGGCCGTTGATCTCCTTGCCGATCAGCAGCCCGCGCTGGGTGCCCGCGACCAGGTGTACGCCGATCCCGCGCCCAGGCTGGAGCTCGTTGCGGATCAGGGTGAAGCTGACCACCACCGAGTAGCCGACGCCGGTCGTGATCGGTGCGGCGAGCGTGCGAGGCTGCCAGGTGGGGAGCTGGGTGGTTCCGTCCCCGTTGTAGAAGCACTCGTTGCCGGTGATCACGAAGCGACGCCCGGCGGTGGAGTCGCCGACCTGCCAGCCGCCCTCGGCGGCGTCCCAGCCAACGCCGGCGACGCCGACGACGGAGAGATCGCCGTTGGCGTACGAGAAGGAGTCTGCAGCGGCGGGAGACTGCGCTGCGAGCGAAGCGGACGCGAGGACAGCGGAGATGATGACGAAGAGTCTTTGCATGTTTGGTCGAAGGTGTGGAACGAAACTCGTCATGAGAGGATACCGCGGATCACGCGCGCTGGCTCGACCCCGGTCAGCCGCTCCTCGAGCCCTTGCGACGGGAAGGTCATCCGTCGATGGTCGATCCCGCAGAGGTGCAGCATCGTCGCGTGCAGGTCGTGCACCGCGACCGGGTCGCGCGCGACGTTGTAGCTGAAGTCATCTGTCTCGCCGTAATGCACGCCGCCCGCGACCCCGCCGCCAGCCAGCCAGCCGCTGAAGCAGCGCGGGTGGTGGTCGCGCCCGTAGTCGTCGCGCTCGAGGCGCCCTTGCCCGTAGACGGTGCGTCCAAACTCGCCGGCGAAGACGACCAGCGTGTCGTCGAGCAACCCCCGACGCTTCAGATCGATCAGCAGCGCCGCAGACGGCTGGTCGACGTCGAAGCACTGGCCGGGGAGCTGCTTGGGCAGGATCGAGTGGTGGTCCCAGCCGCGGTGGAAGATCTGCACGAACCGCACGTCGCGCTCGATCATCCGCCGCGCGAGCAGGCAGTTCCGCGCGAACGAACCCGGCTTGTCGACCTCGGGGCCGTAGAGGGCGCGCACGCTGTCCGGCTCCGTCGACACATCGGTCAGCTCGGGGACAGACGCCTGCATACGGAACGCCATCTCCTGCTGCGCGATCGTGGTGTCGATCTCGGGATCTCCTTGCTCGCGTCGGTGCTTCTCGTTGAGCGCGCCGACTGCGTCGAGCATTCGACGGCGGACGGTCCGATCGACCCCTGCCGGGTTGGACAAGAACAGCACAGGGTCTCCGTTGGTTTGGAACGCCGTGCCCTGGTGCTTGCCTGGCAGGTAACCGCTGGACCACATCCTGCTGTAGAGGCCTTGGACGTTGCGGGTGCCGCCCGTCCAGTAGGCCGAGGTCAGCACGACGAAGTCCGGCAGGTCGCGGTTGAGTGAGCCAAGTCCGTAGCTCAACCACGCGCCCATGCTGGCTTTCCCCGGCAGCTCCGAGCCGGTGCACATAAAGGTCTTGCCGGGGTCGTGGTTGATCGCGTTGGTGTGCAGCGAGCGCACGACGCAGATGTCGTCAGCGACGCCGCCGAGGTGCGGCAGCAGCTCGCTCCACCAACCGCCGCTCTCGCCGCGCCGCGAGAAGCGGAACATCGACGGCGCGCAGAGCTGCGTGCGACCGCGCGTCATCGCTGTCACCCGCTGGCCGTTGCTCACGCTCGGCGGCAGCGGCTCTTTGAAGCGCTTGGCTAAGCCTGGCTTGTGGTCGAACAGGTCCAGCTGACTGGGGGCGCCCGCCATGAACAGGAAGATCACGCGCTTGGCCCGCGCCGGGTGGTGGCCGCCGGTCACGCCGCCCGACAGGTCCCCGAGCAGAGCGCGGCCCGCGACCGCGCCGAGCCCCATCGCGCTCGTCTGCAGGAACCGACGTCGGTCTGCCAAGGAGGCGTGTTCTCGCAGCTCGTCGCTCACTGCCGGGTCCTCGTGATGTCCAGGTTGTAGATCGCGCTGACCAGCGTGGTCCAGGCCGCGAGCGTCGGGGCGTCTACGCCGGCAGGCAGCGCCGCGCCGCCGCGCGACGCGGCGGCGAGCGCCGGAGCCGCCGCGTATTCCCGCCGCAGCGCGTCGAGGGACGCGAGCAAGACGGCGCGCTCGCGCTCGTCCGGCAGCTGCGACGTGACGGTCTCGTACACGAACCGCAAGCGCGCGGCGTCTGCCGCCTCGCCATCGAGCGCGCGCAGCGCTAGGTGCTGGGCGGCCCGCTGATACTCCGGCTCGTTGAGCAGCAGCAGCGCCTGCAGCGGCGTGTTGGTGCGCTCGCGACGCACGACGCAGGCTTCGCGGCTCGGTGCGTTGAGGATCGTCATCTGGGGCGGCGGCAGGCCGCGCTTCCAGAACGTGTAGAGGCTGCGCCGCACGATCTGGTCGCCGGTGTCCGGCGTGAACGTCCGCGGGAACGACGACGGCAGCGAGACAGACTGCCAGATACCAGGAGGCTGCGGCGGCTTGACGCTCTTGCCGAACATTTGCCCGTTGAGCAGTCCGCTGGTCGCCAGCAGCTGGTCCCGGATCATCTCCGCGTCCATGCGGTAGCGCGCGCCGCGCGCGAGCAGGCGGTTGTCAGGGTCAGACACGTAGTCCGCCGTCGCCGCGACCGAGGACCGCCGGTAGGTCTGCGAGGTGACCATCGCGCGCATCAGCGCCTTGACGTCCCAGCCGGTGCGAACGAAGCGAGCGGCTAGGTAGTCGAGCAGCGCTGGATGGCTCGGCGCCTCGCCCTGCGTGCCGAAGTCCTCCGACGTCTTCACGAGGCCGACGCCAAACAGCTGCTGCCAGAAGCGATTGACCGCGACCCGCGCCGTCAACGGATGTCCAGGGTCGAGCAACCAGTCGGCGAGGTCCAACCGAGAAGGCACGTCCCCGCGCGACCGCAGCGGCGGCAGGAACGCCGGCGTGCCTCGCGTCACCCGCTCGCCGGGGTTGTCATACTGCCCGCGGACGAACACGTGCATCGAGCGCAGCTGCGCGCGCTCCCGCATCACCATCGCAGCTGGCACCCGCATCGTCAGGTCGTCGCCGCGCTTGCGCGCGCGCTTCAGCGACTCCTGGTCGGCTTCAAGCAGCTCCGCGTTGACCGCGCGGAACGGTCGCGGGATGAGGTGCCCGAGCGCTTCGCGAAACGTCACGAAGCTTTGGGCGCGCGCGACCGCGGCGTCCACCTCGGCGCGCTCGGCGACCTGCCGCGGCGCCGGCAGCTCGACGTACGGACGATGCAGGCCGCGGCGGAAGTCGAGCCCGCGCCGACTGCCCGTCTCGGGCGTCGCGTCGAGGTTGTTGAAGAACGCTGCGAAGCGGTAGTAGTCCCGCTGCGTGATCGGGTCAAACTTGTGATCGTGGCACTGGGCGCAGCCGACGGTCAGTCCGAGGAAGACGGTGCCGAACGTGTTGGTCCGGTCGATGACGTTGCGAGCGAGGCTCTCCTCGGGCAACGCCGTGCCGACGTCGATGATCAGGTGCAGCCGGTGAAACCCCGACGCGACGAGCTGGTCCGGGCTCGGGTCCTGGCGCAGGTCGCCCGCGAGCTGATCGCGCAGGAACTCGTCATATGGCAGGTTGCCCGCGAAAGAACGGATCACCCAGTCCCGATACGGCGACGAGTCGCGGTAGTGGTCGTGGTGGACTCCGTTGGTGTCCGCGAACCTGACCGCGTCCAGCCAGTAACGCGCCATGTGTTCGCCGTACTGCGGCCGCGCCAACAACCGCTCGACCAGGCGCTCGTACGCGCCCGCGGCGTCGTCGGCGAGGAACTCCTGGATCTCGTCGCGCGTCGGCGGCAAGCCCGTCAGGTCGAACGTGACCCGACGGATCAGGGTGCGCCGGTCCGCCGCCGGCTGCGGCGGATGCCCTGCGCCTAGCAGCCGCGCGGCGACGAAGCGGTCAATAGCGCCAGACGCGGAGGAGTCGCCGTCGCCCGACGTCTTTGCGCTGCGCGTCGCGTCGCGAAACGAAGAGAACGACCAGTGGGATGCTTCGGCGCTCTGCTGCGCAGGCAGTGACACCGCGAACAGCGCAGCCGCGAACGCTGCAGCGTGGCTTCGTGTAGGCGAGAGCCAGATCACGTCCAGAACCATAGCGGATCGCTGCGTCATCGGCGCGAGCAGCGGGGTCAGATACCGCGCTCCGCACACCTCCCCCCAGTTCACGTCAGACCTCCCTACTCCAGCGTGCACCGAACGATACGCTGCCAGGGTGAACCCGAGACCCGCTGTCCTCGCCGCGTGCTGCATCGCCGCGAGCTCGCTCCACGCTCAGTCGACCGACCGACCCGCTCACCTCGAGACGGTCCGCGAATGGCTCCAGCAACCCGCGAAGGCGCGCGCTGCATCCATCCCGTCGCTGACCCTGACGCGCACCGAGGCAGACCCTGTTATCGAACTGGTGTTCGCGCGCCTGCGCGACGAAGCCCGCGTCGAGCGCGCCGCCGAGCTCGACGCGAAGGACGGCGCGCGCCGTAAGCCGACTCGACTGCTGACCGTCACAGCTGCAGGCAAGCAGCTGAAGGTCTACGAGCGCACGTTCGGCGAAGCGCCGAAGACAGGTCACAGCCTCTGGATCTCGATGCACGGCGGCGGCGGCGCCCCCGCGCGCGTCAACGATGGACAGTGGAACAACCAGATCGAGCTCTACCAACCGGCCGAAGGGATCTACGTGGCCCCGCGCGCGCCGACCAACACCTGGAACCTCTGGCACGAGGGCCATATCGACGACCTGTTCGACCGGTTGATCGAGAACTACGTGATCGACCGCGGCGTCGACCCGAACCGGGTCTACCTGATGGGCTACTCGGCCGGCGGCGACGGCGTCTACCAGCTCGCGCCGCGGATGGCCGATCGCTTCGCCGCAGCCTCGATGATGGCCGGCCACCCTAACGGCGTCGCGGTCGACAGCCTGCGTAACCTCCCCTTCATGATCTGGATGGGCGCGAACGACGGCGCCTACAAACGCAACGAACAGGCCGCATCCTATGGCGAGAAGCTCGACGCCCTCCGAGCGGCCGATCCTGCGGGGTACCTGCATGAGACCCACATCGTCGCGGGCAAGGGGCACTGGATGGACCGAGAAGACCGCGCCGCGTTGCCGTGGATGGCGCGGTACACCCGCGACCCCTGGCCGAAGAAGCTCGTCTGGCGACAGAGCGGCCGCCTGCACGACCGCTTCTACTGGCTAGAGCTCCCAGCAGGCGCTGCAAAGAACGGCCAGACGGTCCGCGCCGAAGTGGAAGGTCAGCGGGTCACGATCGTTAGCGAAGGCGTCGAGGCGCTCCGGCTGCGACTCAGCGACGCGATGGTCGACCTCGACCGGCCGCTGCAGGTCGTCTGGAACGGCGCGGCGCGAACAGTCAGCGCCGAACGAACGCTGCACCCGATCTACCGCTCGCTGATGCAGCGGCTCGACCCGGCGAGCGTCGCGACGGCCTACGTGGACCTCAGGCCGTAGCCCGCGGGGATCAAGCCCACTCCTTCATCAGCTTGCCCCCGCCGTCGCGCCGGACGAGGATTCGGATCGAGGCGCCCCCCACGGCTTCGTCGCTGTGAGGTCGGGGCGTCGCAGCCGGAGCTGCGGCGGGGAACAAATCGCCTCCTCGCGGACGGCCAACTTGCTAGCGGGAGCACCCGGTGCACGCGCTCCCGACAGGCAGAGTTCCGAAGACGTGCTAGGACGTCGTGTAGCCCGCCAGCGCGATGAAGTTGTTCTCGCCCAGCGTCTCCACGGTGAGCGTGGAGCCCGCGGGGATCAGGATGCCGTGCCGCAGAGAAATGCGAGGCGCGACGCCGTAGCCGGTCCCCGGCTGGCCGAACGCTTCCCGCACGCCGCCGAACCCCCAACCGAAGACGGGGACACCGTCCACGAGGATGCGGTCGCGCTCCGAAAATGAGGCCGTGTTCTGGTACGAGATGTCGGTGATGACCGTGTCTGCGACGACAGCGCCGAAGACGAACACCTCGACGCCGCCGTCCAGCGGCACAGACGTGTCGCTGTAGAACGTCACCGGCGTCGTGGTGGCCACCGGGTCTTGGCCGGGGTTGTTCGGCGCGTTGGACGAACCGGACCCGCTGCTTGAGCACGCGAACAGCAACAGGGCTGCGACGAGGGCGCCGACGGTGACAGAGAACGGATGGACTTCGTATGTCTTCATGGACAGATCTTACGCCTTACCCAGCACCACGAGACCGAAGAATGACGCCGCCCGTCATCGACGGTGACGCGCGCGACGCTCGCCGAGTCTCAGCGCGGCCAGACGTTGTCTCCGCGCAAGCCGTCCGGGAAGCGCCCGCGAGGATCTAGCTCTAGACGATCCAGGTCCGCGAGCTTCGCGGGGAGGCGCAGCTCGTAGACCCGACCTCCGTCGAACCACACGTCAACCGGGCGCGTGACCCGCATTTTTTGCGGACCGAGCGCTTCTGCACCGACGACACCACCGACGCCGCGCGGCTGCCGAAACGTGACGTCCACCACAACCGGCGACGGCATCTGACCGTCCTGACGCACGACGACGACGACCTCACCGTCTTCCTCGCGGACCGCCTGGATGGACCCGTCGACCGTCGCCGTCGACCACAGCCAGTAGTACCAAAACCAGCCGAGGTCTCGCTCTAAGTAGTCGGTCATAAAGAACGCGAAGTCCCAGGGGGACGGGTGCTTGAACAGCCACGCACGCGCGTATTCCTTGATGCCGGCTTGGACCTGGTCGTCGCCGACGATGCCGCCCAGCATCGCCAACATCATCGGCACCTTCTGGTAAGTCACGAACCCGTATTGCCTGCCGCCGTAGTTCGCAGACCACATCATCGGCGCCTCGCCCTCGTCACCCACGCGGCGTCCGTAGATCTGCCCGCGACCGTCCAGGTTCGGCGCGCGACCCCGCGCGTGGGCGCCGGAGAGGATGTTCATGTAGCTGTTGAAGCCCTCATCCATCCACCCGTACATCGTCTCGTTGGTGCCGAGCATCATCGGCCACCACTGATGCGCGGTCTCATGATCCGCTGCGCCGCGGTTCGAGTTGATGACCATCGGATACTCCATGCCCGCGCTAGGGCCGTCCTGCATCGTCAGCTGCGGGAACTCGTACGGGATCCACAGGTCGCTGTAGAACTCCAGCGCGTGCCGCGTGATACGACCAGCGTCGCGATACGAGCGCGCGTGGGACGGCAGGAACAGCATGTGAATCGGAACCGGCCCCTTACCGGGGATCGTCGCGCGGGTGGCCTTCCAGACGTAGTCCCGCGCCGTCGCCCAAGCGAAGTCGTTGACGAAGTCCGCGTGAAAGCGCCACGTCAACCGGTCGCCCGCCGCGGTCGCCTTGCCTGCACCGCGTTCGTGCTCGCCGACGATCGTCACCTCGTCGTCGGACTCGGTGACCTTCGCGAGCCGCTGGCGTACGGTCTCGCTCAGCACCTCGTCTGCGTTCTGCAGCGTACCTGTCGCGCTGACGAGCCACCCGCCCGGCACGTCAAGCTCGACGTCGAAGCTGCCGTAGTTGTTATAGAACTCCGACGGCCCGAGGTAGGGAGAGGTCATCCACCCGTGCATGTCGTCGTATTTGCACAAGCGGGGGAACCACTGCGTCGGCTGGAACAGCGTGTCGTCCCATCGCTGGGTCATGCGGTGCCCATACCCGCCAGAGCCGCCGGGGAGCTTGGTGCGCCAGGTGATCCTGACCGCGGCGGTGCGGCCCGGCGGGATCGACTCCGCGAGCTCGACGAGCGCCACGGTGCGACCGAGGCCTCTAGCCGTCGCGACGCCGGGCCGCCGCACCGGCCGGCGGTTTCGTGATGTGAGCGCGACGTTTTTGCCGTCGACAACGATCCGCGTCACGACCATGCCATCCGTGTTCTCAGCAGGCACCGACTCCCCGCGCGGCACGCCGAATCGAAACAGGTTGTGGTCGAGACGGAGATACAGGCTCTCGAGCGGGTCGCCGCTGTTGTTGTGCACCTGGATCGTCTCGTCGCCGTGGATCGTCTGGGTATCGACGTCCAAGCGGGCCTTGATGTCGAAGTCGGTGCGGAGCTGCCAGTAGTTCGGTCCAGGGCGACCGTTCAGCGCGCGCGTCCCGTCAGCGAGCCCCCGACGGATAGTCCGGGTCAACGGTACGTCGCGGCGGATCGAACGCCGGTCTCCAGGCAGACCTGCGCGGAGGTGCGCGGGGGCGTCCGCGATCAGCCCGCCGAGGTCACGCTGGGCGACGAGCTCGGCGGCGTAGCATGCAAACAGGCACAGCCCCGCAGCTGCGAGAGAGGGACGGCGTCCAGATGTGGTCACGACGCCACGATCACCGAACAGCGAACCACCTGCAAACCGATCTGCGCAGTCTCAACGCCCGCTGCCGAGGTAACGGACGCCGTCGATCACGACGCCCAGGCAGTGGCTCGTGTATTCGAACGGGTCGCCGTCAAACAAGGCGAGGTCGGCGTCCTTGCCGGCCTCAAGCGTCCCGACGCGGTCGTCGACGCCACACATGCGCGCGGCGTCCACGGTGAGCGCGCGCATCGCCTTGTCGTAGGCGAGGCCGTGCATCACCGAGATCCCCGCCTCCCAGAGGACGACGCGAGTCTTGGGCACGTACGCCTCAAAGCCGCTCTGCATCGCGAACGGCACGTCGGCAGCCGCCAGCAGCTTGGCGAGCTCCATCGTGCCGTTCTCTAGGTCGCCGCGCGTGCGCGACATCGCCGGATGCGGCAGCACCCAACAGCCCGCCGCGGCGATGCGCGGCAGCATCAAATAGGCTTCGGCGGCGCCGTCGAGCACGACTTCGACGTCAAACTCGTCAGCTACGCGCAGCGCGGAGGCGAGGTCGTGAGCGCGGTGCGCCGTGACGAGCAGCGGCACCTCTTTGGCGAGGACCTTCGCGAGCGTCTCCATCCCTAGGTCGACGTCAACGTCGTCGTCACGAGCTCTGCGGGCGGCGTAGGCCTGCGCGGCGAGCAGTTGCTCCCGCAGCATCGCGACCGACTTCGCCCGGGTCCCTGGCGCCTTGCCGTCGCGCGATCGGCCGCTGTCTGCGAGCGTGACCGCGACCATGGCGAGCGGCTTCAGGACGTCGACGTCGACGTTGCGACCGTGCGTCTTCACGACCATCGTTTGGCCGCTGATCAACGCACCCGGGCCGTGGCCTGTGTGCAAGCTCGTGACACCGAGTCCGCGCACCCACTCAACGAGCGGGTCCCGCGGGTGATACGCGTCCAGCGCCCGAAGCTCCGGCTGCATCGGCGAGGACTTTTCTAACTGGTCTTGGTCTTGCGGGACGTTGAAGACGCCCGTCAGGCCGACGGTCGAGTGTGCGTCGATCAAACCGGGCATCGCCACCGCTGCGTCGACGACCTCCAGCCCGTCAGGGACAGCGACCTTACCTACCGCCGCGATCTTGCCGCCGCGGATGACGACGACGCCGTCGCGCACCGGCGGTCCGGCCATCGTGTAGAGGGTCTTGGCGCGCACCGCGAACGCCTGCGGCGGGGCCTGGACGACCTCCTGAGGCGGGGACGCGACGGCGGCTAACAAGCTGGCGAGCGCGATCACTTGCTGCCTCCTAGCTGACCGTAGCAGCACATCGACAGCGACTGATCGCTGCTGGCGCCGTAGCCGCCGGCCGCGAGGAGCTTGTCCCGGGGATCTGCGAGGTCAAAGACCTTGGCGCCGTCCACCCACGTCTGCAGGACCCGCGTGTAAACAGAGAAGGGATCGCCGCTCAGCAACACGAAGTCGGCGTCCTTGCCGGCCTGCAGCGTCCCGACGCGCTCTTGCATGTCCAACATTCGGGCGTTCGCGATCGTCACGGCCTGCAGCGCCTTTTGACGATCCATGCCGGCCCGAACCGAGATCGCCGCCGAGCGCAAGAAGAGGCGGCTGTCAGTGATGCCGTCGTCGGTGTGGAACCCGACCAAGACGCCCGCCCGGTCGAGGATCGCGCCGGTCTCGAGCGACAGCCGGGCGGCCTCTAGCTTGCCCCCAGGTGAGTCGATCACGATGACCGAACAGGGCGCCTTCGCCGCGGCGATCTCGTCTGCGACCATCCAGCCCTCGCTGACGTGGTGCAGCACCACGCGGAAGCCGAACTCACGCTGCATCCTCAGCACAGTCAGGATGTCGTCCTGGCGGTGCGTGTGGTGATGCACCATGCGCTTGCCATCCATCGCCTCCAGCAGCGCCTCCATGGCGAGGCTGCGATCAGGCATCTTCGCGGGATCGCCAGCAGCAGCCTCGACACGGCGCCGGTAGTCACGCGCGCGGTGGAACTGCATCCGGACCAGCGCGGCGGCCTTGCCGCGCGTGCCCGGGAACGGCGTCTTCTTCTGCGGGTTGGTGCCGTTGGCCATCTTGATGCCGCCGGCGATCGAGCCGTCGGCGTTACGCACAGCGAGCTCTTCGACCGTGTCGACGTCGCGCAGCTTCATGTAGATGGTCTGACCCGAGAGCAAGTGGCCCGACCCAGGCATGACGTTCACCGTGGTGATGCCGCCGGCCTGGGCCTTCTGGATACCGGGGTCGCGCGGGTTGATCGAGTCGAGCGCCCGCACCTCAGGTTGGATCGGACCGCTGCTGTCGCCTCCCGAGACCGAGCCGATGTGCGAATGGCTGCACACAAGCCCGGGCATCAACGTCTTTCCGCGCGCGTCGATGACGACGGCGTCGGCAGGAGGCGCGACGTCTTCCGAGGCGCCAACCGCGCGGATCTTGCCGCGATGCACGACGAGCGTGCCGTCTTTGATCGTCGCGCCCGCGCAGGTCTCGATGGTCGCTCCGACGAGCGCGAGCGGCACCTGCTGCGCGATCAGCCCCGAGGCGAGGACGCCGACAAGCACCGTCCCAACAAGCCACAAGCGTGTCTTCATGCCGACAGCCTACGTGCCCGCCGCGCGAAGCCCCAACCAGCAATCGCTAAGGACGAACGACGAAGCGGCGAAACGCGCCCCCGTCGCCAGCCGGAGCGGCGCGAGGGAGCGTGAGCCCAAATCTTTACCCGGCAACCACTTCACCGGCGAGCCTCGACGACGTCGTGAGCGCGGGGAAGCCGCGCTCCGCACCGTTTCGGCGCGCCAGGCGACAGCGCAGCCGGACCACGTCGCGACGAGCAGAGCGCGTCGCTGCCAGCGACGTCGCCAGGGAAGGAGCACAGCGCGGCATTCTACGTCTGGCGTAGCTGCTGGCTTGGGCCCAAGATCCGACCGCAATGAGTGATCGTGAATATGTGCTCGGCACCGGCCAGGACGAGCTCGCGCGGCTGGCGCTCCAGAACCGGCTGTGGTCCGACGTCGCTGTAAAGGCTTGGCGCAGAGCGAAGCTGCAAATGGGACAGCGCGCGCTAGACGTCGGCTGCGGACCTGGCTACGCGTCGCTCGACATCGCCAACATCGTCTCTCCGTCTGGGGTGGTTGTCGGCGTCGACGAGTCGCAGGCTTTCGTGAACGACGCCAACGCCATGGCGCGCGCGCGGGGAGTGGAGCACTTTCAGGCGCGCGCCGGCGACGTGCAGCGGCTGACCGACCACGTCGGCGATGACGAACCCTTCGACTTCGCCTATGCGCGCTGGGTGCTCTGCTTCGTCCCGGACCCCGAAGCCGTCATCGCCGGGATCGCCGCGGCCCTCCGCCCCGGCGGCCGGCTCGCCGTCCATGACTACTTCAACTACGAGGCGATGACGATGGCCCCGCGCCGACGCAGCCACGACCTCGCGGTCGCAGCCACCAGCAGGGCATGGCGGGCCGCCGGCGGCGACCCCGACGTCGGGCAAAGGCTGCCCGCGATGTTCGAGGCGCACGGGCTTCGCCTCGACGACGTCCGAGTACACGCGCGGGTCGCGCGAGGCGGCGAGAGCATGTTCGCGTGGCCCAACACGTGGTGGCGCACGTTCGCGCCCAAGTTGGTCGAGAAAGGCGAGCTGGAGCGAGCAGACTGCGACGAGCTGATGTCCGATCTCGAGAAGATCGAACGCGGCGAAGGCTTCTTACAGTGCCCGCCGGTCTACGAGTTCCTCGCGACGCGGCGATGACCCTCAGCGAAGCGCCAGCGGCGCTGTGCTGTCCGCGAAGCGGCCGGCGCGCGCACCCATCGCGTTCATGACCGCGAGATATAGGTTGGCCATCGGCGTCCCCGCGCCGGTGTCCACATAGCCGCGTCCTTTGGCCGCGCCGCCGCCCTCGCCCAGCATCAGCATCGGAAGGTCTCCGTGGTTGTGGCGGTTGCCGTCGCTGATCCCTGATCCATACAGCACCATCGATTCGTGCAACAGGTCATGGTCGCCGCGTTGTTCGTCGCGCAGACGCGCCGCGAAACCAGCGAGCTGCTCTATGTGAAAGCGGTCGATGCGCGCGATCTTCTCACGCATCTCCTCGACCCCGCCGTGGTGGCTGAGTTCATGGTGGCCCTCGTCTACCCCAAGGAATCTATAGCTGCAGTTGCTGCCGCCGTTGCCGATCATCAGGCTGACGACGCGCGTCTGCTCGGTCTTGATCGCGAGCGTGATCAGCTCGTACATCAGCTGCAGCCCCTGCGTGTAGGTCCGCCCCGCGTCCAACAAATCCTCGGGGACATCAGCCAAGACCTCGTCTTGAGCGCTGTCCGCCTGATCCAGCCGCTGCTCCAGATCGCGGATCGAATCTAAATACTGAGAGAGCTTACGCCGGTCTGCTGCCCCAAGCTCACGACGGAGCGAGCTCGCGTCGGCGCGCACGAGGTCGAGGATCGACCTGTGCCGCGCTCGTTGGGCGCGCCGTTCGCCTTCATCCAATGCCAACTCAGGGTCCCCGAACATGCGCGCGAAGACTTCACGGGGGTTCGTCTCTTTCGCGACAGGTCTGTCCGGCGCGCTCCAGCTGACGTTGTTGCTGTAGGCGCACGAGTAGCCCGAGTCGCAAATACCTGCCGGGCGGCCACGCTCCAGGCCCAGCTCAAGCGAGCGGAAGGGCGACTCTCCGTCGAGGGCGCGCGCGATCTGCTGATCCACGGAGACGCCCGCCTGCAGGTCAGCGCCGCCGGTCTTGCGCGGATGCGCGCAGGTTAGGAACGAAGCGACAGCGCGGGCGTGGTCGCCTGGCCCGTCACCGTGAGACCAACCACCGCTGATCTCTAAACCGCCGAACACCGTCAGCCGCGGCGCGAATCCCTGCAGCGGCGCGAGCGTCGGTCCGCAGACCGCCGCGCCGACCTCGCTCGGCGAGCGCCACTGCTGCATGTTCATGCCGTTCGGCGAGAAGATGAACACCGCGACCGGCTTAGGAGCGGGCGACGGCGTCATCGCCGGCAGCATCGCGTCGAGCCACGGCAGCGCCAGGCCCGCCGCGCCGCCGCGCAGCAGCGTCCGGCGGTCCAGGGCTACTCGGCGCAGGTTCGGCATCTCATCATGATCCCGGATCCGACGCCCGGAGCGTAGCCCCGGGGTCAGGTTCTGCTGCGCACAGCGCGTCTGGCGGCCCGGACCACGAAAGCCGTAGCAAGGGTCGCTTGACCTCACTGCCCGCTGGCGAGTATTTCCGGACACATGAGCAACCATGCTTCCGAGCGCCGCGCGCTCGTAACCGGCGGCAGCCGCGGCATCGGCGCGGCTGTCTGCGCCGAGCTGGCGCGGATGGGTCATCCCGTCATCGTCAACTTCCAGCGTAACGCAGAGGCCGCCGAAGAGGTCGTCGCGCAGATCCGCGCGGCCGGGGGCGAAGCCGAAGCCGCCGGCTTTGACGTCGCCGACACGACCGCCACCAAGGCTGCGCTGGACAAGCTCTTAGAGGACTCCCGCCCGATCTCGATCATCGTCAACAACGCGGGCATCGTCCGCGACGCGCCGCTGCCAGCGATGTCTTCCGAGCAGTGGAACGAGGTCATCAAGACGAGCCTCGGCGGCTTCTTCAACGTCACCCAGCCGCTGCTCATGCAGATGGTTGCCAAGCGATGGGGGCGCATCATCAACATGTCGTCGGTTTCAGCGCTCAAGGGCAACCGCGGACAGACCAACTACGCCGCGGCAAAAGCGGGCATCCTGGGCGCGACCAGGTCTCTGGCCATCGAAATGGCCAAACGCAAGATCACGGTGAACGCGGTCGCGCCTGGCTTGATCGAGACCGACATGACCAGCGATGTGCCGGACTTCGTGCAGAAGATGATCCCAATGCAGCGCATGGGTAAGAGCGAAGAGGTCGCCGCGGTCGTCGGGTTCCTCGCGTCGGACGCAGCCAGCTACGTGACGGGTCAAGTGATCGGCGTCGACGGCGGCTTCCTGTAGCCGCCTCTCTCGCGGCTCGGCATCCGCGCAGGACGCTCTTCGTCACTCGCGCAGCTGGCGGCGCGCGGCCACACGTCGACGCGAAATCACCGCTGGACTTCACCCGGACCGTCGCCGAGTCGCAACAGGTCAAACCTTGGCGGAACTCCGAAGCGGTCGAAGAAGACCTGGCTGACGCGCTCCTCTACAACGTCGCGACAACCGGGCCCGATCAACGCGATGGCACATCCGCCGAAGCCAGCTCCGGTCAACCGCGCGCCGAAGACGGCGTCACACTGTCGCGCAGCATCAGTGATCACGTCGAGTTCTTCACAGCTCACATCGTAATCTGCCGCTGTCGACCGATGGCTCGCGTCGAGTTGGGCGCCCAACGCGGCGTAATCGTGTGCTCGCAGCGCAGCTGCGCCAGTCGCGATTCGCTCCATCTCGGTGACGACGTGTCGGGCTCGCCGATAGAGCAGCGGGTCCATCGAGGACTTCACAGACTCAAGGTCTGCAGGCGAAAACGACGCGAGGTGCGGTTCCGGACGCACGCGCTCGCTCAAGAACCGTCGCGCCTCAGCGCACTGTTCGACGCGCTCGTTAAAGCCGCTTGCGGCGAGCGTGCGCGGCCTGACCGTGTCCATGACCAGCACCTCACACGCCGCAGGATCGAACGGAACGTGCTCCCAGCGCGGTCCCTGGCATCGCATCCACAGGGCCTTGCCCGGCTCGCCGAGCGCCGAAGCGTACTGGTCCATGATGCCGCATCGCACGCCGACGAACTCGTTCTCCGCCCGGTGGGCGAGGTCGGCAATCTCAGCAGGCGAGAGCCCGACGTCATGCAGCGTGTTCAGGCCGATCGCTGTCACTACTTCGATGGCGGCGGACGACGACAGCCCCGACGCCATCGCGAGGTCGCCCGCGAACACCGCGTCGAAGCCGACGCGCACGCCGTGATCGCAACAGAACCGACGCCAGATCCCGAGGGGGTAACTACCCCATCCCCAGCTTGGGTCGGCGAAGTCCCCAACATCGGACCCGTTCACCTCGACCGCCGATGGCTGATCTACGCTCCAGAGCCGGATCCGGTCGTCGGCGCGCGGACGGATCCCGACACAGATCCCTCGGTCGATGGCCATCGGCATGACGTCCCCGCCGCTGTAGTCCAGGTGCGCGCCGACGAGGTTGACCCGTCCAGGGGCGAAGAAGTAGCGCAGTGGCCCGCCGCCGAGCACTTCTCGCGACCGCTGCTCGATGGAGTCCAGCAGGCGCGTGCGAGAGTCATCGGTCACCTCGTCATCGAACTGTCCCCGACGTTCTGACGCAAGCGGCATGACTGGACGCAGGCCGAGGTGAACACCACTCCGCACACCACGATCGCAACGGTCCACCGCAGATCGTCGGCGGAGCCATGAAATGATCTCGAACGCTGCGAGGAGTTACGGCGTGACTAGGGCAGACTAAAGCGCGCAGATGAACACGCAGCTCAGCACACGAACGCGCTTCGCCGCAGCGCTGCTCACCGCGGCCGTCGCCGTCGGCCAGCAAACCGAGCAAACGAAGACGCCGGACCAAGCGCCGCACTTCGTGTCGGTCCAGTATCCGCGCGACAAGGCCAAAGCGATCGCTGTCGTCGGCAATAAGACGATCACCTTGGGCGAGCTGATCGCACACATCGACGCCCGGCACTACCCGGGCTTTGAGGCGCTCGTTCGCAAGCAGCCAACCTTTCAGCGATACCTCCAGTCCGACCTGATGGCGCCCTGGGTCCGACAGTTCGCCGACTTGGAGGCCGTCCGGCAACATCTCGACGATGAATACATCGACCCGGTCGAACTTGAGAGGGCGCAGAGCGATTCGCTGAAAGCGAGCTTCGAAGACTACCTGGGTAAAGTTATCGAACACCGGCGGCAGATCGGTCGACCGACAGATCTCTCACAGCGTCACGTCAACCGCCTGCTGGCGGACTTCCAACTCAAGCGTGGGCTGAGCGCCGAGCTGCAGGGCATGCTGGACCTGCTGGAGAAGGACGACTACACGCGCAAACAACTGCGCGACTTCTTCAACGACAACGCGCGCTACTTCGGCGGGCAGGTCACCGTGCAGCACATCCTGATTCAGCACCGCGACGGCGGCACCGGCCTGCTGCTCAAGGAGGACGGGATCGCCCGCGCCAACGCGCGGGTCGCGGAGGTCCAGGCGCGACTGCGCCCTGACGGGTCGAACTTCAACGAGCTCGTCAGGCTGTTTTCGGATGACAACCGCACCCGCGACAACGACGGCGAGCTGCCAGGCATCCACCGCTTTGACGACCGCCTGCCAGCGTCGCTGTGCCGCGCTGCTTGGTCACTGCGCGACGGTCAAGTGACGACCGACGTCATCGAGACTCAGTACGGGTGGCACTTCCTGCGAAGGATGGAGTTCGCGCAGCAAGTCTTCATCTTGTTCACCGACGACGCCATCCCATCGATCCGGCAAGTGATGCGGCGCGCGATGCAAGAGCGACGCCTGTTCGCCGCGCGAGGCTCGGCCAAGATACGACTGCTGCTCTGATCAAACGCCGACCAAGTCGCGTGGCCAAGACCACCAGACCAGCAACCAGAATGGGTTGACCGCCGTCCAGACCATCGCGTAGCGGCGGAACGGCTGCTTGACGGTCTTATGACGGAACCAAGCCATGGCGAGCCATGCACCGGGCCAGCCTGTCGTAAACAACATCCATAGCAAGGCGCGTTCGGGGACGCGGCCGCCTTGGCGGGTGCTGCGCCACTTGTCCCAGCCGTAGGCTAAGACCGTGAACACGTTCCAGAGCAACACGAGCCACCAGATGAAGCCGACCATGGCGCGATCCTAACAAGGCTGTAGTCTGCCGCAGTCATGTCGGTCACGCCCGAGCAAGTCGCAGCCGCGCACGAGGTGATCAAACCACACGTCCTGCGCACGCCGACCGTCCTAGCGCCACGGCTGGGCTCGCCGCTCGACGCCAAAATATGGCTCAAGCTGGAGAGCCTGCAGATCACGGGCTCCTTCAAGTTACGAGGTGCCTGCTTGAAGCTTGAGCGGCTCGCCGCCGCGGACAGCGGGCTCCGCGGCATCGTCGCGGCCTCCGCCGGCAACCACGCCCAGGGCGTCGGGCACCATGCGCAGCGGCTCGGGATCCCGACGACCATCGTGATGCCCGAGACGACGCCGTTTTCGAAGGTCGAGCGCACGGAGGCATACGGCGCCAAGGTGATGCTGCAAGGCGCCTCGGTAGCCGAGTGCAACCAGCACGCGCTGACGCTCGCAGAGCGTGAAGGGCTGGAGTTCATCCACCCTTACGATGACCCGGTGATCATCGCCGGGCAGGGCACGGCGGCGCTCGAGATGCTCGCCGACGCACCGGAGATCGACACCCTGATCGTGCCCATCGGCGGCGGGGGGCTCGCCGCCGGCACCGCCGTCTGGGCCAAGCACGTCGACCCGAACATCCGGATCTACGGCGTCCAAACGGAGCGCTGTCCGTCTATGCACGCTGCGCTCGCCGGCGAACCGATGCCCGGCCCCAACACCCATACGCTGGCGGACGGCATCGCCGTGAAGAGCCCCGGCAAGCTGCCGCTGCAGCTGCTTAAGGACCGACTCGAAGAGGTACTGCTCGTCTCCGAGTCCGACATCGAGGAGGCGGTCCAGGCGCTCGCCGGGCACCAAAAGGTGGTCGCCGAAGGCGCCGGCGCGGCCGGATACGCCGCCGTTCTCCGCCATCCAGAGCTGTTCCGCGGGCGCGCGGTCGGCGTCATCATCTGCGGCGGCAACATCGACCGACGGATGCTTTCGACGGTGTTGCTGCGCGGCCTCAAGCGCGACGGCAAGATCGCTAAGCTGCGGGTCCTGATCCACGACGTTCCGGGCGTCTTGTCGCGCGTCACCCAACTCGTCGGCGCTGCCGGCGCGGACGTCATCGAGATCGACCACCAGCGACTGTTCTCTCGGTTACCCCCCAGAGAGGCGGAGCTCCACGTCGTGATGGAGACCAAGGGCGAAGAACATGTCCGGAAGGTCCTCGAGCGTCTGTCGATGGCCGGCTTCACCGCCGAGTGCATGTGACGGGCCCCAGTCAGGAGGACGCCTGGGGCGCCGCAGACCGGCACCAACGGTCGTTATCGCCTGAGCTCCGCAAGATGCACGGGGTCTGGTTCACGCCACCAGAGCTCGCGTTGCCGACCGCTCGCCGCGCCCTAGCGCCGATCGACGACGGCAGCCCGCTGCGGATCTGCGACCCCGCGGTCGGCGGCGGTTCTTTTTTACTCGCGGCCCGCGAGGCGCTGCAACGATCACCCGCCGAGTTCTTCGGCTTGGACATCGACGACCACGCCGCGTCGATCGCGCGCGACGCGCTAAGGGCAGCGCAGATACAACAGGGCGACGGCCTGAAAGAGCTCGAGGACGGCAGCTTCGACGCCGTGCTCACCAACCCGCCATGGGAGACGCTGCGCGAAGCGCACTACACGCGCGACGAGTTGGCGACGATGCGCTCGCAGTTCAAGCGACAGGGATCCGGCAAGCTCTTCACTTACCGGCTGTTCCTTGAGCGCGCGCACCGGTTACTCCGCCCGGGCGGGCGGCTCGGGATCATCCTGCCGGCGAGCATGTGGTTCGACCGGGACGCCGCGCAGCTGCGCGAAATGCTGCTCGACGAGTGCCGATGGGAGTGGCTCTACGGATTCGAAAACCGCGAGCGCATCTTCGACATCGACAGCCGCTACCGATTCGGCGTCGTGATCGCGACGAAGGGGGGGCGCACCGAAAGCGTGCGCGCTGCGTTCAGCCGCACCTCGGTTGAAGGTTGGCAGACAGAGCGGCCTGATCATTGCGAGTACCCGCGCGCGGTCATCCGCGAGCTGAGCCCGAACGCTGGCACACTCGTGGAGGTCGAGGACCACCGAGACCTCGACCTGCTGCGGCGCATTCAGCGCGTCGGGCGACCGATGCTTGGCGCCGGGGGGCTGCTGACGTGGCGACAGGGAGACTTCAACATGACCTCGGACAAAGACCGCTTCGTGCTGCGTGAGCGAGCCGAGTCAGACGGCTACGCCGGTGAACCAGACGGCGTGTGGCGCGCCGAGGACAGGCCCGACCTGCTGCCGCTCACGCAGGGCGCGATGATCTACGACCTCGACGCCAACGCCGGCGCACATGACCGCGGCGTCGGACATAAGACCCGTTGGCGCGCGCCGCATGATGCAGACGAGCTGCGGCCGCTCTACCTAGTCGAAGCCGGGCCGTGGCGCCGCGCAGCGGCGGCTCGACCGCCCGCGCGCGTCGGGCTCCGCGCCCTGTCTAACGCGACGAACGAGCGCACCGCCATCGCGTGCCTGCTGCCCGATGTGCCGTGCGGCAACTCCGTCGGCGTGCTCGCGCCCGCCGAGGGTTCGACCCAACCGGTCCGGGACCTCGCCGCAGCTGCCGCCGCGATCGCGTCGCTGCCGTTCGACTGGGCGCTGCGCATGCGCCTCAGCGGCACCAACCTCAACCGCTTCGTGTTGACGGACTGCGCCCTGCCGCCGCTGTCAGCCGCCGCCCAGGACGAGCTCGCGCGGCTCGCCCTGCGGCTGTGCGCGACGACGACATGGAGCGCGCCGCTCTGGGATCACGCCGCCCGCGAGGGCTGGTGCGCCGCACGCGCCCCGGCGCGCGACCCTGAGGAGCGGCGCGCGCTCCAGACGCGCGTCGACGTCGTGGTCGCCGACGCCTACGGCCTCTCGGCCGAGGACGTCGCGTGGATCACCCGCGGCGAGCCCTTCGCCAAGGGGTTCTGGCGGATCGAACGCGACCTGGCGCCGACGTCGCGGCGCCCCAGCCGATGGCGCGCCGCGACGAGCGGCTGCAGCCCCAGCGTCTACTGATAGGTGTAGGTGCCCGTCGTCTGGCACCCCGAGGGGCTGGTGATCACGACCGCCGCCGGGCCCGGCGACCCGGGCGGCACGCTGCCGACGATCGAAACGGCCGTCTGCGCGATCGGGACGAGCGGGCTCCCGCCCACCGTCACGGTGCAGCCGGCGAGGTTCTGACCGATGACGATGAAGGTGTTGCCGCCTGCCGCCGGGCCGGAGGAGAACGGCAAGTTGGTGATCGTCGGCGAGCCGTTCAGCGGCGTCGCGTCCGACGACCCGCCGGGGTTGCCCAGCACGAGCGTCGCGTCACAGGACGCGCCCGCAGGCATGGTGAACGACACCAAGCTCGGCGAGATGTAGGTCAACGGGACAAGGACACCGTCAATCGCGGCCGCGATGCCGGGCGCGAACGCGGACCCCGCAACGGTCACCAGTTGGCCAGCCGCAGGCGCGAATGGGCTGACGCTCGTGATCACCGGCGGCGGCAACGACTGGATCCGCAGGAAGACCGCGTTGGTCGCAGCGAACGTCCCCTGCGCATCCACCACCACCGCGCCTTGGAGCACG
Organism: Planctomycetota bacterium; assembly: GCA_002684655.1. GTDB lineage: Bacteria > Planctomycetota > UBA1135 > UBA1135 > UBA2386. The sequence goes on along the minus strand of NYVR01000076.1, from coordinate 62,209 downwards.
GCGTCGAGCAAGACCGGGAGCCCGGGCACGCTCAAGGTGAACGGCGCAGGCGCAGCGAACACCGGCGACCCCAGCCCAAATGAGTCAGCGACCAACGCTGTAGGCGCACCCGCTAACAGCGGCGACGGCGTAAAGCAGAGCGCGTTAGGAGCGGCCCCGAGGGGCAGCGTCGCGCCAGCCGCAGGGATCCCCGCGTGCGCCCAGAGCGCGAACATGCCTACGGGGAACGCCGGGGTCGAGACGACGGGCGCAGACAGCGTCAAAGAAAACGGCTGGCTGAACCCGACCTCGACGACGCGGTCGACGCCGCCGCTGCCGTTCACCTTCAGCGCTGTCAGCGCGCCGCCCTGGCCGTCCGGGACCGCGCCCGCGCCGCACGCCCCGAACATGTCCTCGAGCGTGACGACCGGCCGCGGCCAGATCCCGACGCGCCCGCGCGTATCGGTCACCGAGATGTCGAGCGCCGCCGTCCCCGCCCGCAGGGCGCCGCGAACGGTGAACTCGTAGGTCCCGTCAGGGAGCGCGCTCACCGGGCTGAAGACGACGTCGGCGACGGTGCTGTCCGCGCTGAGCTGCACGTCGAGCGGCAGGCTGTTGCCGAGCGGATTGTTCTGGGCGTCACGCAGTTCGACGTTGACCACCGCCTCGTCCAGCCCGTTAGCCCGGATGACCGAGTTGGTGACGGTGGCCGTCGACGCATAGTGGTCCGGGCGACCGACCTGGCTCTGCTTCCACGTCTGGAATAGACCCTGCAGCGTCAACACCGGGTCGGGCGCGCTGGCAGGTTGGTTCGCGACGTTCAAGTCCAGCCAGTAGTCCCCAGCGCCGCACCCGAGCGCGGCGCCGCAGGGCGCGTCTACATCCGACGGACGACTGACGATCATCAGCGCGATGTGCGAAGACTTGTTGAAGCTCGGCGGCGGCGAGCCGCAGGCCGTCGGCGAGAACTGCGAGCATGAGCACCGGCCGTCGCCGCCCATCGCGCGGGCCGCCTCCATCGCCGCCATCAGCTTGTCGGGGAGGCCGCCGGGGGTCGTCACGAGCGCCTGTTCGGCTGCGGTGACTACCGGCTGACCGGTCAAGATGTTGCCCTGGATCGCGTAGCGCAGGTTGCCGCTCTGCCCGACCACGCCACCGGCCCACGCGCCGGCGCCGGTGCCCGTGAACGTCTCTTCGCCCCCGGTGAGGCTAACGATGCCGTACTGTCGCGACTGATGACCGCCGTCCGCGTTGGCCAGCGCCTGCAGAATCTGGGCGGCGCTGTCGCCCGTCAAAAATCCATCTCGGATCAACTGCCGCAGCGATAACGGGCCGACGAAGGACTGCGCCGCCGCCGCGCCTCGCCCAGGAACAACCACCACGGTGCTGGGACGCAGGTCAAAGCCGGTGAGGCACGTCGCGATCCCTACGGCGACTTCTCCGGTGACGAGATCGACGACCACGATCGACCACGTCGCCGCGGCGTTCGCCGCCATCAACAAGACGCCGGCGAGGAAGGACGTCACGGTGCGCGCGATGGGCATGCAGGTCATTGTCTGCTGAGCCTGCGCAGAGTCTAGCCGCAGCGCGGCGTTCGCACGGCTGAGCGCAACAGCGATCGACGAGCCGCAGCGTTCGATGTGTGCAGCGCTCAGAGGCGACCGACTCAGCGCGCGTGCTCGTCAAAGAACTCAAACACATCCGGCAGCGCCACCTGCACGACGGCGAGGTGCTCAACCGAAGGATACAGCCGCCAGCTTGAGTCCACGCCTGCCGCCATCAGCTGCCGATGCAGACCCTTTGCGCCGCTTCGACCGAAGTCGCGCGCGCCAGCGCTGACGAAGAACGGCACCGACATGAGCTCATCGCCCCGTGTGACGCGCCCGCCGCCGGCGATCGGCGCGACCGCGCGGAACCGACCCGGCGTCCGCGAGACGTTGCTGACCGCCTGCATCGCGCCCATGGAATGCCCGACGACGAACACCTGGCCGCGCGCGATCGAGAAGCGCTCGGACAGCGCGTCGACGAGCCCCGCGCAATCGACGAAACCCATCCCGTTGCGCGGCGCGACCACGAACCACCCGCGCTGCCGCGCCAGCTCGACGCACAAACCGTCGCCGTAGCCGTCAAAGAACAGGTTCTCGCTGCCGCCGGCGCCGTGCAGCGCCACGACGATCGGGCGCTCGCCGTCGGCGACGTCCGGCGCAAACAGGCGACAGGAGACAGCGCGCTCGCCGACGGGCACGCGCACGCGAAAAGACCCCGGCCGCTCTCGACCATAGACGCGCGCGCTGCGATCGCTCGTCACCCATCGAGCGAGGAGCTCGGCCTCGTCGAGCAGCGCGGCGCCGTGCAGCTCTGTCTCGTAGGCCGTTCGCCGCTGCGTCGTGCGCAGCAGGCTCTTGAGCGAGGCGAGCGTCAGCGACTCGATGGACCGCGGCGCGATCTTCTTCGCGGCGTCCGCCGCAGCGCCGACCGCCGCGAGCCGCCCGTCGAGGTCCGTAGCCGCGGCGAACGCCATCTCGCGCTCGACGAGGACTCGCGCACCATCAGCGATCGACCAACGGAGGACGTGGTCACCGGCCGGCAGCGCCTCGAGGTCGAACTCGAAGACCTCCGGCAGCTCGCCCACGACGCGGCGGGACCAGCGGCCTTCGGAGTGCAGGCGCCACGCCACCGTCAGCTCAGGCGTAGGCGCTGGCGCGTCCTCGACCTCGAAGAGACGACGCACCTCGATCGACAGCTTGCCGCCGCGCGCGTCCACGAGCCGCCTCCCGAGCCGCAGCTGCAGGCTCCGCGCGTAACGCTCGACCGGCGGCGGCGCGCGTCCCTCGAGCGCGAGCGTCGCAGCGTCGATGGACGCAGCGACGCGCTTCATATCTAAGCCAAAGAAGGCCTGGACCGCGCGCTCGAGCTCGACGAACGCCGCGTCGCGTCGTCCGAGATCCTCTACCTCGGCGAGCGATCGCTCAAAAGAGCGGAGCCGCAGGCCGATCTCGTGGCGGTCTCCTTGCGCGGTCACGACAGGGGTCGAGACGAGCACCGAGTAGACGAGCAGCGACCACGCGCGCATTACTTGCCGCCTTGTCGCGCGCGACCGCGGGCTTCCAACTCGAGGCCGACGTCGATGTCCCACTCGACCTTCTCACCGTCGCGGATGGTACGCACGATGCGGATGTCCTCCTTGCCCTTCTCCCTGAGGACCGCGGTGTAGGTGTCTGGCGGCACGCTGCCGAACTCATACCAACCCGAGTTCTCCACCTTGTCACGCCGCGACATCAGCCGCCTCATGATCGTGAACGTCGAGAGCCCGCTGACCACTGGCTTGCCCTTGCCGTCGAGCAAGGTGATGTTGCCCAGCGGGATCTGTTGCTTATCGACGTTCGTCGCGCGCACGCGCAAGGTCGCGCCACGCACAACGCGCAGCTGCACCTCTGTGGGCAGCTCCTGCTGCACGACGACGTCGTCGAGCTTGCCTGCCTCCAGCGCCTCGCTCTCGACGCGTAGCGTGTATTCGCCGGGCGTGAGCCCCTTAATCTCAAACCGACCGTCCTCACCCGTCCGGACCGGACGGGACGCGCCGAGCATGTCGATGAGGGGGTTACCGCTGCGACGACGGCGCTCGCGGTTGTTGTCTACGTAGGCGATCTCGGCGTTCGCGACGGGCATGTTGGATCCGTCCGTGACGATCCCCGTGATCGACCCTGCGAGCGGGACCGTGACGACGAGACCCGAGACCTCCGTGACGCCGTCTACGATCACGCCGTCGAGGCGGCCTTCGCCGTAGAGCGTCTCGCCGTCGCGCGGTCGACGCCGCGGACCGCCCGGGCCCTTCGCGCCGGCGGTGAGACGGTAGGTGCCTGCAGAGATCGACTTCATCTCGAACGCACCCCGCTCGTCCGTGCGCGCTTGGCTCAAGCCGTTCTGCGCGATCATCCCGACGAGTCCGCCCTGGTCCGACAACCCGCTGTCCTCGCTGCCTAACGTCACGCGGATGCCCTCGACCGGCTCGCCTCTGCTGTCAAGGACGACGCCTCGGAGGGTGCTCGTAGGCAGCTGGACCTCAAACGGGTAGTCGCGCACGTCCTCGGGGACCTCGATCTCGAACGTCGTCTGCACCGGCTGGCCTTGGAAGCGCGTCACCTGCATGACGTAATCGCCGGGCTTGATCCCGATCAATTCGTAGCGCCCGTTCATGTCCGCAGCGTTGGCGCGGATGCCCATACCGAGCAGCCCCTCACGATCGCTGCCTAGAAGCGAGATCAACGCGCGCGGGACGGGCTCGCCGTTCTCGCGGACAGTCCCGTAGATGCGCACCCCGTCCTCGCCCTCATCGTGCACGTCAAGCCGCGCGGTCTTGCCGCGCCGCACGGTGACCGTCTTGAGGCGCATGTTGCTCATCAGGTCGAGCGGGATGTTGTCGGCGCGCTCGTCGAGCCGTGACTTAAACACCACATACTGACCCGGCGGGAGGCCGTCGATCTTGTAGTAGCCGCGCTGATCGGTGGTGCCGCTGCGCATCGATCCTGCCTGCAGGCTGAAGGCGACCATCAGCGCGTTGGTGAGCGGGCGCATCCCGAGCCCGGTCACGGTGCCTTCGACAGCGCCGCCGGCGTCGATGACGATCTCGACGGGCGGGGTGTCGACGCCGGCCTGGATAGCGACGTCCTTCGTGGACGCCTTGGCGAGGTCTGGGTGCCGCGCCGTGAAGCGATAATCGCCCGGCGAGAGCGCGGCGACCGTGAACTGGCCCTTGGAGTCGCTGAGCGCCGTTCGCTGACTCGTAGAGAGCGCGAGGAAGTCGAAGTCCTCGGGGTCAACCTTGAACATCGCGCGCAGGCCGCTGCGCCGGCCATCGCCTCGGTCTTCCTTGTAGGCGGTGACCTGCGCGTCGCTGACCGGCGCGCCGCTGGTGTCGACGACCCGCCCAACGACGGACTCGCCGCCGCCGCAGACGAACAACAGCTCGTCGCTGACGCCGCCCGGCTGCAGGTCGATGGTCTGGCTGTCGGGAGACAGGAAGCCGTCAGCGCGCACGCGCAGCCGGATGCGGCCTGGCGGGATCCCGGTGAGTTCGAAGCGCCCAGCGTCGGACTTGACCTCGCGCCAGTTGCCGTCGCCGGTGCGGTTCGCCATCGTCATGCCCTCAGGCATCTGCTGCGTTCGCTTACGCCGGCCCTGCTCCCAAGGCGGCCCGCCACGGCCGCGGCCGCGCCAACGCCGTCGACCGGACTCCTCTCCGACCGCGACGACCTCGCCGTCTTCGTTCTTCGGCACCTCGCGGCTGCGGGTGTCGACCCGAAAGCGCGCGACCGGTTTCTGTTCGTCACCGTCGGCCACGACGACGCGCCCGCGAATCGTCACGCCGCGCTGCACGCGCACGACGATCTCAGGGTCGTCAAGCTCGACGCCGGACGCGACCGCGGTGGTATAGCCGCGCTTACTGGCCTGAATGACCAAGCGCTCCCCGGTCATCCCACGCACCTCGAAGCGACCGGTCGCATCAGTCGTCGTGGCGACGCGCCTGACCTTCAGCATCATCTTGAGGAACTGCGGGTCGTTGGGGCGCTCGAACGGGCGCACTTCGACCTCCGCGCCGGCGACCGGCTGGTCGCGGTCGTCGACCACGACGCCAGCGACGGCCTCGCCCACGCCGAGCTGCAGCAGCACGTCGTCGTAAACGCCGCCGTCGACGACGGCCAACTCCGCGATGTTGCTGGGCGCGACGTCGTCGGCTGCTGCCACCATCGCGACGCGGCCTGCGGCGACGTGCTCCAGCCGGAAGCGGCCGTCCGCGTCCGTGACCAACGGCTCAGAGCGGCCGTCCGCAGAGAACAGCACGCGGCTCAGGTCCAGGTAGACCATCGCGACGCTAGCGCCTCCGACAGGCTCGCCGTCCGGGTCCAATACGCGCCCCTCAACAATCGCGCCTTGATGCGCCTGCACCGTCAGCGCGGTGACCTCGCCCGCGCGCACGGAGACGCCGTGGACCTCCTCCAACGCGACCGACGGCGCTGTCACCGAGACGGTGTAGCCTTCGCCGGCAGGCACGCCCGGTATGTCGAAGCGACCCTGGTCGTCGGTGACCGTGTCGAGCCAGCGATATTGACGTTCGGTGATCTGCCCGAGAAACGCGTTGAGCCCCGGGCGCACATTGACGCTTGCGCCGGGAGACGGCGCGCCGTCGGCGCCGATCACGATGCCGCGCAAGCGGCCGCCCGGCGACGCGCGCAGCTCGACGCCTTCGACGACCTCGCCGCGCGCGATCCGCGCCGACGCAGGCGTGCGCACAAACCAGCCGTCGCTGCGACCGTCCAGGAACAAACGACCCGGCGCGACGCCCAGGATCTCGAAGCTGCCGTCCGGATTGCTGACCGTCCTCCCCAGCTCACGCCGCGTCGCGCGAGTGTCGACAAACATGCCGTCCTGGAAGAGACCACGGAACCTGTCAACCACAGGCGCGAACGAGGGCTGATCCTTGACCGCGATCACCTCGACCCCGCCCAGTGGCTGGCCGGATTTGGCGTCGACGACCACGCCGCGCACGCCCGTGGTAGCGGTCAGGCCGCCCGCGGCTGCACGCTCGAGCGTCACTGCGTCGCTCTGTCCCGTAGACGCAGGCAGCGCACCGCGTGACGGCAGCGCGTCACCGGACGCGGCCTCGTCCGTGATGGTCGCCGGCGCGGAAGGGGCGGAGGCGCCGCCGAGCCCTAGCAGCCCGTAAACGGCGGCGACCGCGAGGAGCAGCGTGAGGACGATAAATACGGCAGGTCGTTGCTGCATCAGAGCACAGGGAGTGTGAGGAGCGGGGGCAGCGAGCAGTGGCCTGCGGTGTGCTTCGCCTGTCGATCAATCGCCCCCAGGGGCGCTTGCGACGAATCTGTGACCACCCGTCCAGGCATTTCGCCCGCGAAGAGAGCGCGGTTGCGGCCGCGATGCACGGAGAACGTATCGAAGCGCCCGCACAAGGGGAGAGGTTCAGGCGATCGGGAGCTCGATGACGAACCGCGTCTCCCCAGGGCGGGTTGACTCCAGGCGGATCTTGCCGCCCTGCACGTCTAAGAGGCGGCGGCAGATCGCGAGGCCCAGCCCCGTGCCCGACGTCTTGGTCGTAAAGTATGGATCGAAGAGCTTCTCGCGGACCTCCGCGGGCACGCCTGGGCCGTTGTCCACGACATCGATCACGACGTGGTCGCCCTCTCGACGCGAACCCAGTTCGACAATCACGGGCTCCGTCGCAGCCTCGATCGCGTTCTGGACGAGGTTGACAAACACCCGCGCCATCGACTCCTGCTCGATCGACACCACGGCGTCGCCAGCGGCGCCTGCGAAGGTCAACGTCAACTGCTTGTCCGCGAAGAGGCGGGCGGTCTGGTCGCGCAGCGCTTGCAGCCACGCGTCTACCGTCACGTCGGAGCGCTGGGCGGGCGCGACCCCTGCGAACGAGCGGAAGTCGCTCGCGATGCGATCGAGCGCTTCGGTTTGCTCGATGACCGTTCGCGCGAGGCGCTCCGCCACCTGCTCTGCGCGGGGGTCCTCCTCGGCGCGCGCGCGCTGCAAGAGCTGCGCAGTCATCCGCATCGGCTGCAGCGGGTTCTTGACCTCGTGCGCGCCCTGCCGCGCCATCTCGGCCCAGGCTTGGTCACGCTCGGCGTGCGCGAGCCGATCACGACCGACAGCGAGTTCGTGAGCCATCAAGTTGAAGGCCGCCGCGAGTTCGCCCAGCTCTGGGCCGCCGCGCTCGGGCACCGCGACCTGTAGGTCGCCGCCGGCGATCTTGCGCGTCGCCTGCACCAACGACTTGACCGGCGCCGTGATCGCGCGCGAAGCCGCCAGCGACCACGCCACCAGCACGATGATCGATACGATGATCGCGAGCAATAGCACCCGCTCGAAGTCATCGCTGGCTGCGAACAGTTCGTCCTCCGGGACCGCCACTCCCATCACGAACGCGCGAGCGCTGTCGCCGCCGCCAGGCGCGAACCCGACGCGCAAAGCGACGCCGTCGTCGCGGACGGACTCGCAGCGGCCGAAGGCCTCCGCGTCCGCGAGCCGCTGGCCGAGCTCGGCGGGCTTAAGCATCAACCCGTAGCGCGCCCGGTCCGTGTGCGCTTGGACGACGCCGTCGCGGCCGACGACGAAGACCTGCGCCGAGGCCAGTCCGGCTTCTTCGATGAGCACCGCCCGCGCCTCGTCGATCACGGCCTGCACCTCGGACCAGCGGATCAGCGCGAACAGCACGCCAGAGTGTCCGTCGCCCATGGGCACGTCCATCGCGACGCCCAAGTGATGGCTGCCGGGGTCCATCGAGCGGTAATCCATTCCCCGGTGCAGATACGGAGACCGACCCCACGGCAAATAGTGTACGCCGCGCTCTCGCTGCGCTTCGCGGAACCACGACTCCTCCGCGACGCTTTCTGGGATCAACTCCGCGCGTCGCTGGTGAGCGTTCGGGTCGAGGCGCCGACCGTCCTGCCAGAAGACGACGTCGCCTTCGGAGTCCGCCAGCAGCAGCAGGTCGAGGAACTCGCTGAGCAGGTCCGGGATCAACTCGACCTGCTCGCCAAACGCTGCCAGCTCGCCGTCGCGCTGATCGAGCGGCGTGTCCAGCACGCGACGCGACAGCTCCCGGACGATCGCGCAGGCTTGGTCCGTGCGCTCAAGCCTCGTCTCGATCTTCTGCGCGTAGTCTGCGGCGAGCTGCGGCAGGAACACGCGCACCACCTGCTCGTCGATCTGATCCCGCATGCCGAGCAGCGAGAACCACCCGTAGAGCAACAGCGGCAAGACGGCCGACACCACCAGGGTGATCAGGAACCGGCTTGCTAACGAGAGCGCGCGCACGTGGCGATTATGCCACGATCCATCCGCCGAACCGGATCAGCAGCGCGCTCGACCGCCCTGATCGCCGCCAGAAGGTGCCTGGCCGCCCGCAGGCTTCTGGCCGCCAGTCGGCTCCTCGGCGCCGGCCGGCGCCTCGCCCGTCGTCGGCTCCTCGCCTTCGGCAGGCTCTTCGCCCTCGCCTGAGAGCGCGCGCTGGATCCTCGCGATCTCAGCGTCCGCGTCGCGCCACGCCTTGTAGAAGCGCTGCGCGTCTCGATAGTGGCCGATGGCTTTTTCCAGGTCTCCAGCGGCTTCGGCGTCCAGCGCAGCCTGCCACTCGGCGGCAGCGCCAGCGATGTCGATCTTCAGCGCGTCGATGCGCGCGGCTTCGTCTTCGAAACCGTCCGGCCACTTCGCGAGCAGCGCCTCGAAGGCTGCGACGGCCTCTGCCTTCTTGCCCATCACCTCGAAGTCCCGCGCCGCCCGGTATTCAGCGCCGGCCTGCAAGCGCCGGTTCTCGATCATCAGCTCGCTGATGGCACCCCGCGACAGCTGCGACATCTCGAACGCCTGCTTCAGCATCTCTCGCGCCTTCTCGAAGCCGCCGTTGCGCATGATCAGCTGCGCCGACTCGATCAGTCCGAGGGCCGCCAGCTCTTCGTTCATCTCGTCGACCCCGACCTTGGCCTCCTCAAACTCCGGGTCTAGCTGCAGCGCTTGTCGGTAGAGCACCAGGGCCGCGCCGAACTTGTCTTCGTCAGCGGACGCCTTGGCCTCCGCGAAGGTCGCGCGGGCCCGCTCGACGCGAGCTTGGTCACGCAGCCGCAGCGCGTTCGCGCGCCGCTCGTCTTCGAGATCCGGAGAGTTACGGATCACTGCGTCGGCGTGCCACGCCACCTCGACGTGGCGGAACTCTGGATACTTGCGCACCGCCTGCAAGAACTGCCGCTGCGCGACCGCGTCCATCCGCGCCAACTCCTCTTTGACGCGCTCGATCCCCGTCGCGGCGAAGTCTAGGGTCGCGTCGACCCGCTGACTCTCTAGATATTTTTCCATCGCGAGCTGGAACTCCTGCTCGGAGAGCAGCCTGTCGCCGGCGTCCGCCAGCGCTTTGGCCTGCTTGCGTTTGGCGTGGAGCCGCAGCTTCTCGAGGTCGCGGAAGTCCGGGTCCAACGACGCGAGCTCGTCCAGCAGCGCCATCGCCTCGTCTTCCCGCTCGCGGAAGATGAGCGTCTGGGCGCGGTCACGCAGCGCCTCGCGCTTGAGGCGCTCGTGCCGCTGGGCCAGCGTCTCGTCGACGGCGCCCTGCTCGGACTGCGCCTGATACTCCTCGTTGATCACGGAGAAGGCGCGCTGCCAGTCGCCCCTGCGCTCGGCCGCTTGGCTCTGCTCGAGGACCGAGCCGGTGGAGCAACCTGCCAGCAGGAAGAGGCCAAGCAGCGGGAGGGTCGTATGGATGGGTCGCACGAAATACATGACGGAGCACCGGATTGGCCTCGTGGCGCCGAGCGGATAGAATGTTCCACCGGCTTTGACGGACGGCCGAGCGTCATCTTCCCGAGCCTGCACGAGATGTCCACAGCTTCCCCATCCGACGACCGCTTCCGGGGCTACGTTCACAAGATCGAACAGCTCCTGGAGCAGCGCGCGCCCGACAAGGTGATCATCCGCAAGCTGTCGCGGGCCACCAAGGAGCTGTGCGCCGAAGGCAGCTGGCTGCAAGACGACCATCGCGTCGGCGACCCCGACCGCTACACGCGGCACATGCTGCACCGGGATCCGCTCGGTCGCTTCCTGGTGCTCGCGCTGGTTTGGCAACCCGGACAAGAGACCCCGATCCACGACCACTCATGCTGGGGCATCATGGGGATGGTCGAGAACGCGCTCGAAGAGCACGCATACCAACGGCTCGACGACGGCTCGCGCCCCGACTTCTGCGACCTGACGAAGGGACGCAGCATGGACGTCGTGCAGGGCGGCGTCTCCTACCTGTTGCCCCCGCACGAGGAGATCCACCGGATCGGCAACACCAGCGACAAGCAGGCGATCTCCCTGCACGTCTACGGCAGAGACCTCGACGCGGTGAACGTCTTCGACCCCGACACCGGCAAGGTCAGCAAGCTGCAGATCCGGCAGAGCGACGACAAGGCGGACAAGCGGCCGTTCGTCGTTTAGCGCCGCGCATGCGTCGACGCAGGCGTCGACGGTCCGGCGCTGCCGCTGCTCCTCAGAAGTCGATCGTCGCCCGGCCCGCTTCCGAGACGACCAGCCCGACCGCGTTGATCGGGTCGGATACCACCCACTGGTGATAGACGAAGAGGCCGATGTTTGCGGTAGACGGCGGGACCGAGAACGGCGCGCTCGCCTCGCCGTTGGCGTTGGTCGTGAACAGCTGCGTGACGTCTGGAGCGACCAACAGATCACAGCCGGGCGCGCCAGGGATCCCGAACGGCAGCGGCAGCCCGTTGAACGAGGAATCTGAGAGCCCCGAGACGAACACGCTGAACGCCTGCGGGACCGCGTCTTCCAGGGTGACCGTGTAGTTCGAACCCAGGTTCGGGAGGCCGTTGTTGCCTAAGACCGGGACCAGGCTCGAGCCCGGAGCGCAGTTGACCCGGAAGGACGGGTTGTTGATCAGGCCCGAGAGGATCCAGCTCGCCGCCCCGTTCGGGATGTCTCGCCAGTAGCCGTCCCCCGACGTCCCATTGGTCAGCGAACACAGCACGACGTTGTTCGAGCTGCTGTCCAAGCCCACGTAGAAGGTGCCCGACACAGGCACTGGGCTGCTAAAGGTCGCTGTGTAGAACTGCGCGGTCGGACCAATGACGACAGAGGTCGTCGCGATCGGCGTGCTGGCGGGGCCGCCGTTCGCGTCGGGGTAGATTTGGACCGGACGCGTCAGCGTGCCGCCCGTGGTCTGCGTGAAGAACTCCACCGAAGAAACGCTGATCGGGTCGGCGGTGAACGCCTCGTAGCAGTATTCGTTGTCGCGGGTGTCGCCCTCGAGCGTGCCGCCGTTGGGGTTGAGCTGTGGGCAAGGGATGGTCACCGAGCCGGGGCAGCCTTGGCCGAAGTTGTCGAACGACGCCTCGCTGGGGCGCACGATGTAGAGGCCCGTCGAGCGATCCGAGAGGATGACGTTGCCCGAAGGCAAAAACGGATAGACGCCCCAACAGCCATTGCCGCCCCCAGAAGAACCCGGCCACGTGTCGTAAGACGCGACCTCGACGAGGTTGGTCGGGTCGCTGAGGTCGATCAGGCGGTACCCCTCGGTGTACCAGCTCACGTGGGCGCGGTCGCCGAGGATGAAGCAGTTGTGCGGGATCGAGTTCGGGTTGGGCGTGTAGCTGTCGAGCCCGATCGGGTTCGACTTGTCGGTGATGTCGAACACCCGCAGCCTGCCGCCGGTCACCTCGTCCGCCGTCACGCAGAGCGTGCCGGCGGCGTTCGGCCAGGCGTGGTGCGTGAAGTTGCTCGGCGTCGACGTGTTGCTGAGGACCGTCGGCGGGAACGTCGACACATCCGATATGCGGAGCTCGCCGTTGTAGATCATCGAGCCGTAGAAGTAGCCGTTCTCGACGCAGATGTCGTGGTAGTAGTTGCTGCTCCCGCTTGGCCCCGCGCTGCCGACAAAGGTGGGGTTGGTCGGGTTGCTGGTGAGGTCCCACACGGGCGTGCCGACGTTGGTCCCGGCGAGGTACAATCGGCCGGTGCCGGTGTCGATGCAGATGTTATGGGCGTTGTTGGTCACCGAGGTGCCGAACAGGCCCAGGTCCACTGGGCTGTTGGGGTTGCTCAGGTCGATGATCTGGACGCCTGGGTCGTCGTCGGTCACGACGTAGGCGTAAGAGCCGTAGGTGCGGCAGTCGCGCCACGTCGACGCGCCATACGGGAACCACCCGCGCTCGATCGGGTTGCCCGGGTTGGTGATGTCGACGACGACCGTGCCTGTGGTCGTCAGCAGCAGCGCATACTCGTCGCCGTTGGGCGCCGCGTAGCCCCAGATGTCGTTGAACGGTCCGTGGTTGTTGAACGTGCCGAGCAAGGTGCAGTTGACACCCTGGGCGCAGAGCGACGCGGCGAGGAGACCGGACGCGAGCAGTGTTCTCATCATGTGCATGGGTGCCGTCACGCGGTCTGCGCGACGCAGCAAGTCGAAAGATTCGGGGGGGGGTAGTTCATCGTAGCGCACCGCGTCCGAACACACGGCGAGCGTGTTCGCGGCGGCCCTTACGGCGCGTCGTCAATCAGCGAAGCTCCAAGCGCCAACCAGGCGGGAATTGAATGGGCGGCGCCTGGATCCCGATCGGCAGCACCACGGCCTGAACGACCAGCTGCGCGCCGTAGAGGAGCGGCTGGATGGGTGCCTGCCACGAGGCGACCTGCTGGCCGCTATAAAGACCAGGCAGGAAGAAAACCCCGGCAGGATCGACGTAGAGGTAGAACGGCGCGGGCGCCAGCGGCAGGAACTGCGGGACCGCGCCCAGCGCGACGGCTCCGACGAGGCCCGCTGGCAAGTCCAGCTGAAGCTGCAGCGTACCGCCCAAAGAAACGTCGTCCTGCAGCGGGTCCAGCGAGCCGAGGTGCGCCTGCGCCAACGCCGACGTCACGACGACGCCGGGCCCCGGCGTCGGCAAGAAGCAGCCGTCAGCCTGAAGCAGACCGGCGGGCGTCGACGCCCCGACCGAGCCGCCCTCGAAGCTCGAGTTGTTCAAGCCGACCGCACCTGTGCCGACGCTGTCGACGTCGCAGTCGATGAAGCGTGACTCGCTCACCGTCAAGGACTGCCCAGGCTGCGTCGACAGCGCGACGGCGCCGTCGCGGGCGCGCATGTTGCGGATCTGCAGCGGCAACGGCGCCCCGCCGGCGGCGATCGCGACGTCACCCTCGCAGCGAAGCTCGCGCAGATCACCGTAGACCTGTTGCCCGACGCCGCCGAGCTGCAGCGCTGTACCTCCCGCCGGCGCGAGCAAGCTCCACATCGACCCGTTCGCCCACAGGACCGTGTCTGCGGCGCCGTCGATCCTGGCGCAAAGCGGCGCGCGCACGCGGAGGTGCGTGCCCTCGACCAACATCGAGCGTCCGTTGACCGCCGGCGCGGCGACGTCCAAGCCCGTCGCCGAGGCCTCCACGACGCAGCGATCCATGGTGAACCGCGCCGTGCCGCCGCCGCCACAGTCAAAGTCAAAGCCGTCGACGACCCCCTCCATGCGCACGTCCCGCGCTTCGAAGATCGTGGTGCGCCCCGCGGGGCTCTCGTCGAACACGAGCGCGTCCGAGACGTTGACGAAGGTGCTGTCCTCGACGATCAGCCTGCCGACTCCACCGGGCAGGGTGCCTTCGACGCGCACGCCGAACTGCGAGAGGTTCTCAAACTTGCAGCGGATCACCGTACATCCAGGCTGGCCGGTCGCGTCCGCTTGGACGACCTCAAGGCCCGCGACGCCGCCGACGAAACCGAGCCCTTGGACGATCAGGCTGCTGCTGGTCGAGTGGATGCCACGGGTCACGCCCGGCGCGCTGAGGTCCAGGTTTACGCGGCTGCCCGATCCGCGGATGAACAGACCGAACGGCGTGTTCACGATCGACTCGAGGTCCTGCTGGAGCGTGATCGTCGGGATCGCTTCCGAGTCGATCTCGATCCACGTGACGTCGGTCGTGACCGAGCCCGGCAACAGGCTGACCTGGTTCTGTTCAGCGAGCGACAGGAGCGCTACGTCCAGGGTCCCGTTATGCAGCCGGATCGCCTCGTTCAACGAAAGCAGGCCGTCTCCGACCGTCCCGTGCGAGAGCGGGTCCGAGACGAAGGCGATCTGGTGGAAAGCCGCGGGCGGGCGGTGTGCGGCCGCGAGGTCCGCGGGAGCACCCGACAATCCCGCGCAGGTCAACACGGGCAGGAGACTGATCATGGAAGGCGCAGGTGGGGCGCGGGGTAACGGGGCACCTTCAAAGGTAGTCCATATCGCGAACAGCGGTCAACGGGGGCAGGCCCAACGTCCCGTAACACGGGGAGGGCGGCGCGCGTAATTGATGCAGCGCGCGAGCGCGCGACGTTCACGCTGGGTGATGGCGGCGGCAGCCCGGGTGTCTTGCCCGACCGCCGCGCGGTTTAGGCCTTGCTGATGAAGGCCTCGAGGTCTGCCTGCAGCTCGTCGAGGCCGTAGTCGCGCACCGTGATGCAGCGATAGACGATGCGCTCTAGCTCCTCGGGCGTCTTGGGGTTGAGCTCGCTCGGTCGCGTGTAGCTGAAGAAGTAGCTCAATGACAGGCGGTGCGTCTCCCCGCCGCTCTGCGAGCCCGCGTACTCCCACGGCACCTCGTCGAACGGCAGCGTGCCCGTCAAGATCTCGTAGATCATGACCCCGATCGCCATTACGTCTGCCTTGCTGTCGGTCAACAGTAGCGGGTTGTAGTGCGGCGTCGTCGTCACAACGTTGTGATCCTCGTCCCGCATCGCTGGGTCGAGCATGACGACCTTCCCGCTAGGCTTGACGATGATGTTCTCCGGCTTGAGGTCGCCGTGATAGGCCAATGAGCCGTTGGCGCTGAGCGACTTCATCGCGCGCACGATCGCGAGGAACCAGTTCAGGTGGATCCCCTCGAGGCTGCGGATCTTCTCCCGAAGCGTCTTGCCGCGGACGTAGTCCAGCACCAGCACCGGACTGCCGTCGACGGTCAGCCGGTCCCTGACCCGCACAAGGTTTTCGTGGTCACAGCGCTCAAGCAGTTCGCCCTCGTTACGCAGCAAGGTCTCGACCTCCTGTTCGTCGAACAGGTCGATGCGAACACCCCCGGACTCGAAGAAGACCGCCTCTGCCGGGAGCTCGTCGGGGCTGATCCCGTCCGCGCTCCGGCGGGACGTGACCTCCAGCAGCCTCGTAACCTGCCGGCCTCCTCCAGAGATCCCGCCGACCTTGAGCGCCACCTTCGATCCCGTCTCCTCGTGCTCGGCGAGATACACAGAGGCAAAGCCTCCGCGCCCGAGGAATCGCGTGATCCGGTATCCATCGATGACCTTTCCGACCGCTAGCTTCATCATCCGCTGTATGTCCCAGTTGCGAGCGCGGGAGCGTTCCCCCCGCCTGAGAGTTTTCGGTATCCCTATACGGTGAGTTGAGTTAGGACTGAGACATCACCGGGGACGACGATGCCAACGGCGTTTCCTCACCATCGCATGTCGAGCCAAACGAGCGAGCTCTTGACGGTGCGGTCGTTCCCAACACTCGCCGCAAAGACGTGGCCCGCGCGGGCGGCGCCCCCAGCCGTCCGCTGCCCCGCCGAGAACCGCCGAGACGATCCCTCGATGCCGTCGACGAAATCGATCTGCGCGTCGTCATCGTCGACGAGAACAAGACGTGAGGCGCCGCCACCTCTCGCGGGTCACGACGAAAACAACCCGTGCTGCTCGTCAAAGCCGAGGCTGGAGATCGCCAGCGGCGGCCTGACACTGGCCTGCGCTCGCAAGATGCGCCAACATGCAAGGGCGAAGGTGTCACCGGTATCAACACCGGCCCCGTCGCCAACACCATGCATGCCCAACTCAGGAGCTTCGGTTCTGGCCGCTGCCGACGCCCTGCACGTAGCGAGCTGACCGCCTCGTCCGCTCGCTCCCAGCCCCGCCGCGAGGATCGCTGCAGCGAACGACCGCCAGCATCGAGGGTGCGAGGCGAGGCCGCGCCAGCTCGTATGCAGCGATCCCCCGCCCACGAAGCCCACTTGGCCACAACCGCATGATCAGAACGCAGCGCCTCTCGCATCGGCAGTTTCTAAGCGCCTCCCTGCTGGTCTTCGCCGCGAGCTGCGGCGGAGGAGGAGGAGGAGGAGGAGGAAGCAACAGCAGCGCCGCGCCCGTGATCGTCGCAGCGTCGGTCGCCAACGGCGGCGCGCCTCCTAGCGCTGGAGACACGCTGGTTTTGGCGTTCTCGCGCCCCGTATCGCTCGTTCCGAACCAACTGCTGACGGACGATGATGTCGACCTCGTCGCGGGCGACGCACTGGGTGAAGTCGGCGAGTCACCGCAGCAGCTCAGCCCCAACTCGATCGGCGTCATCCTGGGCGCCGGCGTGGCCCTCACCCTCGGTGCTTCGACGATTCGCATGAGCAGCGGCAACGACGTCGTCGGCGGCCCAGACACCGCGCCGCAAGCGGGCGGCGACCCCGTGACCATCGCGTCGAGCGACGGTAGCCCGCCGACCGTTAACCAAGTCACGATCGCCGATATCGACGACGAGCTGAACGGAACGGGACTCGCCGGGGGCACACTGCAGGTGCCAACCAACGGCTGGACGATCGACCTCGCCTACGCCGACAACACCGCGATCTCGACCTCACAGACCGTCATCACGGCCGACGTGGCCGTCTCAACCAGCCTGGGCACCCAGCTTGCTGGAACCAACCTGGCGCCGCTGCTGACTGAAGTCCTCGCCACCAACGCGGCGGCGACGTATCGCGTCCCGGCGAGCGTGCAGTTCCCGCAAGGGGCCGTCACGCTGACGGTCATCGTCGCCGACGTGAGCGGGCTCTCATCGACGCCGACCGAGTTCGCGTTCACGGTGAGACCCTTCAGCCCGCCGTTGCAGCCCTTCGAGACAACGGTCAACCCCAGCCAAGTCTGGTTCCTCGACTTCTCGCGCGACCTTGAGTCCTATGCGACCTCAGCGACACCGGGCGGACGCTCCGTCGATGTCATCGCCGGCCCCAACGGCAACAGTGACTTCGAAGACCTGCTCGCCGTCGTAGGGGTCCTCAGCGAGGCGCCCATCGGCAACGTGCAGGGCAGCGCGGACAGCAACGCGGTCGTCTTGAACCGTCTCAAGGGGGACCTACTAAACAGGCTCGCGACGCTCCACGACGGCGCCAAGATCAGCTTCACCCTTACGCAGCCGCCGGGCAGCTTCGGCCCCGATGAGGTCAGCGTCGCCTACAACTCCATCGGCTACTCGGCTATCAGCATCGCAGGGCAGAGCAGCACCGCCGGCGTGCTCGGGCTCGCGATCTTCGACCCGTCGAACACGACCCAGAACAACAACACGATCACGGACCTGAGCGGCACCGAGCGCTTAGGGGTGTTCCTCCACACGATCTTCGACGCCGGCATGGGGCCCCCTTCGTCCAGCAACTTCCGATTGACGTTCGGGCCGTTCATCCCGTCGCTAAGCGGCGTGCCGATCGGCGACGACGGGCAGGACGGACTGCGCCTCCTCGGCAACCTCAGCGACGCGCGCGCAGACGAGATCGACGACGCCCTCAGCGCGCTCGCCCGCTTCATCGCGACCGTCGTGGCGCACGAGTGCGGCCACTCGGTAGGCCTCGTCACCAACGGCCCGATGCCCGTAGGCCTCTATGGTGACGACAACGTCAACTTCCCTGGCTCCGCCAACGGACACATCCGCAACGTCAGCCTGTTCCCGTCGGGCGCGACCAACCTGATGAGCCCGTCCCTCTCGTTCACGAGCGCGACCAGCAGCGCGACGCAGTTCAACACCCTCAACAAGGCCTACTTGCGAGAGCAGGTCTTCTACGGCAACTGATGACCAGACTCTTCTTTGTTCTGTGCGCTGCGCTCACGCTGGCCGCGACCGCTTCGAGCCAGAGCCTCCGCAAAGGCGTCGTCGACGCCGACGCCCTCATCATCGGCCGGCAGGTCGGCAAGCAGCTCGTGGGAGACGCGTTAGCGCTACACAGGGTGCAGGTGCTGGAGGCGATCAGAGGCGTAGACGGAGACCGCGCCGTCACCGTCATCGACTGGCCCAAGCTGTCGCTACACAATCGACCGACCCCGCGGCAGTCGCGGCTGTTCTGCCTGCAGGACGCCAGCGTCGCCGCTGCGCGCCTCGGCTTGCCGAGCAGCGGCGCCCCCTACTTCAAGTTGGTCGGTTGGCCTGGCAGCCACCCGCTGATCGGCGCCGACCGTGAGGCCGACCCGATCGCTCGCTTCGCGCGCGTGCTGGCGGCGAGCGACCGAGGCGTTTCGCCGGGGGTCACGGCGACGGCGCTCGTAGACCTCGCGATCAACGGTCACGCCAAGATACGGACCGAGGCGACGCGCTACCTCGCTGAGCGCGGGGATTTGCGCGGCAAGCTCGCCGCCGTCAACTGGAACCAGCTGATGGCGCGCGCGACCGGGGAAGTCGACGACATCGACTACAAGATCGCGCTCGCGACGCTGTGCGGCGAGCAGCGACTCGAAGGACTCGTGGCGGCGCTCGCGGTGTCCCTGGGGCCTGTCACCGACGCTCGCTACGCCCGCTGCGTCGGTCGCATCAGCAAGGTCCTGCACGGCGAGCGCGCGGCTGACGTGCTCAGCCGTCGCTTGCGCAACCTCGCCAAGCCCGAGGATCGCCGCATGGTCTTGCTCGCGATCGGCGCAACCAAGACACGCGCGGCGCTGGACGCGCTGCTGAAGATGGACCAGGACGACGACGCGGTGACCGCTGCGCTGCGCGAGCACGGCGCCAAGAAGGCTCACAGATCCAAACAAGAGCGACGCTAGCCCTGTAGCTACAGCAGGGCAGGCGCGGACGCTCCGTCACGCTTGACAGGACCGCGGCAAGTCGCAGGCGACCCCACCTCCGCTCACGAAGTGACGAAGAGCCTGAGGTTACAGGCCGGCGCCATGAACCGCTGATGTCGAATCGTCGCGATCTTTGCTCCGCTGCCGAGCGATGACCTCGCGCAACGTCAGCCGCGCGCACGCTCGACGCGACGTAACACGCCGATCGCCCGCCTCCGCTCTTCCAGGTGCTCACGCGCCTGGAGGCCGGGGACCGCCCGCGGCATACGCGTGCCGTTCCCATGCCAGCGCTTGCCTAGCTGGGCGGGGTTCGGGTTAGAGAGATACACCGCGCCTGCGCTACCGACCGTCCACTCGACCAGCGGCGAGATGCTTCGCCCGGCGAACAGCTGCAGCCTGGGCCACAGCGGCCCCTCGAGGGCGAGCTGCAGTTCGAAGCCGCCGGCTAGCGACCAGCGCGCGCGGTCACGGCGGACGCGGTGGAGCCCAGACCCGTGCGGAAAGACCGCCTGCCCACGCTCGGCGACCGCTGCCACCGCCGCGACGGCGCTTCGCACGCGCTGCTCGGTGTCGCGGTGCTGCCGCGGTAGGCGCTGCAGAGATTCCAACAGCGGCTGAGTCAACAGCACGAGCCGCTCAGGCGGCGTGACGTCGCGGCGATCGTCACGAACGAGCACCCGCTCAAGCGTGACCAACGCGCCGACAGCGATCGGTCGATAGACATCACCGCCTCCGCCGCAGCAGGACAAACGGACGCCCGCCCAATGACTAGGCCTCGCAGATCGCGCGGCGGCCTGTCCGCGGCGCCACAGCTGTAGACATTGATCGCCGTCGACGATCGAGACCGCGCGCAGCCGACGCTTGCCGCCGGATACGAGCGAGACTTGCACCCGACTTCCGTCACCCAACAACAGCTCGACGCCCGCCGGGAACGGGCCCGCGACCTCGCCGCTGCGAAGGTGCAAGCCACCGTCCGGCGCGACTAAGAGCTCGCACCCCGAAGGAAAAGACAGCTTCACTCCGACCGCTCGGCACGCGACCTCGACGCCTCCCGGCGTGACCGCCTCGCCCCGCGCGCGAAGGCGCAATCCGTCGCGAGAGCTGCGGACGCCGCCGTCGCCGAGGCCGTAGTCGCAGAGGGGTAGCGTGTCTGCCGCAGCGGACAACACGACCTGCGGCTGCGGACCGCGTGGCGCAGCTGCGTCTCGCCCGCGCTCCTGCGCGCCTGCCGACACGCTCAGCGACGAGGCGACGAGGCCAAGGCATACCAACGATCCGATCACAAGGCCCTCATCGGCAGAAGGCGCCCACTTCCCGTAGCGCGCAGACGCCCTCAGGACGCTGGGGGCGGAACGCCGAGCTCGGCCGCGACGGCGTGAAGGAATGCGCCGACGTCTGTAACGATGCCTTGGCTCTGCGCAGAGCCCCTGTCGCTGAGCTTGCTCACGACCGCTGGGTGGATGTCGACGCAGACCGTCAAAACGTCGGCTGCGATCATGTTCCCGGTCCCGATCCCATGAAGCATAGAGCTGAGGATGATGACCATGCCGGCGCCCTGGAGGATCTCAGCGTAGCCAGCTTGCGCCGCGATCAGCTCCATCTCGGTGTCCGGGAGCGGCCCGTCGTCGCGGATCGACCCCGCGAGGCAATAAGGGACGCCCGCCTTGACGCACGCTCGCATGACGCCCGACTTCAACGTGCCGTCCGCGACGGCTGCTGGAATGCTGCCCGATCGCCGTATCGCGTTGATCGCGCGCATGTGGTGCATGTGACCGTGGACCGCCGGTCGACCCGTCGCCAGCTCTACACCGAGGCTGGTGCCGTATAGCGCGACCTCGATGTCATGTACGGCGAGCGCGTTGCCGCTGAGGATGCCGTCGACGTGTCCAGCCTCGACGATGGCTGCGAGCGTCGGCGCAGCGCCGACGTGCACGACCACAGGCCCCGCGACGAGAACGACCTTGCGGCCTTCGGCGCGGACGCGCCGCCAGGCATCGGCGACCTCTTCGACCTGCGCAGCCAGCCGACGCTCCGAGCTGACGCCACCCTGCATGAACGCGAACTTCCCCTGCTGCCGCTTTCGGGTCGTGTGCGGCGTAACGCGGATTCCGGCGAAGCCGACGATGCAGCGTGTGCCGACCCTGAGGTCGCGCAGCTTGATACAGGTCGGGACACCGTCCCCGGTGTCTGCGATGACGGCGTCCATGCGCTGGCGCTCGACTTCAACCCAGCGGCCGTCGATGCGCGCGTGGGTCACGAGGTTTGTCGTCGAGTAAAAGCCTTCCGGTGCCGTCCCGTCCATCTCGACGATCTCCCACACAGCGTCGGCGGTCTCGACCTCGCTGAGCCCGAGCGACATTAGATCGGCCCGCACCCTATCCAGCGCCTCGCGATCCGGCGCCGTCACCTCCAGCTCGACGTCGCTGTCGTCGGCGCGGCGGCGACCAATCTCCAGGCGTGAGATCTCGTAGCTGGCTCCGCCTGCGTGCACCGCCTCCATTGCATCTGAGAGCAACCCGCTGTCGATCAGATGACCACGGGCATGGAACTTGGCAACCAGGACTTCGCTCACGCACGAACGGTAACGACGGCGCGCCACCCACGCCAGCGAACCGCGACGTCGTCGGAGCAGCCCGGCCTCGCTTCCCTGAGGCAACTACGGTGCTAGCATGGCCGAGCCGCACACGGAACAGCGAATGAACCCCCTAGCAAGCAAGCTGATCGACGCCGTTGGCAGAACTGTACACGGCAAACAAGACGCCATCGAGTTGGCGGTGATCACGCTGTTCGCCGGCGGACACCTCCTCGTCGAAGACCTGCCTGGCGTCGGCAAGACGCTCATGGCGCGAAGCCTCGCGCTGTCCCTAGACCTGCCGTTCCAGCGGATCCAGTGCACAGCCGACCTGCTGCCCAGCGACCTGATCGGCGCCCAGATCTACCACCCGCGAACGGGCGAACTCACCTTCCGCGAGGGCCCAGTGTTCACGTCGGTGCTGATGGCCGACGAGCTCAACCGCACCCCGCCGCGCACGCAGTCAGCGCTGCTAGAGTGCATGGCCGAGCGACGTGTCACGGTGGACCGGGAGACCTACGCGCTCCCAGACCCTTTCTTCGTGATCGCGACACAGAACCCGCTGACCGCCGCTGGGACTTACATGCTCCCAGACAACCAGCTCGATCGCTTCCTGCTACGGATCGAGCTAGGCCACCTGGATCCAGAGTTCGAAGTCGACGTCGTCGGCAGAGAAGACGGCCACCGCATGGCCGACAAGCTCGAGCCCGTAGCCACATCTGATGACCTGCTGTCCGCGCGCGACGCGATCGACGCCGTTCGTTGCGACCGCGAGCTCGTCGCGTTCGTGGTGGAGCTCGCCAACCGCACGCGCACTTCGAACGATTTCATCCAAGGTGTCAGCACACGTGGCGCGCAGGCGCTGCACCGTGCATGCCGCGCCAGAGCGTTTGTGCGCGGACGCGACTTCGTGGTCCCCGACGACCTGCGCGCGCTCATCGTGGCTGCCTGGTCGCACCGGCTGACGGCGCGCGCAGGTGCGAACACGGACGCGCTGCTTGAGGACTTGCTCGCCGGCATGCGACTGCCCGACTGACCCGCGCGACCATGGCGACCCCAAACAGTTCGCTCGAACTAACCCCGCGCGGGAAGGTCGTGCTTTGGCTGGCAGCCTTAACAGGCGGCGCCGCTTGGCTTGGAGGAGAAGAGGACGCCCGAATCGCCGCAGCGCTCCTAACCGCGCCCGTGATCGTCGACTTCGTCGCCAAGCAGCGCCGACTTCACCTCACCGCCGTCCATCTGGCGCCGCGGACGACCATGGCCGGTGCGCTCTACACCGAGCAGATCTTGATCGAACACCGCGGTCGTCGTCCGCTCCGACACTGTCGACTGCACGAGCCACGCTCGATGCGTAACGAGCTCCCTGCCCTGCTCCCGACGCTGACTCCGTTCCAGCCGCAGCGGGTCGAACTCCGGCAGCGCAGCATGGTCCGTAGCCACATCATTGAACGGGTGTTCGTGCTGGAGTCCGAGTGGCCGCTGGGGATGTTCGCTTCGCGCTCCATAGTGAGCGCTGCGGCAACGTTGATCACCGAGCCTGCGCGCGTCACGCTACGAGCTGACCTGCTCGAAGCTGGCGCCGACGTGGAGACCGCGCCGGTCGATCGATCCCTGCGGAGTGGTCCAGAGTTTTATGCTTTACGCGAACACAACATGGACGAGGACGCCCGCGCTGTACACGCCCTGCGCAGCGCCACGCTCGGCGCGCTCGTACGGCGCACAACGCGCGGCAGGACGCCGACCTCGGTAGGCGTCGTGCTCGACCTGCGGCGCGCGCCGGGCACGCCGCGCGGCCGAGGCCTGCGCCGGTGCGAATGGAGCCTCGGCGCCTGCGCGACCCTCGTCGAGGAGCTGCTGCGGCGAGGCGCGCGCGTCCGCCTGCTGCTGATCGACTCGACCCCCGAACTCATCGACGTCGACGGCCCAGCGCGTCGGGCCGAGCTCATGATGCTGCTAGCTGAGGCGAACCTTTCGCCTCACGTCGTCGTGCCAGCAGAGACCGTCGCTGAACTCGACGGCATGACGCAATCGTACTGGATCGCCGCCGGTGGCTTCGCAGACGCACCAGAGCTGCAGATGCTCCCTGGGGAAGCGACGGTCGTCGAGGAGGCGCCAGCATGACCTCACCTGACCGCGCGCCGCGCAGGCTCCGCCAGCTAGCGACGGCGGCCGTCTTGTCGACAACGGCCCTCGCGTTGGCCAGCCTGCCACGCGGCGACCTCCCGCTACCGTGGCTGCTGGCGTTCACGCTGCCCGGCGCTGTGCTGGGGTGCTGGTCGCGCTTATCCGACTCGCCGTGGGGCAGGGCCCTGCTCGCTGTGACGCTACAAGCGACCGCGTGTTGGTCCGCCCTGGAGCTGGTCGGTCCCATGACGCGAGCCGCGGCGCTCTCGTGCACGATCCTGCCGCCACTGGCCTTCGCGACCACTCGGAATCACGATCGGGACCCGTCGCTCGCGTTGTTCTTGAGCCTCTGCGTCTTGCTGGTCGGGATCATCCTGGATGGGCTGCGGGTCTGGCTCCTCGCCGGCTACGTCGTCACTTCGTTCCTTAGCCTGCACGCCGCGACGCTGCTCAGGAGCTATAGCGTCGCCGCCACAGGCCGCCGCGGGCAGCCGCGCCGCCTGCAGGATGTCGGCGCGAGCATCTCGCTGTGCTTATTGTGTGTGCTCTCGGCAGTCGCCGTCGATCGCGCGATCACCTGCCTACCTTCGCCAAGCCGCGTCAACGAGTCCGAGGACCAGCGCGACAAGTCGCGCGCCAGCAGTCGCATAGAAATTGGTCTCGACGACACATTCTCATTCGACGGGGCCGGCGGTGTCCTGTCGGAGCTCGAAGGCGAGCGACTGGTTCGCGCAGCGGACCTCGACGACGCTGTCACGCCGGCGCTCTACCTGCGTTGCGGCTTCTTCGCCGTCGCGGGTCTACGCCGATGGGAGATCGGGCCGCTCCAAGTCCGCCCGCAGTCGGAGCCCGATGGGCACGTCTTCTGGCGCAGCGAACCGCGCGCCACCGTGCACACCCTGCAGCTCGAGCGCTACGCGGGCGCGTCGAAGTTCGTATTCCTGCCGCCACACACCACTAGGCTTCGCGGCATCGAAGGGCTCACCGTCGATCCGGCGCGGGAATGGATCCGTCCGCTAGGCCAAAACGCCGCTCCTTATACGGTGACGTGGCTGGAGTTCCCGCCGCTGCCAGCGCGCGCCGCGATCGAACGACGCGCGGACGTCCGCGAGCTGACCCAGCTCCCCAAAGGCCTCGACCGCGCGCCATATGAAGCGCTCCTCAACGAATGGGGCGTCGGGCGCGACCCGCGACAGGCGATGGCAGCGATCGCTGCGGGGCTCGCCGATCGCTGTCGTTATGAACGCAGCACGCCTTCCGGTCCATTCTCCCAAGAGCTAGAGAACTTCTTGTTCGCCGAAGACGACCGACACGGCTACTGCATGCACTTCGCGTCCGCCGCAGCGTTGATGCTTCGCATGCGAGATATTCCGTGCCGTATCGGTGTAGGACTCTACGGCGGGGAGGCCAGCCCCGACGGATCAGGAGCGCGCATCTATGGCTCGCAACATGCTCATGCTTGGGTGGAGATCCCTATCGCGAGGCGCGGCTTCCAGATCTTCGACCCTACTCCACCATCAGGGCGCGGGCGCAGCGTGCCCGCTGCGCAGCGAGCCGCTGAAACGAATGAGCTCACCGCAGACGCCGACGACACGTTCTACGCACCCGCGCTACGGACTGTCGCTGACGCGATCAAGGCGCCGTGGCTCTTGCCGAGCGCGCTGTTGCTGACGCTGCTGTTCGCGGTCCTCCCTCGCCGCGCGCCCAAGCGACCGAAGCTCGCTGCTTCGCAGGCCACCCCAAAGGTGCGACGAGCGCTGCAGAAGCTCATGAGGGCGCTGGCCAAGGCCGGCTACCGCCGAACCCACGGCCAGACCTTGGAGAGCTTCGCGGACCATCTGGAAGCCGCGGGGCGAGCCGCCCCCGACGTGCGCGCTGCCTTCGCCGCCTATCAGGAGGTCCGCTTCGGCGGCCAGCCCTTTGATGACGACCGCGCGCGCACCATGGCCGCGGGCGCCCGCGCAGCCTCCGCTATGCGTGACGGCGATTGAGCTTGGCCGCGCCGTCAGCGCGCGACCGGAAAGGAGAAAACAAGCGTCAGTCGGTCGCCGCTCGATGAGGTCGCCAGATCACCACCGAAGCGTCGCTGGAGGAATGAGGCGACGGGCAAGGCCTGATCAGCGCTCGGGCTCTGGGCGAGTTCGCGCAAGCTCCCAGCTTCAGCTTGGAATGCCCGGCCGTAAGCGGCCGCCTGCGCCGATTCGACGCCGCGCGCGCAGACCTCGATGACGACATCAGCGCGGCGAGCCATGTCGGCAGGTCGCATATCGGCGCTGACGGCGACCTCCGCAGGAGACAGCGCCGCGACCGCGCGGAGCACCGAGGCCATCGAGTGCACCACGTCCACCAGCACCACCCGAACCTCTGGCAGCGCCTCCGCGACGTTTACCTGGAGCGGGACGCCGTTCTGCTGGAACACCTTCGAGACGATCGCCATGACCTCGTCTAGCGCTTCTGTGACATCGACGCGGCTGCGACGCGCCGGCGCCTGCGTCAGCATGCGGGCGAGGGCGCCGAACGCTGTCGCTCCGATCTTGGTCCCCCGCTCAACGTCGCGAATACACCGGATGTCCTCCTCATCCTGCGCGTGCACGCTCAGCTCAGCACATAGCGCGAGCGCAGAGCTCAGTTGGTTGTTCATGTCGTGAGATAGGCTTGCCGCGATCTCCGCGAGGGATCGGCTGCGGATCGTGGCCAACAGCGTCGCCGCCAGCCGCTCGCGGTCGGTGACGTCGCGCGCCGTGAGCCACGCCTCCCCGTCGACGAGGTGACGCCTCAGCTCCATGGATGCAGCGCCCTCATGCACGACCACGACGGCACCTTCGGCAAGCTCTGCACGCTGATCTGCGTCGAGCGGCAGCGCGTCAAGGCTGAGCCGGGCAGCGCCGAGCCAAGCCGTCATCGGCGCGTTACAACAGGTCAGCACCCCGTCGTCCGCGATCCTGGCGACCGCGTCTGAAAGGCATGCTGTAGGGACTCGCTCTATCGGAGGCATAGTTACCTTGTAGCCAGCTTTGAGTCAGCGCATCAACCAGCCGCGGTCAGGCGCGCCCGACCGCGATCCAGGGTGACGCGACACCTGCTCAATAGGTCGATACCGATGACGCCATGTACAGGAAAAAAATCTGAATGGCCGCGGTCAACGATCGGCAGCGTCACCTGAAGGAAGCGCGCCTCCGAACAGCGCAGGACGATGCCCCGAAGCTCTCTCACGGCGACGACCCCGCCGCCCACAGTCCTGACCCTGCGGAACGCCGCGGCAGCGCGCTCACGCCCGCCGGCGATGCGCGCGAGCCCGCTGCTCGTCAAGCTAGAATGGCTCGCGCCGGGGTCGAGAACAAACCAGAGCTGCGCCCCCTCGACGATCACGGGCACCAGGCACCGGCCCTCGACCCGCGCGCACTGAACGGAGCGCTCTACAGGTAGCCCCTGCGAGACGGCCAGCACGACCCCTCCTCGCTCTGGATCAATCGTCAGGCGACATGCGCCTATCAGGTCCAACCCCAACACGCCCCGCGGCGCGCGCTCCGCGCCCCCGTGAAGATCACGAAGCTGCAGCGCACTGTCCGCGACGACCATTACTGGCACCGCGCCGACCTCGACGCTGCCGATCCCAAATTGCGGCAGGAGGCCAATCTCGACCGGAAGGCGCCGTCCCTGACCGTCGAGCGCCGCTCCCGCAGGCCGCCTACTGCGGACCCCGAGCTCGGACGCGAAGCTCGACGCGACGGTGGTCATCGAGGTGCCCGTGTCGATCGCAAAAGCCCGCTTCTTGTCCTTGCTATGACAGATGAACTCCGGCACTTGGCCGAGCTGCAGCGGACGCTCTGTCAGGAGCGGTCCCGAAAATTTGCGCACGTAGGGCAGCGATGCAGCCACGACGGCGAAGGCCCGGCGTCGCTCTTCCTGGACGCCACGCGCGCCCGCCAAGAGCGACGTAGAGCTCTCGCCCCACCGACCGGCCCGGAACAGTTGATCGCCGAGCTGACCGCGAAGCTCTGCGACCAAGTCTTCGCGCCTTGCAGCCCGCGCCAACCGCACCGCCGACATGCGCTCTCGAATCGATAGGTCGTCCTGCCACAGCAGGTCTGCGAGCTGCCCGCTCCACTGCGCCGCGGTCACACTCGACGGATCACGATCCCTCGCGCCATCGATCAGTTCGCGAGCGTCGGCCAGTCGCCCAGACCGCAAGGCTGTGGCCCCCAACAAGAGCTGGTCAGCGACCGAGAGGGGCGCGGGCTGCCAAACGCAAGCGGCCGTCGCCGCGCAAGCGCAGATCCATACCGTCGGCGCGCGCATCAGTTGGTCTGGATCTCGATCGACCTCGTCGTGACCTGACGGACGCCGCCCTCGACCGGCGCGATCGACTGGGCGAAAGCGACGAAATCGCCGTAGACGTTCGGCGTAAAGATGTCCACCGTTCCAAACCAAGCGCTGACCTTGAGCGTGTAGGTGCGGTTGGCGAGGAGCGGAGTCTCCGCCTCAGCCGGCAGCTGAACAAATCGGAAGTCCAGTTCATCCGGCGGAACGAGGACCTCCCAGATCAACGTGTCCTCGCTGCCCGCGCCCTCCGAGTAGAGCTCGATCTTGCCGCCAAGGCAGCCTACAGGTAGCGAGAACTCGACGTCGAACCCCGACGCGGCGACGGTCGCACCAGCAGCTGGCGCCGTGAGCGTCGGGAACGGACGAAACGCGAAGCCTGTGGTCGTAGCGCCCTCAACGTCGATCATGGAGTAATGGGAGGAGGTCACGTCCGCAGACGTCGACTCGCCGCCAAGCAAAAGGATCCATCGCTCGCCCAAAGACAGCGGCGGCAGCGCCAACTCCAGGTCGTCGCCTGTCAGCGATATGGAGCCGTCGACGCGGCGGGCTACATCGACGACCCCTGCACCGTCGACCTCCTGCCCGATCGAAAGCTCCAGACTCGTCGCATCGACCTCAGCCGGCGCCGCCGCCAGGGCGTCCTGCAAGACAAACTGCGTCGAGGCGACCAAGGGAACTGGGTCATCGAGCGTCAGGTTCGCCCCCTCAACAAGCCCGTCACGAACGTCCGCGAGCACCGCGTACTTCTCGAGACGGTCTTTGCCGTTGTTGTCCGCCAATTCAACGACGGCGATGTTCCCGCCCGCGACGGGCAACCCAACGCGAAAGCCGCTCTGCGTCGGCCCCACAGCGATATCGACCGGAAACGTTGATGACATCGGGGCGCCTTCGACGACTGCATCCCAGAGCTCCTGGCGCGTCATCCGCCTCGTCACGCGCGTGTCGTAGCTGCTGCCCGGCGTCGTTCCGGTTACGGATCCCGTCACGTAGCCGTGGCGTTCAAAGTTTCCTAGCGGACGACGAAGAACACGCCGCATCGGGAACTCCTGGTGATCTGATCGGGGCAGCGCGACCGTAAACCCGTGCGTGATGGCGACGCCTTCTCGCTCGGTCCGTAACGTCGCCGTAGCCCGCCGCTTGAAGCCGCGCTCACCGAAGAGCTGTCCCGTCTCCCTCGTCTCGCCGATGTAGCCGGCGTCCGCTGTGTCACCCTTCACGAGGTTAGCGAACTCAACCGGGCCGCCGCCGACCCGATCACAGATATAGCCGCGGGTGCTGCGCGTCCCCTGGAACCAAGGACGATCAAACAAGAACTGGTAGCTGTCGAGCCACCTCCTGCCGAACTCCAGGAAGCCGACCTCCTGGCCGTAATACACTCTCCGATCGTTTTGGCGGCGCCCCTCCTGGAAGCCAAAGTAGCCCGACGGGACGTCCTCGAAGGTCACCTGACCATTGGCGTCGCTCATCTGGGACAGCGCCACCTCACCGATCACCGAGCTGAGACGCGCCGGCTGGAATCCGTCGGCGCGCGCTCGCAAGACCTGCTGAACGCGCACGCTCCCTGCGCGCACCGTGTCGAGTTCGACATCGCCGACGTCGATCGTCGGAGACGATCCCGAGACGGTCAGACTCGTGATCACAGGCAACCAACTGCCACCCGCATAGAGCTCGAGCGGTGCGTCACGCAGATCGCCGTTGCCGTACGTCTCTGCGACGCCGTCCAAGAAGAACGTCCCGTTTGAAGCCGTCGTCGTGTGTCGCTGATCAACTGTGACCATCACGTCAGGGACTGGCAGGCCCTCGACGTCAACGACGCGGCCTTCAACGCTCCGCACGTCCTCCACGATCACCCCGAACGCATAGAGGCCCCCGCGCTCGATCACGCCCGACGCTGTCAACCGCCCTGCCGATGCCGTCGCGACGCCGACGATGATCCACTCTCCCGATTGGTCGTCGAGCCAGAACAGCTCTGCGCCCAGCGTGGTGGCGCGGATGTCGTCTTCGACGTCGAGGTCGAGGCCGGCGGAGAATGAGGCGCCCAGCGGCGCAACGTAGAAGCCGCGTCCAAAAAGTCGCGTCCCGACACCGCTCGAAGGAACGTCGCCAGGCAAGTGCTCCGCCGAGAGCTCTCCTAGAGACAAGCGCGTCGTTTCGGTGACGCCCTCGACGGAGATGGACACACCTGAGGCCACGGCGAGGGCGCCGTGAGCGGACGAGATCGTGGTAGCAGTTGTCTGCAAGCCGACGTTGACGACGGCGCTCGCCGAGTCCGGCAGCTGCGGGACATGCAACGGCGTCGGCGCGTCGGGGCCAGTTACCGTTAGCGCCACCCGGTAGCCACCCAACGTGTCTCCGGCGGTCGCCGCGGCCCACGAAGGGTCAACGTCGAACAGCAGGCGACCA
The DNA here is from genome assembly GCA_002684655.1 of Planctomycetota bacterium. Lineage (GTDB taxonomy): Bacteria > Planctomycetota > UBA1135 > UBA1135 > UBA2386. The sequence goes on along the minus strand of NYVR01000076.1, from coordinate 31,472 downwards.
CGAGGCGTCGCCAGAAAGTCACCGCGTCCGTTCCGCCCCGTAAGGGCGCTCGTCGTAGACCCCGCCAGCGCGACCGTCGCCGACACCACGCCTTGGTTGTCGTCGTCGAACAGCAGCACCTTGGAGCTTTTGTCCGGGATGCGCGGAAGCCTCGGGCCGATGTCGCTGCCGTCGCCCGCGCATGCGGCGAGCAACACCAACCACGGAACAGGGACCAATCCATATCGACGTATAGCGGCCGTCATGCGCGAAATGGTAGCGGCTCAGCGGTCCTACTTCCCCCTGCGCGTACTACTCCGTGGCCGTTGCGCGAAGCGATCGGGCTCGGGAGGGGTGGCGACGCGGCTCCGGGCGCCAGCCGCTGAGATCGCGCGGACGCCGACGACGACATCGTCGAGACAGACGCCTGGCATGCGCGCCAGCATGCGTCCACCTCTACCGGCCACGGCGCCAACCTCAGCCATGGACATCACGTGAGTCCAGTCTGCCTCCGTCGTCTCGCGCCAGACAAACTCACAGCGGGTGACGCCGTCCGGAAGCTGGAAGACTAGCTCGGTGTCGTAGGCGTCACGCGCGAGCCTAGCAACGCTGACGAGCGGCGGCGGCGGCGCCGACGCAAGCTCGAACAACGTCGCGACCGCGACCCGCGCGACCTGCGCCGAGTAGCCGAAGTCGGCGTAGTCCGGCAGGTCACCGTAAGGAACGCCGTTTCGCGGGCGCACGTTCTGGTGCTGGCGAGAGAAGTCCTCACGCGGCTCGGTCAGGCGAACCGCGGGGAACCCCTGGTCAAAGAACGACCTGTGATCGCCGCCGCGACCGTAGCGGTCGCCGCGGTAGATCAGCTTGACGTCGAAGCCATCGACGTATCGGCGACCCGCGCGGCTGACCGCGCGCGCCATGCTACGACCGAAGCTGTCGTTGCCGGTCGGGGCGTAGCTGAAGCAACGCACGTAGCCGTCATAGGTCTCACCGTCCATCCCCGTGGTGTTGCCTACGATGTCACATGTGATCATGCCGTCGACGTCGACACCCTCATCAGCGAGGGATTGCGCGTGGACCTTTGACCCGAGCAAACCCTGCTCTTCGCCGTCGTAGGCTACAAACAAGATCGTCGCGGCGACGCGCCGCGACGCCAAGACGCGCGCGGCCTCCAGCGCGACCGCAGTTCCCGAGGCGTCATCGACCGCACCAGGTGCTGCGCCTTCGCCGTCCGCGCCATCGCTGTTGCGAGAATCATAGTGCCCGCCCACGACATAGGCTCGTCCAGGGTCTGATGCACCCCGCAGCGTCGCTACCACGTTGACGACCTTGACCTGACGCGGCATCCCGCTCCGCAGACAGGGCAGGACGGCCTCTTGAAAGCGCACCGTCATGCGGCCGTCGCTGGTCGCAGCGATCTCCTCATACGCCGCCTTCAACCAACGACGCGCTGCGCCGGCTCCCTCGGTGTCGCTGTCCGTCCGCGAGAGTATGTGCCGCGTCCCAAAGCTGCACAGCTTGCGGACGGTCGCCTCGATACGACCAGCGTCGACCTCCGCTACGGCCGCGGCGATTTGTTCATGAACCCGGTCCTGGGCGACCGCCGACGCGGCGAACGCCACATACGCGCACGCGATCCGTACTATGCTCTCGGCGCCAGCTCTCACGGCTCTAGGAGGTCGAGCCCTTCCATCTCCGCGGGTTTCGGCACGCCCAGCAGCGACAGCATCGTCGTCGCGATGTCGCAGAGGCGACCGCGCGGCTTGAGCTTACGCCCGATTAGAGCGTCGGAGCACGCGATCAGCGGCACCAAGTTGGTGGTGTGTGCAGTGTGCACGCCGCCGGTCACTGGATCGATCATCTGTTCGATGTTGCCGTGATCGGCCGTGACGATCGCGGTCCCGCCGAGCTCGTGCACAGCCTTGACGACCCGCTCAAGGCACTTGTCCACGGTCTGCACCGCCGTGATCGCTGCAGACATGACGCCAGTGTGGCCGACCATGTCGGTGTTCGCGAAGTTCAAGATGGTGACGTCCGGACGATCATCAGACGCGAGCGCCTTGAGCAGGGACTCCGTCACCTGCTCGGCCGACATCTCGGGCTGCATGTCGTAAGTCGCGACCTTCGGGCTAGGCACCAAAATTCGATGCTCTCCGTCAGCCTCGCCCTCTTCACCGCCAGAGAAAAAGAAGGTCACGTGCGCGTACTTCTCTGTCTCCGCGATCCGCAGCTGCTTCAAACCTGCCGCGCTGAGGACCTGCGCGAGCGTGTTCTCCATGCTCTGAGGCGGGAACGCGATCGGACACGGAAAGTCGTCGCGGTATCGCGTCATCGTGACGAAATGCACCACGGGGAAGGAGGTTCGCGAGAAGGCCGAGAAGTCGTGACTGACAAACGACTCGGTGAGCTGCCGCGCTCGGTCAGACCTAAAGTTAAAGAACAGGACTGCGTCATCCGTGCGCACGCGCCCTTGCTCTCGCGAACCGATGACCGTCGGCTTGACGAACTCGTCGTTCTCGCCCCGCTCATACGCCTGATCGACCGCCGCTCGCGCCGTCGCTGCTGACGACCCTAGGCCGATCGTCAGCGCGTCGTATGCCAGCTGGACGCGCTCCCAGCGCTTATCGCGATCCATCGCGAAGTATCGACCCATGACGGTGGCGATCCGGCCTACGCCGAGCTCATCCATCCACTCCTCGGTGGTCTCGATGTAGCCGTGTGCAGAGCGCGGCCGCGTGTCACGGCCGTCGAGGAACGCGTGCAGCAAGACGCGCTCACCGGTGAGCCCTTCGGACTTTGCGAGCTCAAGCAGCGCGCGCAGGTGGCGGTCGCTGCTGTGCACGCCCCCGTCCGAGACGAGGCCGAAAAGATGCAGCACTCCACCTGTTTTTGCGACGTGCGCGAACGCGGATCGGAGCGCTTCGTTCTCGGCGAAGCGCCCGTCTTTGATCGCGCGGTCGATGCGTGTGATGTCTTGGTAGACCACACGCCCAGCGCCGATGTTGAGGTGGCCGACCTCGCTGTTGCCCATCAGACCGCTAGGCAAGCCGACGTCCTCGCCGCTAGCCGAGAGCTGGGTCGAAGGGTAGCGCTCGCGCAGGCTGTAGAAGCACTTCGGTCCAGCTTGGCTGATCGCGTTCCCGGGGCCGTCCGGCGCGTCGCCGAAGCCGTCGAGGATGCACAGCAACAACGGGGCGCGACGGCTCATCCGAGCATCCTATCGACGGCAGCGGCGACGGCGCCCTGCTGGCTACGGATCTCGTCCCTGACGGCGGTCGCCCGGGCCATGGTCGCTTCAGCGAGCTGCCGATCTTTTAGCTCCGCGGCGTTGATGCGGACGTTGAGGAACGCGCCCTCCGCTCCAGCGAGCAGCAGCGCCGCGCCCGACGCGAGGTCACTTGCGATCGACTTACCGATGCAGCCGCTGACTTTGTCCATGGTCACGAAGACGTCGCGGATCATGTTCTGCGTCTGCTCCGGGACGAGCATCGCGCCGACCATAGACTCCTGAATCGCTGCCGAACGCGCGGCCTTATCCTCGTCGGAATCCTTGGGCATGCGGAAGGCGGCAGAGACCAGATCGAAGGCTCGGCAGTCGCGCTCGCCCATCGGCAGCAGCTCCTCCAGGTGCTTCTGCAACGCGCCTTCGGCCTGAGCGAGGTCATCTTCTCTGTCGACGTTGGCCTTCTTGCCCTGAGAGAAGCGGACGGTCATCAGGAACAGGGACGTGCCCATGCACCCGGCCATGGCCGCAGCCGCCCCACCGCCAGGGGTTGGCGTCTTTGCCGCCAGAGATTGAACGAGTTCTTCGAACGGTTGGCTGATCATTTGAGGCAAACAGTCTGAGCAGGCGAACGCCGGAAACAAGGCCAGAGATGGTTCCTTGCCCTATACCTCGCAGATTCGCACAGTGACGGCATGCGGCGGACCCTATGTGTGTTGCTGTTCTCGGTGGCTGGGTGCGCAGGTGCGGAAGTCAACGGCCCGACCACCTCACATCTCATCGCCGAATCGTCGGACGACGCGCCGACGCGCATCACCATATCCGGGGATGAGATCGTGGCGCTCGCTAGCCCAGTCGACTTCCGCGCGATGCCGGCAGCTGCGCGGCGCACCTGCGAAGAGATGGCGCCGGGCGGAACGCTGCTCTTCTGCGCGAGCGAACGAAACGCGCGCGGGCGAGGCTACCGCGTCGAGAAGAGGTTCATGAAACCGACGCCCCACGATCGCTCGCTGTTCGTCACCGCGGATGGAGACGTGCTTGAACAGCGCCGAACGCTCCCGATCACGGAGGCCCCAAAGCCCGTGCTAGCGACGGCTCTAAAGTGCGGCAGCTTCGTCGAACGCGTCGAGATCGTGTCTGCCACTTCCGGCGACGAGCATTGGCAGGTCCTGGTGAGGGACCGTGGCGGCAAGCATTTCACCGTCACGATTGAGCTAAACGGCCAGCGCCGAGGCCTCCGCCGCCGGCTCGCGGGGCGCATCGACAGCTGACAATGACGAGGTCGCAAAGCCGAAAGGACCGCACCCCGCGGCTCTCTTAGTCGCGATCGCGCTCAGTCGAGGTCGATGACAATCGGGCGAAAGTCGATCGCGTCCACCGATGCGAGGTAGAAGTCGATGCCGCCGGACTCTCCCTGGAATCCGTATTTATGGTCTTTGCCGTGCAAGTGGCCGTAGACGCACGCCTGGACACATGCATCGCGCAGGATTCCGACCGCTTCGGTCTCTCGACCGTCCGAGTAGCGCGGCGGATAATGAACCAACGCGATCGTTCGTTGACCGCCGGCGACGCATCCGCCGAGCTTCTTGCCGGCCGCGACGGAGAGCTTGAGCCGTTCTAGCTCCCTGGCAAAGACCACCTCAGCCTTGTCGTCGGCCCACGGCGCTTCGGGCGGGTCCCAGAGTCGAGTTCCTACGACCACCGTCCCGTCCGTCATCTGAACCGCGTTGTTGTGCAACAAGCGCACCGAGTCGTCCAGCGCGCGCTCAACCTTGGCGCGTGACTGCCACCAGGTGCAGTGGTTGCCCTTGATGAGGATCTTTTGACCCGGACGAGCGCACAGCCAGTCGAGGTCGGGCTGCGCCTGCGCGAGGTTCAGTCCCCATGAGATATCGCCGCCTACGAGCACCCAGTCCTCGGCACCGACCATGTCGTCCCATGCCTCGCGCATCCTGTCGGCGTGGTTGACCCATTGCTCACCAAAGATGTCCATCGGCTTGTCGACGCCGAGGCTCAGGTGCAGATCACTGATGGCGAAAAGGCGCAAGAGTTGGACGCGAAGCGATTACGTGGTCAGCGAAACGAGGAACCGATGAAAGTAGGCCAACCTGACGTCGACTTGTCTACGAATTCGGCGGGCAGACGCGCGCGCGGCGTGCCCATGGCGTTGAAATCGACGGCGCGTATATTCTCGTCCACCTTCGTCGTCGCCCGCTGCAACGTATAAGCGGACGTGACCTGCCCACTTCGATGCGCCGCACCCTGGCAATCCTCATCGCAGCCGCCGCTGTCGGCGTCAGCGCCTCCGCGTGGTCTCAGCTCTCTGCGGAGAGCAGCGAGGCCTCGCCCGCTGCTCCAGCGGTCGAGAGCGACGCGGCCGCAGCCCTGGGCGAAGCCCTGGTGAGCGCTAGACGGAGCTACCTACACGCGAGGGTCGAAGAGGTGGTCGCCGGGGCGCGCAAACGGACCCAAGAAGCACCGACCGACGCTTGGGCGTGGCACCGGCTCGCCGAGGCACACTTGGAGAGCGCGCAACAGCGCATCCTCACGCGCGGCATACGAGTCGGCGAACCTGCCTTTGACGAGCTGCCCCCCGATTTCGCTTCAGATCTGCGGGAGGGTCTGGAGGCTGTCGAACAGGCCAGGATCCGCGGCGACGACTCAGCGTCCCTTTACTGCGTGGAAGCGATGTTGCTGAGCCGACAGATCACCGGGCTGCTCTCTGCGCTGCGCCTGACCCACGCTGTTAGCAAAGCCTTGGACTCTGCCTCACAGCGCGACGAAGCCGCCGCGGACGTTCAGTTTGCGCTGGGCATCAAGAAGCTGCTCTCGCCCAGGCTCTTCGGCCACGACGCTCAAGCCGCGCTGGAACACTTCCAACTCGCGGCGAAGGACGAGCGCGACGACCGATCACAAATGTTTGCCGGCATGGCCTGTCATCAGCTCGGCCAGCAACAAGAGGCCGTCGCGTGGCTCGGCCGCGCCGTAAAGACCAACCCCGCGAACCTGTTCGCTGCAACGGTGCTCCGCCGGCTACGAGCGGGTGAGGCCGACCCTTTCGGCAGAGACCTGACCGCAGCCGAGATCGCCGCAGCAAAGTCGCGCTGACCTCACCGACGACGGCGTGACGACGGGGCGCGGCGACGCTGCTGCCGCGCCTCTGGGCCGCGTCGCTCGGCACCGCCACGACGACCCTGGCGACGCTCTCCTCCTCGCCCTTCGAGCGCTTGTTGGAGCTCGTGCACGTGCTCGCGAAGGGCGTTGAGTTGCCCGCGCATCTCTTCCAGCGCCTCGAAGAGCTCTTCAGCGACTCGACCCATCTCTTGCATGTACCCGTGCTCTTCACGCTCGTGGTGCTCGCGCTCGTGGTGCTCCCGCTCTTCGTGATCACGATCGCGGCGCTCACGCTCTTCGTGCTCACGCTCGCGGTGCTCACGCTCTTCGTGCTCGCGCTCGTGGTGCTCACGCTCTTCGTGCTCGCGCTCGTGGTGCTCACGCTCTTCGTGCTCACGCTCGTGGTGCTCACGCTCTTCGTGCTCACGCTCGTGGTGCTCATGTTCGTGATGACCATGCGCGTGTTGCTCACGCTCGCGAACCCAACGCTCCTCACGTTGACGTTCACGACGTCCGCGCTCTTCGTGCTCTCGCTCGCGCACCCAATGCTCTTCACGCTCACGCTCAAGGTGCCCGTGCTCCTCGTGCTCGCGCTCTCTCACGACGTGCTCTTCATGTTCGCGGACACGCTGACCACCCTCATCGTGGCCATGCTCGTCGTGGTCGCGCTCCTCGTGCTCGTGCTCTTCGTGATCGTGCTCTTCGTGATCGCGCGCTTCGCGGCCCTGGTCTCGCCGAGCCATTCGCCTGAGCGATCGGCGCTCGTCGCCGATCATCTCGAGCAGCTCGCGCTTGCAACGCTCGCGCTGCGAGGCGTTGAGTTCGCCCGAGGCGAGCTTCTCGATCATGACGACCATCCGCTCATGCCGCTGGGCTGCATCCGACTCTGCCATGCGGCGCTCGAGCGCAGCACGGTCGGGAGCATCTTCGCGCTGCGCGGGAACAACGGTCAGCGCCAAGCTGACGGCGACGAGGAATCGGGTCACATTAGAGATCATGATTCTGTAGGAGGTTCCTGGTTGGTGGTGTCCGCTGCCGTTGCCGCGAGACGTTTCGCGCTGCTTCGTACGGAACCAACAGATCAGCATAGCCGCGCTTTCCCGTCGACCGACGTGCTTCCTGTCGCCAACGCAGCCTCGCGAAGAAAGCGCCGGTGACAGCGTAGATAGCTGCCCTTCGCGCGCATGGTTTATCCGACGAGATCGGGTGCGCGATCAGCGCTGCTAGCCACCAATCGGCGCGACGATCGTCCAGAGCGCTGGCGTCGCGCACAGGAAACTATTGATCGACAGTGGATCGAAGACCACCCATTGCGTGTAGACCGACGCGCCCACGTAACCAGTGGCTCCGGGCGTCAAGATCGACACCTGCGCCTGCCCCGTGCCCGCGCCGCCTCCAACCGTCGTTGCGCCCATGACCGTAACCGGGTTCATGAACAATCTGCAGGTGCCCGGGGGCAAGCCAAACAACGGGGTAAGGTCGATGGGATACGGCGCTTGGGCGTCGTCGCCGAACACCCAAAAAGCGGTTCGCTGCGACGGCGCGCTGGTCAGACGATTGACCCACGTGATCCCAGGAGACGCGATCTGGTCGGCAGAGTTCTGCGGGACGATGTTGCCCTGACAAGGACAGCCAGCGCCGAACTCGAGCATCACGCCCGGCCGTGCTGTGAACCGCGTCACCATGCCCCACCCCTGCTGCACCGCGCCGCTGACTGCGCCGGCGCTGTTGCTGTTGTAGACGCGCGAGGTTTGCCCGATCAGCTGCGTCGTGCCGGCGTTGTTGAAGAAGAATGACTGATTGTTCTGGCTGTTCCCCGTGATGCGGATTTCCAGCAGGACCGGGCGGAAGCGGTCCCAAGTGAAGGCAGACGAGAACGGGATGGTGCAGGCCACCGAGCCCTGCGGTCCCACGGTCAGCGACAGCGAAGCAGGGCCAAAGACCTGCGCCGGCGCCTCGTCCCAGTTGTTGTCGAAGAGGCCGAAGACACCCGAGAACTTGCCGTGCCCGATGAGCACCTCGCAATCGACGGTCACCGGTTGCGGCGCCTGGCCGTTGTTCGAACCGCACAGAAACTCGACTTGGGTGAGCCGCATCGGCTCCATGATGCTGCCCGCGAGCGTCGGATTGGCGCTGTACCACTGCTGATAGCGCCCAACGCCTCCGCCAAAGGGGCGGTCGAGATTTGTCGGAAAGGGAATGCTCGGCGCGTCGACAACGACGGACTGCGCGGTCGCCGCGGTCGCCAACAACCAGGACATGAGTAGGAATCGCATCGGTGGTGTCCGCGCGGCCCCGCGCGCGATGCTGAAGTATATGCCGTTCCGACGCGGGCACGCCGCTTGGCTGCGCCTAGACGATAGGTGCGTCCTTGCTGCGCCTGTTCGCCTCAGACCCGGCGACGGCAACACCCGTTGGCGCGGGCGGGACGTCAACCCGTCTATCCGGATGGGAGGGGGTGTCGGCGCGAGACTTTCGGCGCAACGAACACCTCGCAAGCTGCTCTCGCGCGGGCACGATCGGACCGCAGCGCTCTAACCAACGTCCGCGTTCGGGAAGGCGCGCCCGTAACCATCGCAGGCAACCGACCCTGCCTACGGATCCATGGCCACGTCGAAGCGCCGCATCCATCACCGGCAGCAGACTTAGGCCCACGACGATCGCTCCCAGAGGATGCGGGAGATGTTCACGCCAGCTGCTCTCGAGCGGCGCGCCGACGCACGGACCAACAAGCTGCAGCGCTAGAACCGCAGCGTGTGGGCGATCTTTACGTTGAGCGCCTGATCCGTCGGGATGATCGACTCGTCTTCGGTGCGCTGCCACGTGGTCCCGAGCACGAAGAAGAACTCCCGACCAGGCTCATAGATCCACCGCAACCGGCTCTGCCACCCGATCGCGTTCGACTCATTGTCGTACTGCATCAGGTTGCGCACGCTGAGCTCGGGAGAGAAGAACAGGTCGACCGTGCTGGAGGCGATGTGGGTGGTGAAGCTGCCGTCGTCGCCGAGGTCCACGTCCGTTGAGCGGTATTCGAGGCCCAGCTGCAGCAGCTGGGTCGCGCGCCAGTCGACCTCGACCGAGCCGGTCGTGCTTTCGCCGCCGAAGAAGTCTCCGCGGCCGATCCGCGCCTCGCCGCTCACCGCTCGCGCCTCGCTAGCGCTAAAGCGTAGCGTCGAACGAGTGTTCCAGTAATCACCTTCGCGCACCGTCGCGCGCGGCTGCTCACCAGCTCGTTCAAAGAGGTCGAAGTCATCGAAGACGCGCTCGAGGCGTCGGTCGATCGAGAAGGTGATCCGATCGTCGTTCTGAAACTGTATGCCGAGCTCATCGAGGCGGTAACGCACCTCCTGCGGCTCGCCGTCCCAGCGCTCCGCGCGGCGCACGCTCGCTTCAAACAGGTAGCGGCGCACTGCGCTGCCTGGCGCGACACGGGGCCGATAGCCGATCTCGAGCTCGGACTGCCGGATGCCGCGCCGCGAGACGAAGCCGAGCGCCGGGTCAAAGTCATCAGACACCCACCGCGTGCCGGCCTGCGCGCTCCATTCCTGGCCGCGTGCCTGCAGGTCGACGCCAAACGCCTCGCCGTCGTCGTCGACCAGCGCGCCGCTGGATCCGACCGTGCGGACCTGATTACCGGTCGATCCGACCGCGTCGATGTTGATCTGCAAATCCATATCCCCGAGGAACTCCGGGATCCGGTGATAGAAGTCGACGCCGAACACCGAGTTGGTGCCGCCGCTCTGCGGATCCCCGTTGGTCCCAATCACGCCGACCGTCGTCTGCTCTCCGAGCGCATACTTCACGCGGGAGACGGCGAGGTTCTCCTTGCTCGTGCCGGATGTACCGTCGACCTGGACGTCGAGGATCCCGACCTCGAACGGGCCTGCTTCACCCTGCAGCTTGACCCCCCAGAGGATTGGGACCGGGGCGCCGTCGATCAGGCCGATCCGCCGCGTAAAGTACGGCAAGAAGCGTGTGCCGCCGGCGAACTGCGAGCCGAACGTGTAGTAGCTCTCGCCATCGAGGAAGAAGTCGCGCTTCTCAGGGAAGAACAGCGGGAACCGGTTGAGGTTGATCTGCCGGCCATCGTTCTCCGTCTGGGCGAAGTCCGTCAGCACCGTCGTAGCCAAGGTCAAAGACGGCAGGACGCGGTAATAGACCTCGCCGCCAACGTTCGGGTCAAAGTCCCAATCGGAGCTTGCAGCGGCGCGATCACGGGTCAGGCCACTGGCGAAATAAGGGACGATCTCCAAGCCGATCCCAGCGTCGACCTGCCCGAGCCCCTGCATCGTCCCCAGCTCGCTGATCCGAAAGAACGACACCGCCTGGCTGGGGTTGTCCCATTGAAACTCCTCGTTGCGGTCGCGTATCACGCGCCTCAGGTTGAAGCCCCAGGATGACGCGCCTGCTTTGCGCGGGATGCTGCGGAACGGGATCGCCAGCTCGGCGACCCAGCCGTCGTCGGTTACACGCGCGCGACCCCGCCAGAGCGCGTCCCATGGCTTATTGAAGCGCGCCCCGTTCGCCGAGACGATCGCGTCGCCCAGCGAGCCGCCCGCGCCGATTTGGAAGAAATACGCCGTCCGCCGATTCTCGAACGGGTCAAACAGCAACTCGATGCGGTCGTCAGGGTCTAGACGGGCGTCGCGCACGCGCTGCGTCGCGCGGATCGTCGCCGGATCCTGCTCGCACCAGACCCCGAGATATAGGTTGTTGCGGTCGTGGAGCATCTTGACCACGGTCTGCTCCGTTGGCTTGCGGCCGAGCCACGGCTCGACCATGACCAGTTCTCCCAGCTCGGGGGCGTCTTGCCAGCAAGGCTCGTCGAGCCGCGCGTCGATCGCTGGCGCATGCTGGACCTCGACGCGCCCGACGCGGCACGTGCGCCGCGTCCGCTCTTGCTGCGTCGTCGCGACGCCGGCGGCCAAGGCGAGCAGCAGCAAACGGACGAGGAGCACGGACATCGGGCGAGACAGGCTACGAATCCCGGCCCCCGCCGGATGCGGATTTTTGCACCGACCACGTCGCGCTTGGGGCAGCACACGATGCGACCGTGGATCGCGGGCGCAGAGGTGCGATCATCGGCCCTCATGCTCGTCTACAAGATCCTGCGGTCCGCAGAGTGGGTTGCGCTACAGCGTGACCACGCCATCGCCGGAGCGCCTGTCGACGTCGCCGACGGCTTCGTCCATCTGTCTACCGCAGCGCAGGTCGTTGAGACCGCGCAGAAGCACTTCGAAGGGGTCCAGGATCTGCACCTGCTCGCCCTGCAGGCCACCCAACTCGGCGCCGCGCTGCGCTGGGAACCTTCGCGCGGCGGCGACTTGTTCCCGCACCTCTATCGGGAGCTACGTCTCAGCGACGTCACCTGGGACAAGCCGCTGCCGCTCGTCGAAGGGCAGCACGCGTTCCCACCGCTGAGAGACCCCGCCTGAGGCGCAGCGGTCAGCGCCCGCGCGGCCCGCGCGCGCCGATGCCCGACGGACGGGCCCCGCCGACCACCCCGCTGAGACGCGGACGCGGCGCACCCGTTGACGCTACCCCGGAATCTGCGGCCCGCCCGGCGCCGGCCCGCGGCGCGCTAGCGGCGGGCTCACGCTGAGCTTGAGGCGCAGCCCCGAGTCGTCGGCGAACGTCATCTGGGCGGTTGGCCTTGGCTACGGCGTCATCCGGCGCGATCAAACCCTGGCTACATGCTGTGAGCAGCTCGTCTTCCAGCGTGGTCATCCCGTACTGCTTGCCCGTCTGCATCAGGTTTAGCAGCTGCGCAGACTTGCCCTCTCGGATCAGCGAACGAACGGCGTCCGTGCCGACGAGGACCTCGCGGGCCGCGACGCGGCCGCCGCCGACCTTGGGAACCAGCGTCTGCGAGATCACGCCCTGCAGCGTAGACGCCATCTGGACGCGGACCTGTTGCTGCGCGTCGGTCGGGAAGACGTCAATGATGCGATCGACGGTCGAGATCGCGCTGGTCGTGTGCAGCGTCCCGAACACCAAGTGTCCGGTCTCTGCCGCCGAGATGGCCATCGAGATCGTCTCCAGGTCGCGCATCTCACCGATCAAGATGACGTCCGGATCCTGACGCAGCGCGCGGCGGAGGCCCTCGCGGAACGAAGCGCAGTCCTGGCCGATCTGCCGCTGCGTGACGAAGCACCGCTTGTCCTTATGCACGAACTCGAGCGGGTCCTCCATCGTCAGGATGTGGCCGGACTCGGTCTGGTTGATGTAGTCGATCATCGCCGCGAGCGTGGTCGACTTACCTGACCCCGTCGGACCGGTCACCAGCACCAAGCCGCGCGGCTTGGACGCGAGATCGAGCGTGATCTGCGGCAGCTGCAGCTGCTTGTGGTCCGGGATCTGGTCGGGGATCTGCCTGACCACGACGGCGACCGAGTTGCGCTGGTGGAGCGCGTTGACCCGAAAGCGGGCGCAATCGGGCACGGCGTACGAAAAGTCGATGTCCTTGTCGTCGAGGAACCGCTCCCACTGCTCATCGGACATGATCTGGCGCGCTAGTTCCGCGGTAGCAGCGGGCGCCAACGTCCCGAAAGCCGCTTGCGGGTGCATCTCGCCGTCAACGCGGAAGCCCGGCGCGCTGCCGGCTTTCAGGTGCATGTCCGAGGCCCCGCTGTGGACCATGGCGCGCAACAAATCGTCGATCTTTAGCGGCATCGCAGGTGTCCTTCTTGCTGGGACGGATCTCCCAGCCCACAGCGGAGATCGGTCAGATCCGCGCCTGCCTTTACCTCAGATGTCGTTCCGGGAGCGTCCCGACGAGCCGCGCGGCTCGTCAGAGCGCCCGCGATGGCGCCTGCGGCTGCAGCAGGGACTCGGCGCCGCAGACTTCGTAAGACCCCGGCGGTGAGGCCCTCTGCCTGGGCGCCACACCGGATCGCGCGCGCTGCGACGCGCGGTCACGACTGGCCGCGGTCGCCCGACGGCAAGACCATCGCGTTTATGACAGCCAAAATGCCCCGCCTGCTTGCGGACCGGGCAGGCCTCCTGCTGCTGCGGCGAGATGACAAATTTCGCCTCGGGCGGATCCCTTTCTGGGGCGATGACAAATCATCCCGCGGGCCACACGCGCGCGCTCGGCTCGAAAAGAAAAAGCCCTCCGGAGCAGCGCTCCAGAGGGCTTTGTTGGCGAGGACGACGGGGATCGAACCCGCAACCACCGGATAGACAGTCCGGGACTCTACCAATTGAGCTACGTCCCCACGCCGTTGGGGGCCGGGGAAGCTACCTGTCCCAGGGCGGTTTGCAAGCCATTCTCTGGCGCAATTCAGGCGTTGGCGGCTGGCTTAAACGACACGGCGGGGCTAAAAAAATCGGCCGGCGGGCTCACACCCCCGCCGGCCGAAGCCACTCTTCGCTCTCTCGTTTCGAAGGGACCGCTCGTGTGTGCCCTTGCGGGCCGTGCGATCAGATGTCTCTTCGTCGCGATCCGAGATTGGACGCGGATTTTCCTCGGTCCATGCCGGCGGCCCATGATCTCTTCGACGCCCCAGGGAAGCCCGGCATCGAAACTCGCCCTGGTGGAGCCCGGTTCAACCGGATCTCAAACCTCTCCGCTCTCGGTTGACGGCGTGGCAGCCGCCGGACCGAATCTGTCGCAGCGGCCCGGCAACCGCACGCCCCTGGCATGGCGAGCCGACCTCAGCGCCGCGATCGCGCTGCGCTTCGCGCGCGCCTGCCCGGACGAGCAGCGAGCGTTCTTGGCGAACACCGACCATGTCGTCGACGGGCACTACACAACCGACGGCTTCGCGGCCTTGCTGGCCGTGTTGCGGCCCGATGTCGCCTGCCGTTACGAAGACATCCTGCTCTCGGCCGCCGGCGTTGGCTGCTTCGGCGTCTGGCACACCTGGCGCGGCTTCGCCATCGATCGCATCGTCCAGCACCTTGCACGGCCAGGATCCCCGGTCGCGGGCGCGTTCCGCAGCGTCACCAACGAGCAGCAGCTGACGCTCGCGCGTTACCAGTGGCTGCTGGAGAACGCTGAGTCTGTGATCGAAAACACCGGCGGCTACCGAGACCTCTACGAAGCAGAGATGTCCACGGTGCAGCAAGAGATCGACAGCGCCCTACGCGGCGCCATCCAACGTGACATCCGATGCGACGTCGGCCTGAGCACGGTCACGACAACCACACCTCTACACCGCATAACTCTCGACACCTTAGCAGGCGCGTTCCGTGTCCTACACGTCCACGACAGCGCGGCCGGCTTTCTCTACTGCTACCACGACCGCATAGAGAGTTGGTGTGAGCTCTTAACGACCCGCCCGCCGCAACGCAGAGACCTGCGCCCGCTCCGAGACGCGCTGCGGCGACGTGAGCCCGAGCACGACGGCGCGAGCTGGCACGCAGACCCTCCCGATACGCCCACACCTCAGCTGTATTTCGGCCCCTGGTGCGAACCAGCGGGTGGCCAGACGACGCGTGAACTTCGCCCCAGCCGCCTACAGCCCGCGCACGTCGCTGCCGCGGTCGTCACGTTCTTCGCGACGCCGATCCGCTGAGCTGCACCTGCATCGTTGCAGCGGCCAAACTGCGCGCCATGATCATCTGCGATGATGCGCTCGCGAGGTCTTCTGCTGCTGCTCGCCTGCGCGTGGACAGGCTGCGGGCAGCCGAAACGCGCAGCTGGTGATGAAGGCGGTCTCCGCGCCGTAGCCGCGTGCGCACCAACGGATCTCGGCGCGACGCTGCGCGAGCACCCCGAGGCGACGCTCGTGATCGCCGTCGACTGCGGCATCGCGCCCACGCTCGGCGCCGTCGCCGCCGCAGGCCGCGATCAAAGCCCGTTTTTGATCGTCGTCGGCGCGCGCCCTGGTGACGGTCCGATGCCCGACGTCTGCGTCGAGGCGCCAACGGGAGCTAGCGCCGGTGTCGATCTAGCGCTGCTCGCGTGCCAAGGCACCCAGCCGACCAACGCCCGCTACGAACTCGGCGCGCGCACTTGGACGAAGGCCAACCGCGCGGCCGGCGGCGCGACGACCGCGGGACCAGCCGACGCCATCTTCGCGCTGCTGCGCAGCCAACCCACCAGCGCCGGCCCACGCCCCACCGCGGCCACGACTGTCCGTAAAGTGGCCTTGCTCGCGTCGGCGCAGCCAACAGACGCGCAGCAGGGCGCTGTCGAGGACGTGCGCGCGGCAGCTAGCCGCCGACCGACGCTTGAGCTCTTCGAGCCGGCATCAGCAACGGCAGCCGTCGAACGCGGCGCCGGCGCGCTCCTCCTGACCACCAGCGATCCACGAGAGACCGCCGCGGCACAGCGGGCCGTCCGCGACGCGCCCGACGGCCCCGCCGCCGTGATCGTCCTTGACCCCTTGCTCCGAGAGGATCACGACACCTGCCGCATCGGCTGCCCACCCGCCGCGGTAGCGCGCGCCGCCGCGGCAGCCGTCCGCAGGCTGCTCCCTGAAGGCGGCGACGTAGTGCTCTGCGCCCCAAGCGACGCAGACGAACTAACCGCCGCGCGCATCGCCGCGCTGGCGAACACCCTCGGCTTCGATCCAGCCAAGCTACGTTGAACAACCCCGGGCGTTCGCCTGCAGAACACCGTAGCGGAGGGATCGGCTACATGGTCCAAGCTGCGTTCTGGTTCGCGGTGATGGCCCTGCTGGTCAAGCTCGCGGCCGAACGCGGCCTGCCTACCATGCAGATCGTACTGGCGCGCGCCGTCGTCACGCTGGCGTTGAGCACCGTCGGCCTCGTCCGCGCCAAGCAGCCGCCCTGGGGCGAGAATAACCGCCTGCTCGTCCTCCGCGGCGTCTTCGGCTCTGGCGGATTCATCTGCTTCTACGCGGCCGTCATTCACCTGCCGCTCGCCGAAGCAACCGTCATCCACCACATCAGCCCTGTCCTGACTGCGGTCGTCGCCTCGCTGTGGCTGGGCGAACGTCTCGAGCGCCGCGTGCTGCTGGGCATGGCGCTCGCGTTCGCAGGGGTGATCCTGATCGCGCAGCCAGCGGCCTTATTCGGCGGCGACGCCGCGGCGACGGGCATCTCCTGGACCTACGTCGCCGTCGGCGTCGCAGGCGCGCTGCTCGCGTCGTTCGCCTATGTCTCTGTCCGAAAGCTCGGCGAGACCGAGCCGCCGATCCTGGTCGTCTTCTACTTCCCGGCGATCTCGGTGCCTGTCAGCCTGCCATTCGCGATCGCCGAATGGGTCCCGCCCGATCTGCAGGGCTGGCTGCTGCTGCTGGGCGTGGGCGCAGCGACGCAGGTGGCACAGTTGGCCCTCACCAAGGGGCTCGCGCGAGAGCGCGCAGGCAAGGCGATCTCCGTCGGCTACTTACAGATCGCGTTCGCGATGGCCTTCGGCGCGCTGTTGTTCGGGCAGATACCCGGGACGTGGAGCCTCGCCGGCATCGCCTTGGTGGTCGGCAGCGTCTTCTTCGCGCAACGTGCGTGACTCAGCGACCGGGGATCGCGCCGGCGCCGACGATTGCGTAGCGTTCGAACCCGTCGGCAATGGCTGATCGTTCTTCTCTGCAGTTCTGGCTCGGCCGATTCACGCTCGGCGTCATCATTCTCGCGGCCGCAGGTCTCCGGGTCGTGCCCCGCATAGTGCCGCTGAAGGACCCGCTCGGCCTCGCGACCATGGCGCTGGGCTTCGTCGGGTTCTACATCGCGCTCACGGCGATCGGCCCCATCACGCGCCTCTTCAGCTACCGCGACCGGACCCGCAAAGAGTGGGGCGATGCTGCCCGTCAAGCGTGGCAACGCGCGTCGCTGCCGCGCCGCATCTACTATCTGTTGTTCGCCGTCGCGCAGTCCGATGGACCGATCAGCCAGGGTGAGCGGGACCTCGTGCGCACGTTCTTGCTGCCGCGATTCCCGGTCAGCGACCACGAGATCAGGGCGTGGGAGAGGCAGCCGCTCATGGTCGACGACCGCGTCGGGCTCGCAGCGCGTATCGCCGTCAGCCTGGACGAACCGGAGCTCGACACCTTGTTCTGCTGGTGCGCGATGGTCACGTTCATCGACGGGAAATTCCGCCCCGACGAACACGCGGCCCTGCACGACGTGGCGAAAGGGCTCGGCATCCCGCAACCCAGGGCGCGCATG
The DNA here is from genome assembly GCA_002684655.1 of Planctomycetota bacterium. Lineage (GTDB taxonomy): Bacteria > Planctomycetota > UBA1135 > UBA1135 > UBA2386. Next base: position 14,080 of record NYVR01000076.1, on the reverse strand, counting down.
CTCTTTCATCTCGCGCGCGCGCAGTTTCTTTCCGGACAGCGACACGGCCGCGGTGAACGCGAGGACGCTCGCCCGGCCAACGCCCGCGTCGACGCCCTCGCCGTCCTCGGCTTGCCGGCGCAGGCGACGGCCTCGCAGATCCGACGGCGACACCGCGAACTGGTCCGGAAGTTTCACCCAGACGCCCAGCCGAACCTCGGCGACGCCGCGCAACGCGAGGCCACCGAGCGCTTCCGCGCGATCCAACGCGCCTACGAACTGCTGACCAAGAAGCCCTGAGGCCGCTACGCTGCTGGCATGGTCACGATCCAAGCCACCTATGAAGGCGATCTCTGCTGCACCGCGGTGCACGAACCGTCCCAGCACACGATTCAAACGGACGCACCCAAGGACAACATGGGCATGGGCCGCTACTTCTCGCCCACCGATCTCGTCGCGACTGCGGTGGCGACGTGCATCCTGACGACGCTCGGCATCGTCGCGAAGCGGCGCGGAATCGACCTGAAGGGGGTCCGCGCGACGGCCGGAAAGCACATGAACGCGGAGCCTCGACGCATCGGACGCTTGCCCGTCGACGTAACGGTCGAAGGCACCTACAGCGACAAAGAGAAGCTGATCCTCGAGCGCGCCGCGCACACGTGCCCGGTGCACAAGAGCTTGCACCCGGACATCGACGCGCCGATCACGTTCCACTGGGCGACCTGAGCGGCCGCATATTCATCGACGGCGTCGGATCCGGACCGCGCCCCGCGCGGTGTCCGGGTCAACGACACGGCCGCCCTGCGTGATCTCTACCTCGCCTTGGGCCGCGAGCCGACGGGCCGCCATACGCGTTCGCTCGAGCAACGGACGCCAATCGTCTGCGACGGCGCGCGCCGCCTCAGACGGACAGATCGTGCCGCCGGCGGCGCGACGCTCGAGCAGCGTGCTGATGGCATGCTCTAGACGGGCGTCGAGCTCCGAAGGCCTGCTGCGGCGGCACTTTTGGCTACAGAAGCGCACCTCGTCCCAGCACGCCTCCCACTTCTTGCGCCAGTCAAAGGAACGACCGCATCGGGCGCATATCTTGCTGCGAACGACCACGCCGAAGCGATTCGTCCAGGCAGGCGCCGGGATGCGTCGAACCCCCTGCAACAAATCGCGGCCGCGGACAATACACCGGCAAAACGACATGCTCTGAGCGCTCAACTCCCCAAGGCGGGTCGCGGTCGCGGCCCTAATGACGACCGTAGGATGGCTGCTCCAGAGCCGCTTCGGGGTTCCCCTCGCGCTCCCCGGAGGGGCGCTGCTGGGAATCTTCGTGGCGCGGCTGGTCCCCAACCGGCGCTGCAGTTGAGCGGGCGCGCTCGGCGCGACGGCGCTTCCAAGCTCAGCCTCGCCGCTCGAACTACGAGACCAAATCGGTCGGCGCGCCTGCGTATCGCCTCCGCGGCAGCAGGCGCTCCCGCTTCATGATCACGCTGTTGGGCATCACGTGCGAATCTTCACCTACGTCAGCCCCGTAGAGCACGACCGCGCCGCGACCTACCGTGCAGCGCGCACGCAGACGGACATAATCGATCTTGAGGACCCGATCTTCGAAGCTGTGCGCCTGAAATAGCGCGTGCACCGTCGCGCCGTCTTCGATCGTGATCATATCCGGGTCAACGACCTGCGCGAATCCGTCGCCGAGCACGCACCGCTTGCCGATCCGCATACCCATCGCTCGTAGATACCAAGGCAGGATCAAGGTCCCCTCCAGCGCGCTCAAGAGCCCGCCGCCGTAGAACTGCCACATTACGTAGTGGAAGTCCCACCGACTCGCCCAGCTAGACCAAAGGCCGTGCTGGCCCGGCCGCACGCGACCTAGGAGCGCCCACTTGGCGAGCAAGACGATCAACGGCAACGAAACGGTGATCACAGCGGTCGCGCAGACCGACCCGAGGAAGCCGTAGGCGACGAACGCATCAAACCACCACAGCGCCATGGCAGCAGGCAAGATCGGCAACAGGAAACGAGACGACTCCCAAAAGATTCGGTTGGCGAAGCGGAGCGCGCCTGGCTTGTAGGTCAGCCGTTCATCGACTTTGACGATCTCGCGCTGTGGCAACCGAAACGCCGGCAGGCCGAACCAGGATGAGCCCGCCGTCATCGTCTGATCGTCAGAGACCGTGCTGACGCCGAGGAGCAAGTCATCGGGGAGTTGCTGCCCTTGCTCGATCACCACGTGATTGCCCAAGAACGTCCCGTCGCCGAGAGCAGTGTCTCCGACCGTGACCCAGCCTCGGTGCACGTGCGGGACGCCCAGGTAGATACCGTCGGCCAGAAACGAACGCCCTCCGAGCGACGTCCGCTCAGGGAGGACGTCGTGGATCGAACTGACCTCGACGTCATCGGCGACGCGCATGCCGGCGAGGCGCAGCCACCGCGGCCAGAACCACGTCCCAGAGAGCCAAGAGCCGGCGCCTTCCAGCCAGCTCATCCGAACGCTGGCCCACCAATAACGGAGCGTCCATCGTCCAAACGACCCGGCGCGTGTTTTAGGCAGGGCGCGCAACATCAGCGCTGTCTGCAGCTGCGTAGCCAGCACACCCGCTACCGCCAGCCCAACGAGCCCGAGGAAGAATACGGGCCTGGACGACGGCCCGTCCACCAAGAGCCAGTTGCGGATCACGTCGCTGTCGATCCCAGCCCACGCGGCGAGCACCCAGAGCAAGAGCGCCCAGGGCATCCACATGAGCGGGCCGGCGCACAGCCGGTACGTGATCACGATCCATGGATAAGCGCGCGACGGACCAGGGGCCCGAGCCGACGGCGCTGGCGACGGGCGCGGCTCCGTCGGCGTCGCCGGTACGCCGTCGACGACGTCGCCTGGCGCGACGCGCGCGCCAGCAGGAACAAAACTGAGCGGGCGCAGCACCGCGCCGTCTCCGATGACAGTGTCGGGGCCAACGCTGGACCGCGTCTCCAGCGTCGCGCCGTGACCAATGCGGACGGAGCCCACGACGAAGTCACCGTCATCTAATTCGCAAAGCCCCAGCTCGACGTCTCGCCCGAGGGTCACGTCGTCGCCGATCTCCAGCAGGTCCCAGCCAGCGACGTGCAACGCTGCGCCCCGGTGAAAGTGCACCCGCTTGCCAACCTTGGCGCCGAGCAATCGCAGCATGACCGCCTGGAGCTCGGTCCCCTCGACGAGATCCCAGGGGATCAGCCGCGCCGCGCGGATCGCCAACCAGTGACGGAGCCGGGTTCGCCCCCACGCCGGCGTGCGGCCCGGCGAGTAGCGGCCGATGAGGACGCGCTTCAAACACACCGCCGTCGTCGTGGTGACGATCGTCCACGCAACGTAGAGCGCCGTCATCAACCACGGCAGCAGGAACAGCAGCGTCGACAGCGAGAACGTCAGGAACCAGTACAGGACATACTCAACCATCGCCCAGACCACGACGGCGCCGAGCGCGAACCCGACGGACAAGTAGGCGACCTGAACCGACGTGAACCACACTAGGTTGCCCTTAGAGGAGCCGTGCTCCGCCGCGTCGACCTCGCGCTGGCCAACAAGCTCGGCGCGAGCGCCAGCGGTCTTCAGCAGACCGCTCACCGTTGGGCTGCGGTAGACGTCGCGGACAGCGACGCTTTCAAGCTCGGGGTGGCCACGAAGCTTCGACACCACCATTGCGGCGCGGAGGGAGTTCCCGCCCACGGCGAAAAAGTCGTCGTCGTCTGCGAGCTGACTGCTCGGCAGGCCCAGGACCTCCCCGAACGCGCGGCGCACGATCGACAGGGTCGACCCGTCGTCTGCGTATGTCTCAGCGACATCCTCCACCTCGACGGCCGGGAGCATTTTACGGGCCACCTTGCCGCTGACCGCGCGCGGCAAGTGATCGATCCACGCGAACCGCGCCGGCACCATGTACTTGGGCAGCTCATGCGCGACGGCTGACTGCAGCGCCGCGATATCCGGTGGAGCCGACGGGTCGATCAGCGCTACGTGCGCGACTAAGAACCGGGCCGGCTCTTCACCCTGCGCGACGACCGCGACCTCGCGCACCGCAGGACAACGCGCGAGCACCGACTCGATCGCCTCTAGCTCGATCCGGTAGCCACGCACCTTCACCTGCGCATCGATACGGCCGTGGTAGTGCAGCAGACCACGCGCATCGACCGAGACGAGGTCGCCCGTTCGATACACGCGCCCCATTCCTGGCAAGGTGGGGAAGCGCTCCGCGGTCAGGTCAGGTTTGCCGAGATATCCGCGCGCCAAACCCGGCCCAGCGATGCACAACTCACCCGCCTCACCGGGCGCGACGGGCTGCAAGGACTCGTCGAGGACGTGCGCGACGTGAGGAGGCACCGGCGATCCAATGGTCACCGGTTCATTTGGGTGCACCTGCCCGCGTACGACCGTCACCGTGCACTCCGTCGGTCCGTAGCCGTTCTCTAGTCTGAGCGCACCACCCCAGACCTCGGCGAGGTCGTCGGACAGCGCTTCCCCGCCGACGTAGCACATCCTGAGCTCTGGCAAGGCGTCGGCGGGTGATGTGCACCCCATGGTTCGCAACAGCGTCGGCGGAGGGCAGAGGATCGTCACTCGCTCACGACGCAACCACGCGACTAGGTCTGGTCCAGAGCGGACCGTGGCGTCATCCATCACCACCAAGGTCGCCCCCGCAGCCAGCGCTAACCAGATCTCCTCCAGAGACGAGTCGTATGCAGGCGAGCTGTTCTGCGACATCCGGTCCTCGACACCGACCGAGAAGCGCGCGACGCCGGACGTGATCAGGTTGACAACGCCGCGGTGCTCGACCAACACGGCCTTGGGCTTCCCCGTCGTCCCCGACGTGTAAATGGCGTAGGCGAGGCTCCGCTCTGTGCACCACTCAGGAGGAGGCGTATACGAACCGGGTCTCGTGGACGGGAGTGGGCCGTCGTCGCCGACCGTGACGATCGGTACATTGACACCTTCGAATCGACAGCGACGAGACCGGTCCGTCACGACGCAGACCGCTGACGCGTCCTCTACAACGTGCAGGATGTGCGCGTCAGGGAAGCTCTCGTCAAGGCAGACATAGCCTGCGCCCGCCCACATCACGCCGATCTGCGCGGCATACAGCCAGGCTGTCTCGCGTGGCAACATCACCACGACCAGCACCTCAGACGTCACGTAGGCAGCGCACTCGCTGCGGACGCGATCTGCCATGCTCGCCAACTCGCCGTAAGAGACCTGCTGCAGCTCTGGACGCCCCTCACCCGGCGGCACCTCGACCGCGACGCGCTCAAAGTGCCGCGTCACAGCATCGAGGAAGAGGTCCGTTAGGCGCATGCTCACCGTGACCCATCATGACCTGCAGCGAGCGTCACCTCCACGGTGTGCCTGCCCGCAGCGCCTCGTTAGCAGAGCTCGTCAACGAGCGCGCACATCGTCTGCCCGATTCGACCGGCCTCGTCGTCTGAGGTGCACGCGGGCGGCAGGGCGTACAGCACGTCCCCGAGCGGACGCAGCAGCACGCCCTTCTCGACCGCCGCGCGGCGGATCTCCGGGGCGCGGCTAGAGAGATAGCCGGCGTCGCCGTCGGGCACGACGAGGTCCAGCGCTGCCATGCCTCCTAGGTGTCGGACATCGCGGACGCGAGGGTCCGCCTCTAGCGGACGTAACTCGTCGTAAATGCGCGCGCCGATCATCTCGAGCCGCGCGGGGACGTCCCGCTGCAGCGTCAGCTCCAAAGACGCTACGCCCACCGCGCACGCGACCGGGTTCGCGGTGAAGGTGTGACCGTGCGGGAAAAACCTGGAGCGTTCGTGGTGCAAGAAGCACTCAAACAACTCCTCGGTCGCGACGGTCGCTGCGAGCGGCAGCATGCCGCCGCTGAGGCCCTTGGCGAGGCAGAGCACGTCCGGGGTGATGCCAGCGCGACCACAGGCGAACAACGCGCCGGTGCGGCCAAAGCCAGTCATAACCTCGTCAGCGATCATCGGCACGCCGTGATCCGTACACAGGGCGCGCGCATCGCGGACGAAGTCCTCGGACATGACCTTCATTCCGGCCGCGCCTTGCAGCAAAGGCTCGAGCAGGAAGCCCGCCGCGCGGCCGCCGAGTTCGTCGAGCGCGTCCGCGAGCGCGCCAGCGTCGGCAGGCACCCTGCGAACCTCGAACATCAGCGGCGCGAAGGCGGTGAAGAAAGGGTCCGGATCACCAGCGGCCATCGCGCCGAAGGTGTCGCCGTGATACGCCCCCTCCAGCGCGACGAAGACGCGCCGTTCAGGTTCGCGACGGTGCACCCAGGACTGCAGCACCATCTTCATCCCAGCCTCGACAGCCGTGGAACCGTCGTCGGAGTAGAACACCCGCGACAGCCCTTTGGGGACGACTTCGAGCAGCCCCTCGGCGAGCTGCACGGCGGGCTCATGCGTCGCACCCGCGAAGAGCACGTGATCGAGGCGCGCGGCCTGCTCGTGCATGGCCTCGACGAGCGTCGGCTCGGAGTGCCCGTGCAGCGTCGCCCACCAAGACGAGATCGCGTCGAGCAGCTTGCGCCCGTCCGCGAGCTCCAGCCACGCGCCGCGCGCGCCAACGACTGGGAGCGGCGACGCCTCGACGCCGTGCTGCGTGTACGGGTGCCACGTTACGCGCGTGTCGCGCTTGGGTAGGTCAGACATGCAGGAGATCCGCGAGGTCATATCGGTCGAGCCAATCGTCGAGGGCGGCAGGCGAGAGGTCCTTGAAGGTCGGCACCTCGTAACAGCGCGCGACCCCTGTCAGCGCCTGCAACGTCCGGAAGTTGCTCGCATGCGGAGGGCCGACCAGGAACAGCGCGCGAACGCTGAGACCGCGCGCGCGCAGCGACTCGACGGACAGCAGGGTGTGGTTGAGCGTCCCCAGGCCAGAGCGCGCCACCAGCACGACCTCTGCGTCCATGCGCGTGAGCCAGTCGAGCTGCAGGACTGCAGGGTCGAGGTCAATCGGCACGTGGAGGCCGCCAGCGAACTCGACCACCAGAAGGTCGGCGGCGGCGGCGCGGTGGCGCTTGTAATCGCGCTCCAACGCGCCGAGGTCGACGCGTTGCCCGACGGCCGCAGCGGCCTCGTGGGGCGATGCCGGCAGCGGAAACCACGCGTGGTTCGAGAGCAGCGAGTCCGCCGGCGCGCCGCTGAGAGCCTGGACCGTCGCCGTGTCATCATCGTCACCAGTCTGGATCGGCTTCCAGTATCGAGCGTGCCCGAGGCGCTGCGCCGCGCGCATCAGCAGCGCGCTGACCACGGTCTTGCCGACGTCCGTGTCGGTGCCTGCGACGCACATGACCTCGGCTTGTGCAGGAGCACGAGCGGGCGCAGGGACCGCGGACGATCGCGCCTCGCGCAACAAGGCCGACAGCTGCTCGACCTGCGCTGAAGTCTGGTCCGCGCGACAGACGAGCCGCAGACCCGCTGACTCGACGGGCACTGTCGGCGGTCGCACGGCCGGCGCGTAGAAGCCTGCATCGCGCAGCGTGCTCGCGAGCCTTACAGCTTCGCTGCTGTCGCCCACCGGAAACGGCACGATCGCCGCGGCGGGCTCGGGGAGACCCAGCGACGAGGCGAGCAGGCGCGCGTTACCCAGCGCCGCGGCCCGCAAATCGTCAGCGGCTTGGCACCGCTCGACCGCAGCCAGCAGCGCGCCGGCGATAGGCGGCGGCGGGGCCGTCGTGAACAGGAACGACCGCGCCGCGTGGATGAGGTGCCGACGTAGGACGTCGCTGCCCGCGACGAACGCGCCGGCGACACCCAGCGACTTCCCGCACGTCACCAGCCGGGCGCACAGCCGGTGCTCACCTTCGATGCCTGCAGCGGCCCACGCGCCGGCGCCGCCTGGGCCGAGCAGACCTGCAGCGTGCGCCTCGTCCACGACCAGCCACGCGTCATAACGACGACAGAGCCGGTCGATCTCCGCGAGCGGGGCGAGGTCTCCGCGCATGCTGAAGACGCCCTCGGTCAGCACCAACTTACGACGGGCGCCCGCGGCCGACTTGAGGGCGCGCTCCAGGTCGCCGAGGTCGCAGTGGTCGTGAATGATTACGCGCGCGCGCGACAGCCTCGCGCCGTCGATCAACGAGGCGTGGTTGTCACGGTCCGACAGAATCACGTCGCCGCGCCCGGCCAGGGCTCCGACGAGCCCGATGTTCGCTTGGTAACCGGACGGGAACAGCAGCGCAGCTTCTGACCCGAGCCACTGCGCGAAGGCGCGCTCGGACTCTTCGTGGAGGATCGATCCACCCGCGAGTAAGCGGGCCGACCGACCGCCGACGCCATGCGCAGCGGCTGCGGTGAGCGCGGACGCGATCGCGCCGTCTCGAGAGAGCCCGAGGTAATCGTTGCTGCCGAAGTCGACGCCAGGGACGACTCCGTCGAGCTTCGTCTCACGCCTAAGCCCGCGCCGCGCGCGCGCCTCTAGCGATCGCTCCAGCTCGTGATCGAGCCGAGGGTCAGTCACCGATCAAGCGCCCTACGCGCCCCCGCACTTGGGCGTCGCGTTCATCGAGAGCTTTTGAAGCAGCGCCGCGTCGGTCGAAGGCGCCGGGTTTGGAGTCGTGAGCAGTTCGTCGCCGACGAACATCGAGTTCGCGCCAGCGAGGAAGCACATCGCCTGCGTGGCTTCGTCAAGATCGGTCCGGCCCGCCGACAGCCGCACAGCAGTCAGCGGCATCAGGATCCGCGCGGCAGCGACGGTCCTCACCAACTCAGTCCAGTCGAGCTGCTCGGCCCCGTCCATCGGCGTGCCCTCGACCTGAACCAGCGTGTTAATCGGGACGGACTCTGGTTGCGGGTCTAGGTTCGCGAGCTCCTGCAGGAGCTCGGCGCGGCCGCGGCGCTTCTCGCCGAGCCCCAGGATCCCGCCGCAGCAGACGTTGATCCCCGCCTTGCGCACGTTATCGATCGTCTCGAGCCGGTCATCGTAGGTACGCGTCGTCACCACTTTGTCGTAGTGCGACCGTCCCGTGTCGAGGTTGTGGTTGTAGTAGTCGAGCCCTGCCTCGCGCAGCTGATGCGCCTGCTCTTCGTCGAGCATCCCCAACGTGACGCACGCCTCCATGCCGAGATCCTTGACGCCGCGGATCATCTTCAGCACGCGGTCAAACTGCTCGCCTTTGCGGACCGAACGCCACGCTGCACCCATACAGAAGCGCTCTGCGCCGTTCATGCATGCGGCCTTGGCCGCGGCGAGGACCTGGTCGACGTCCATCAGCGGCTCTCGATCGACCGGGGTCTTGTGGTGAGCGCTCTGAGAGCAGTAGCCGCAGTTCTCCGGGCAGCCGCCGGTCTTGATCGACAGCAGCTGCGAACACTGCACACGCCGGGGGTCGTGGTGCTCACGGTGGACCACAGCCGCCTCAAAGACGAGATCGAGCAGCGGCTTTTGCAGGAGAGCTTCTACCTGCTCCAGAGAGCAGGCTACGGGGGTGATTACTTCCATTGCGCGTCAGAGAATCGTAGCCCGCGCCTGCGTGGATTCACGCTCACCCAACGGGATGCTTCGCCAACAAAAATTATGCGCGCAAAAAAATTCCCGCCGGGCTTGCTCCGAAGATCGAGAAGGCAGGGTCAGTTGTCGCCAAACGCCACACTTACGAAGTCCACGAAGTCTAGCTCTTCTGGTCTGTGCAGCAGAGGCGTCGTCCCAGCGACGCGAGCGAGTCGATAGCGAGCGCGAGTAAACGTAGGCACGACCTCGTTCGGCGCTTGGGTGCTGTTATAGGCCTCTATCGAGATGGTGTCGGGCCCAACCGAGCCGCCAGCCAACGCCGTCTCAACGCGCAGACCACCGCTCGCGCGTTGATCGACGATGATCCCATAGAACACCGTCGACGAGTCCACCACGTTGACGTAGCTGACTAACGGCACGCCGACGAGGATCGCAAGATCTGAGGGCGCGACGCTGAGCCCCCCGATGGCAGCGATCCGCGTCGGCTCCATCTCAAAGAGCGTCCCGTTCAAAGGCGGCGTCGGCGCGACGCTGTTGGACTCGATAATCACCGCGTCCTCGATCGACCACATACCGGACATGTCGATCGCTACGCCGCCCGAACCCAGCGGCAGCTGCGCCGGCAGCTCGGGGCTCAATCCAGCGAAGGTCGCAGAACCGCTGCTGTTTCCGCAAGACGCGCTCGACAGCGCGACCAGCACAGCGGACAAACACGCGAGCGCGCGGATGTATCGGATGGCGTTCACGAATACAGCATGACACGAAGAAGCGGCGCGTGGCGTCTCTTCTCTCCTACGAGGCCGACCGACGGCAGCGCGCATCGCCGATGGCATCGCGGAGCCCCTGCGGCGTGAACGGTTTTGAGACGAATGCGTCTACGGCTTCGGCGCCGGACGCCGCGCGCAGGCGGTCCTCACCCAGTCCGCTGATCATCACGATCGGCACTTCGACGCCACCGGACCTGACGCGCGCGGCCAGCTCCAAGCCATCGATCCCAGGCATCGTGTAGTCCACGAGCAGCAGCTCGTAGTCAGCGGGCGAGGAGCGGATCAGCTCCAAGCCACGGAACGGATCGGGCACCAGCTCGACCTCGTATCCTTCGACGGTCAACGAGCGACGCATGACGTCGCCGACAGCAGGGTCGTCTTCCACCACGAGCACGCGCGCGGGCAGCTGCTGGGACCGCCCGGCCACCAACTTCATCTGCGCCGACTTCATCTGCGCCGATTTCGTCGTCCGCTCATCCGCTGCGCGCACCCGCTCGCTGCGCGTCGACTCGGCCTCGCGACGCTCACCGCTGAGCGCGCGCCCGGGCGCGTCCGCGCGGAGCACAAAGCTGGCCAGCCGCGCGCCGGTCTCGGCGACGCAGCTAGCTTCGGCTGCCGGCCGCTTCGACCCCGCGTCACTGATCAAGACGACGCCGACGCGTGCGCCTTGGCTCAACGAGATGGGCGCCGCGTAGACCGCCTGCACGCCGAGCCTCGAGATCTCGCCGGCCAGCAGCGCGGAAGGCGCGGAGACCACCTCGTCGAGACAGAGCGCCCGCTCAGGCTGCGCTTCGTCGATCGCTGCAGGTCCGGCCACGTCGTCCAAGCCAGAGGCCCGCAGCCCCACGAACAGGGCCGCAGCGTCCGCGCCGCCGTGCACGAGGCGCTCTCCCAGGGCGCCGTCCTTCCAGATCCAGATGCTGACGCAGGCCTGCGGGCGCGACTGCTCGAGCTGCTGCGCGAGCGAACGAAGGACCTGCTCAGGTGAGGAGCCGGCCAACAGTTGACTCGAGACGGAGAGATACAGGGATCCGGAAGAAGCAGGCATGGGTGGCAAGGACGGGCGACGAGACGTTGGTGATGATAGGGAACGCGAAACCAGTCGTTCAGTTTCAAGATCGTTACATAGAGAGACCCTGCACCTTTTCTTCCTGCGCTGTTGTGCGTAGTTACGACCCGATAATCGGCGCACTTGCACGCGGTGAAGTCCGCAGCGGCCGCCGGGATACGCATTCGTGCGTAGAGCATACGTTCGCGCCCCACCTATGAAGACCGCGACCCCGACGATCCTGACGCTTCTCGTCAGCGCCGCCACCTCTGGCCAAGCGGCCCCGACCTGCGAGCCGCACCCGCTGCGGATGCAGGACGGCGCGCCCGTCACGTCCGCGTCGCAATGGTTCGACCAGCGTCGACCTGAGGTGCTCGAGCTCTTTCGCGCCGAAGTCTACGGTCGCACACCGGCTGACAAACGCGCGCGCGTCGAGCACATCACGTCTGCGGACGCGCTGGACGGCGCCGCGACGCGAAAGCAATGGGACCTGCGCTACGGCGCAGACCGTGACGCCGCGGTCCGGGTGCTCGCCTACCTCCCGAAGACACGCCAGGGGCCCGCGCCCGTGTTCGTCGCCCTGAACTTCCAGGGGAACCACACCGTTAGCCCAGACCCTGGCGTCCGCGTCGCGACCTGCTGGGTCCGCAACAACAAGGCGCTGGGCGTCGACGCCAACCGCGCGACCGAGGCGGGCCGAGGCGGCGTCGCAGGACGCTGGCCAGTCGAGCAGATCATCGGTCGCGGCTACGGGCTGGTGACCGCTTGTTACGGGGACCTCGACCCGGACTTCGACGACGGCTTCGACAACGGCGTCCACGGCGCATTCGACGGCGACGGCGAACGACGAGACGAATCCTGGGGCGCGATCGGCGCCTGGGCCTGGGGGCTGTCGAGGATCCTCGACTCGCTCGAAGCAGACGCGGACTTCGACGCGACCCGCGCCGCGGTCCTCGGCCACTCGCGGCTCGGCAAAACCGCGCTCTGGGCGGGCGCGCAGGACCAACGCTTTTGGATGATCATCTCGAACAACTCGGGATGTGGCGGCGCGGCCTACTCGCGACGCAAGCAAGGCGAGACCGTCGCCGTCATCAACAAGAACTTCCCGCACTGGTTCTGCAAGAGGTTCCGCAGCTACGGCGGCCGCGAGGACGCGCTGCCCGTTGACCAACACCTGCTGCTCGCGCTGTGCGCCCCGCGGCCGGTCTACGTGGCCAGCGCACAGTTCGACAGCTGGGCCGACCCGCTTGGCGAGTTCCTGTCCGCGCGCGGCGCCGACGCGGTCTACCGGCTCGTCTGCGGCGACGGCCTCCCCGCCGAGGAGATGCCCGCGCTCGACCAACCGGCCCACGGCCGAATCGGCTACCACGTCCGCACCGGCAAGCACGACCTGACGCCCGCCGACTGGGAGCACTACCTAGACTTCGCCGACCTTCATCGGGACACGCCGCCGCGCTGAGGACGAACCGGCCGGACTCAGCGTCCGCCCTTACCGGCCGCGCGGCGCACGTAGCTGCTGTCCGAGCGGTGCGGCCGCAGCGGCCAGTCGTCGCTGCGGAAAGGATACGCAGGCAGCTCGCGCCCGTTCATCAGGCTGCCGAGCGGCAGGTTGCTCCAGGCGTAGCGGACCGCGACCGGCGCCGCGACCGCGTCGCACCAGACCTCGACCGCGGTCTTCTCGACGACGCGCGCCTCGGCGACGTGGAAGACCTGGTCCTCGCCCGCGACGTAGAAGCCCGACGCCTGGTTCTTGTCGAGCCGAAGTCCGTCGGCGGTTCCTTCCTGGAAGCGGACCTTGACCTGCCCGCCGTCGACGTCCGCCGTCGAGAACACCGGCCCACGCCAACGCAGCGGTCGCTGGTCACGGCCACGCTGCTGATAGACCTCGGCGAGCGCCCAGCGAGCCGCACGCTCACCGACCGGGCGCTTGTGACCCGGGTGGATGCTGCTGTTCGAGTTGAGGTCAAAGGTGACGATGAGGCCCGTATTGGGCGTGCGCTGCCATGTGTCGAACTGGACCTCCCGCACCACGTTGGCGTGGTGGTTCATGTCATAGGTCATGGAGCGACGCGTGCTCCAACCGCCGATCTGGATCAGGCCGATCGGCAGCGCAGGCTGACCGAAGAGCTCACGCCACTCAGCGACGACCGCCGGGTAGGTGTCGGGGAAGGGCAGATACATGTCACCGAACGAGTTGTTCTCTCCTTGGAAGTAGAGCGCGCCGCGCGCCGTCAAACCCCGCAGCGGCGCGAGCATGCCGTCGTAGCCGCCGCCCGGATGGCGCTTGGTGCGAGGGTCTTGATAGGGGCCAAGGCCCGGCTGCTTCGGCGCCTTGTCGCCGGCCTCTGCCGCCGCCGCGCGCGCCTGCTGCCACGCTGCCAGGGCCGCCTCGTAGCGCTGCTGCGCGCCCTGCTCGCCGCCGGCTTCGAGCCAGTTCGCAAGCTGCCCCTCGAACTGCGCAAACATCGGGGCGACGGACGCGATCTGGCGCAGCCTCGGTTTGGACACCCAGAACTGCGCGAGCGTGCCGCCCCAAGAGACGTCGACCAAGCCGACCGGCACCCCAAGACGCCGCCGGAGCCGCTGCGCGAAGTAATAGCCGACGGCCGTGCAGTCGCCGACCGAGCGCGGCTCGATCACGCGCCAGCTCTTGCCGGCGCCGCCGTGCTCAGGCCGCACGTAATCACGCCGCGGCGCGCCGCGCGCCTCAAGCGGCATGCGCACGAAACGGAGCAGCGGGTCGTGCGCACACGCGACCTCCAAGTCGGCGTCCCGCGTGCTGCGCACCGTCCACGCCATGTTGCTCTGCCCGCCGCACACCCACACCTC
>NYVR01000075.1 GCA_002684655.1 Planctomycetota bacterium | reverse complement strand
TTGGGGATGCCGCCGGAATCGGTCACGCCGCTCGGCGAGCTCTCGCCGCGGGTGAGCTCGTCGCGGTTCTTCGTGCATTGTGTCGTGGGTCGGGTTCCGCCGTTCGCACTGCGGCTCGCCCCGCGTGAAGTTGACCGCGCGCTGTTCGTCCCACTGTCAGCTCTCTTGGACCAGGCGCAGTGGCGGGACCTACCGCCGCCCCATGCTCAAGAGGACGGCGAACACCCCCTGAGCCCGCACTTCCGCTTCGGCGAGGACGTGATCTGGGGGCTCACGGGCCGCTTCATCCGCGACCTCGTGGACGTCATCGGCGGCTAGCCGCGCAGCTCAGCGCCGATCTGCTCCGCGTTCTTGCGCACCTTCGAGAGGAACTTGCTCTCGTCCTTGTCCGAAAGCGTGCGGTCCGCGGCCCCGAGGGTGACCGTGAAGTTCAGCGACTTCTTCCCAGGCGGCACGCGTTCGCCGCGATAAACCTCGAAGAGGTCGACCGCCCGGATCAACTTGCGCCCTGTGGTGCGCAGGAACGCGGCGACGTCGCCGACTTTGATGTTGGCGTCTACTAACAGAGCGACGTCGACGGGCAGGCCGGGGTAGACGGGGACCGGCTCGTAGACCGGCGCCGCCCGCCCGTTCGCGTGCAGCGCGCGGACGTCGACCGTCGCGATGGCGACCTCGCGCGGCAGGTTAAGCCCTTTGCAGGTCCACGGGTTCAGGTGCGCGACGAAGCCCACAGGCGAGCCGTCGCGGTCGATCGCCACCGCGCGCGCAGGGTGCACCCACGGCTGATCGCTGCCGCTCCAAAGCCGGTCCATAACTACCGGGTAGCCGAGCCGGCGCAGCAGGTGTTGCACGTGCTCGCGCAGCTCGCCGAACGGGTGCGGCCCTGTGCTTGCGCGCCTGGCAAACACCATGGCGAGCTCGCGCACCTCGTGAGGCAGGCCGTGCTCGTCGCGCATCTCAGCGTGGTACCCTTTGCCCGTCTCGACCAACCGAACGTCCGCGTTCTGGCGAAGGTTGTTCTCGACCGTGGACAGAAGGCTGGGCAGGACGTGTCGCCGCATGCGGGACACCTCGGGCGCGACCGGGTTGCTCACCCGCACGTATTGCTGGCCCTGCGCACCGCACGCCTCGAGGATCGCGTCGGGAACGAAGCTGTAGTTGTAGACCTCGTTGCAGCCCAGCTCGAGGCAGCTGATCTCCATCATGCGACGGGTGAGCGACAGCTCATCGTTCGGCGGCGGTGGCTGCACTGCGCCGACCAGGGAGCGCTCGGGGATGTTGTCGTAACGGAACATCCGCCCGACCTCCTCGATCAGGTCGTCCTCGATCGAGATGTCCTTGGTCGCGCGGAAGCTGGGAGGCTTGCAGTAGAAACCACCTTCGACCACGTCGACCTCAAACGAGAGCGAGGACAAGATGTCGGTGACTTGCTGATCCTCGAGGCTGACGCCGAGCTTGAGGTCGAGCCGGTCCCGGCGAAGCAGCAGCGGCGTTGCTTCGTAGGAGTGCCCGGCGGGGTCCACCAAAGGGCCCGCCGCGCAGGCGGACGGGCAATGAGTTCGCAGCAGCCCGAGGAAGTGGTGCACGGCGAGCTCGGCGTTCGCGGGGTCCTGGGCCTTCTCAAAGCGCGTGCTGGCGTCGGTCCGGAGCCCCAAACGCATGGTCGTTCGGCGGATCGTCGCAGCCCGGAAGTTGGCCGACTCAAGGAACAAGCTCGTGGTCCCCTCCTCGACCATTGTGCCTTGGCCGCCCATCACTCCTGCGAGGGCCTCCGGCTCGTCACCGGCGCAGATCAGCAGGTCGGTCTCCGTTAGCGCGCGCTGATGCCCGTCGAGCGTGGTGATCTGCTCCCCCGCCCTGGCGTTGCGCACGCGGATGGCGCGGTCGCCCACATGACGCGCGTCGAACGCGTGCATCGGCTGGCCCAGGTCCAGCATGACGAAGTTGGTCAAGTCGACGGGCAGATTGATCGCCCGTTGGTCAACCGCTTGCAGCATCCATCGCAGCTCGTCGGGTGAGGCGCCGCTGTCGACCCCGTCGATGCGCAAACCGCAGTAGCGCGGACAGGCGTCGGGATCGTCGATGATGACCTCGACGCTCGCGCCCGCCGCAGGGAGCGTCACCGGCTCACACACGGGGCGGAGCTCGCGGCCATAGATCGCGGCGAGCTCGCGCGCGAAGCCGTAGTGACCCCAAAGGTCCGGGCGATGATTGATGGACTTGTTGTCGATCTCAAACACCCAGTCCTGGACCGGACAGACGTCGACAAACCTCGCGCCGATCTTCGTCTCTGCTGGCAGGGTGAAGATCCCGTCGGCTTCCTCACTCAGGCCCAGCTCGGACTCTGAGCAGATCATCCCGTGCGACTCGACGCCGCGGATTTTGCCAACCTTGATCTTCAGCGCGCCCTTTCCGCCAGCCGCCGGCAAAGTATCCCCCGGCTTGATCACGACGACGCGCTGTCCCGCGGCGACGTTGGGTGCGCCGCAGACGATCTGGCAGACGCCTCCTGCTGGGCCGAGGTCTACCTCGCAGACCGACAGCTTGTCGGCGTCGGGGTGCTTTTCGCGCTTGCGCACGTGGCCGACCACCAGCGGTTCGAGCCCTGCGCCGAAGCGGTGCAGCCCCTCGATCTCCGCGGTCGACATCGTGAGGTCTGCGAGGATCTGCTGAGGTTCGACGCCGCTCAGGTCGACGTGCCGAGACAGCCAGCGAAGCGAGAGCTTCATCGCGCGACCTCCGGGAACTGCGACAGGAACCTCAGGTCGCCGCCCATGAAGTGGCGGATGTCGTCGATGCCGTAGCGCAGCATGACGACGCGCTGCAGCCCCATGCCGAACGCGAAGCCCGTAAACTCCTCGGGGTCGAGGCCGCCCTCGCGCAGCACGTTCGGGTGCACCATGCCGCAAGGCAAGATCTCGATCCATCCGGTCTGCTTGCAGACCGAACAGCCGCCTTCGCGGCAGAACGGGCAGTTGACGTCGAGCTCAAACCCTGGCTCGACGAACGGGAAGAAGCCCGGCCGCAGGCGAACCTCAACGTCGCGCTCGAGGATCACCCTCAGGCACGTCTTCATGGTGTGGATCAGGTTCGCGGTGCTGACGCCATGCGATCGGCCGTCTGCCCCCTTTTGCACGCGGTCCACGACCAGCCCCTCCATCTGGTAGAAGCTGTGTTCGTGGGTCTTATCGACGGTCTCGCTGCGGAAGCAGCGGCCCGGCACGATGACCTTGAGCGGCGGCTCGAAGCCCGCCTTGACGAGCCGCTGGAGGGTGCGCACCTGCACCGGCGACGTGTGCGTGCGCAGCAGGTTGCCGTCGTCGAGCCAGAAGGTGTCCTGGCTTTCGCGCGCTGGGTGATCGCCCGGGATGTTGAGCGCGTCGAAGTTGAAGTATTCCGACTCGATCTCTGGGCCATCCTCCCAGCGGAACCCCATCGACGTGAACAGATCGACGAGCTCATTTTGGACGATGGTGATGGGGTGCAGCGCGCCGCGCCGGGCCCGGGGCCCTGGCTCGGTCGGGTCGAAGTCAGCGGCGACCAGCTCACGGTCGAGCTCCTCAGCCTCAAACCCCTCGCGACGCTGCCGCAGCGCCGCTTCCACGAGCTGCTTGATCGCGTTCGCCGCCTTTCCGAATGCGGGACGCTCTTCTTTGGGCAGCGACGTGACGGAGCGCACCAACTCCACGACCTCGCCCTTTGGGCCGAAGAGCCGTGACTCAAGCCCGGCGAGCGCCGCGGCGTCTTCGGCTGCCGCAACCTGCTGCAGCCAGGCGTCCTGTTTGGCGGTGATGTCCATGTGAGGACTGCTGTACAGCACAACGGCGCTGGACATGCCAGCGCCGTCTGGGGTTGGGTGACTCTACGTCACCCCGGCGTCAGCTGATCGCGGTCTTGGCTTGGCCGCAGATGGCGCCGAAGGTCGCCGGGTCGTGGATCGCCATCTCGCTGAGCTCCTTTCGGTTCAGCTTGATGCCGGCCTTCTGAATGCCGTGGATGAACTGCGAATAGCGCAGGTCGTGCATCTTGACCGCCGCCGTGATCCGGGTGATCCACAGCCGCCGGAAGGCGCGCTTCTTTTGCGCTCGACCCGCGAAGGCGAACGCGTCGGCCCGCAGGGTCGTCTCTTTCGCGATGCGGAAGAGGTTCCCACGGCGTTGCCGGAAGCCCTTGGCGCGCTTGAGGACGCGGTTACGGCGTTGTCGGGTAGCGGGACTGTTGCTTGCGCGGCTCATCTTGGACTACCTCCCACCCAGCAGCATGGCCATGTTGGCGTTGATCTTGCCCGTGCACACGGACGCCTTGCGCAGCTTGCGCTTACGCTTGGTCGAGCGTCGCACCATGATATGCGACGTAAACGCATGGTGGAACTTGACCTTGCCGGTCTTGGTAAGCTTCATGCGCTTAACCACCGCCTTCTTGGTCTTCTGCTTGGTCATGGCTGCCGTTCGATCTGTGTCGAGGTGTGCCTCTCGATCTGTCTGTCCGTATCAAGAGGGCCAAACACGCTAGCGACGGAGGCCCAGACCGGCAAGTGCGGCTTGGGGAAAAGTCTGGCATCCCGTCCTCCCACAGCCGAAAACCCAAGCGGCCGGGGGAATCCCGGCCTACAAGCATGGACCTCACCCTCGCGTTGCTGCACATCACGGCCTGGCTGCTCTTGGCCTTCTCCCTGGGGATCCCGCGGATCCGACGCGCCACGATCAGCGCGCTGACCCTGATCGCAGCGGCTGGCCTGATCTACAGCGCCGGCGAAGACGCCGAGCGAACCCTGGAGACCATGCACACCTACGCCGCCTACGAAGGCGCGGCCATGGAGGTCTCGATGGCCTCGTTCCCCACGGGGACCTTCACCGCGCCCCCTGGGCGCTGGGCGATGCCGTTCGCCGCCTTTGCGCTCGTTTGGATCCTGATCCTGTGGGCTCTCGGCCGGCGCGAGGTCAAAAATCCCTGGGGCCTGCCGCTACTGATGGCCTGGACCAGCTTTGTGACGTGGCTGGGCATGCAATACCTGGCCGCGCCTGCTGTGCTCGTCCAGCCCGTGGGGCTCGACCGCTTCCTGTGGCCCGCAGGCCTTTCGCTGTGCCTCGTCGCAGCGCGCCACGCCCGCGGCCTCGCGACGCTCTTCGTCATGGTCAGCTCCGGCATCCTGCTCGGGCGGCTTCCCGCTGCGCTGTTTAGCAAATACGCTAGCGACAACAGATTGGGCACGGTGTTGGACATCCACAACGTGCGCGACATCGTCAACCCGATGACCCAGCAGCCTTTTGATCCGCGGCTGGTGGTCGACTCGGGTCAGCAGCAGTTCTGGCTGATCTGGCTTGAGCACGTGATCTTCTACCCCGGCGTGTACGCGCTGAGCCTGATGGGCATCGCGTTCGGCACCTACATGTTCCACAAGCACGCTCCGCGCAACGCGGCAGCGGCCTCCTGACTTCGCTCTCCCCAGCCGTGACAGATACTTCGAGCAGCGCGCGCGGCCGCGACACCGCTCCCGAGCAGCTGCAGGGCGAGCGCCTACGGTCGCACATCGCCGTCAGGTTTGCCTGCGTGCGGGCGGTAACGGAGCGGCTGTTCGAGCCGTTGAGCAGCGAGGATCTCCGCTGCCAGCCGATGGACGACGTCAGCCCGCCGTATTGGACGCTCGGCCACACCAGCTGGTTCTTTGCCGCGAACTTGCTGCGGCCCGCGGGCCGCATGCCGAGCGGCTTTGACGGCTTCGATTACGCGCTCAACAGCTATTACGAGGGCCTAGGTCCCCGGCTAGAGCGGTCTCGCCGCGGCAGGGTCGCTTCGCCGACGACCAGCGCGGTCCGCGCCTACCGCCGGGCCGTCGACGCGGCCGTACAGCGCTGGATCGTCGAATGTCCAACCCCGGACCTGGCGCGCACCGCCCGGGTTGTCCAGATCGGATGCGAGCACGAGCAGCAGCATCAGGAGCTGAGCGTCACCGAGATCCTGCACATTCGCTCCGCAGACCCCGAGCCGCTCCGTCGGCCTTATGTAGCGTCGCCCGCTCGCCCTCCCAGCGCGGCGGGCGCCGACGGCGCGGAACTGCGCCAGATCGCGTTCGCGGCCGGCGACACCCGGCTGGGATACCAAGGCCGCCCGCTCGAATCTGGCGGATTCTGCTGGGACAACGAGCTGCCTGCGCACCGAGCCTACGTCGGAGACTTCGCTCTCGGCGACCGGCTGGTCACAAATCGCGAGTGGCGGGCGTTCATGGACGACGGCGGATACCACGACCCGATGCTCTGGCTGACCAACGGCTGGCAGGCAGCCCGTCGCGACAGCCTCGAGGCGCCGCTCTACTGGCAGCGCGACGGCGCCGGCGGCTACGCGCGGTTCACGCTCCGCGGCCTGCAGCCGATCGATCCTGACGCCCCTGTCTGCCACGTGTCCTTCTATGAAGCCGACGCGTTCGCGCGCTGGTTCGGCGCGCAGCACCAGGACTGGCGCGGGGCCCGGCTGCCGCGCGAACTGGAGTGGGAGCACGCCGCTCGCGCGAGCGGATACCACCGCGAAGACGCCAACCTGCTCCACGATGACCTGAGCGAGTGCCTCTTCGACGTCGACCGCGCCCAGGCCAGTGATGGTGGCTTGCAGCAGCTCGCAGGTACCGCGTGGGAGTGGACGGTCAGCCACTACGAGCCCTACCCCGGCTACCGACCGTTCGACGGCGCCCTATCGGAGTACAACGGCAAGTTCATGGACAACCAACGCGTCCTGCGCGGCGGCTCATTCGCGACGCCGCGCAGCTCCGCGCGCGTCGCCTATCGAAACTTCTGGGAGGCGGCCACGCGCTTCCAGGCGAGCGGCGTTCGGCTCTGCGTCGATCAATGAGCGCAGCGGCCGATCGCTACTTGGCGTCGACCCGCTCGAGCTCGTCTGCGAGGTCACCCGCGCCGTAGATCTTCCGCAGCGACTCGATGATGATCGCGGTGTGCACGGACACGGTCCGGCCGACCTCGTCATCGAACACATACCGGTTGCCGAGCATCTCGATGTTGCCGTCGAAGATCAGGCCGACCACGTTCTGGTCCTTGTCGATCATCGGCGATCCTGAGTTCCCGCCGATGATGTCGCACGTGGCGACGAAGTTGAACGGGGTCGTCAGGTCGAGCTCCGCCTCCTTCGCGAGCCACTCAGGCGGGATGTCGAACGGG
Organism: Planctomycetota bacterium; assembly: GCA_002684655.1. GTDB lineage: Bacteria > Planctomycetota > UBA1135 > UBA1135 > UBA2386. The sequence goes on along the minus strand of NYVR01000075.1, from coordinate 19,803 downwards.
TATTTACCGCCGAACTCGTGGTGGCGCGCGAACAAGCCGTAGAGCGTCGTAATGTGAGGCGCCTTAGTGCCGTTGTAGGAGTAGCCCTTGACGACGCCGTCGCTGATCCGCAGCGACATGGTCGCGTCGGGCGGGATCTCCGTGCCGTAGGCCGCGAAGCACGCCTCGCCGATCTTCACGCTCAGCTCCTGCTCCTGCTGCGCGAGCTCCTGGAACGTGGCGCTGTCGCGGTCTTGCATCGCCTGGATCCTGGCGGTTTGGATGCCAGCCATCCGGTCCCAGACGTCCCCGTAGGCTTCTTGGAGCGCGGGCTTCTTGGCGATCTCGTCGCGCAAGTCCGCTTCGGCCTTGGCCTTGATGGCCATGATGCGCTCGTTGCGCAGCCCGTCGAGGTAGCCCTGCATCGCCTTGCGCCCGTTCTCGGCGCTGAGGATTTGCGGCAGCAGCTCTTTACGCTTCGCCTCGCTCTCCTCGGCCTTGCGCTCGAGGTCGGCGATCCGGTTCTCGTAGAAGGCGACCCGCCGAGGCAGCAGGTGGTCGCGGTCGAACTCACACTGGGCGAGCGTCTTGAGCCGCCCCGTGCTGCCAGGGTTCCCGACCACGAACACGGCCTCGCCCTCGTCGGCGCCAGCTGTCTTCCACGTATAGCAGTGCTCCTTGGAGTCCACCGGCTTGCCGCCGGCGTATGCGCGCAGGAACGCGAAGTCGAGCCCCCAACGCGGGTAGCAGAAGTTGTCCGGATCGCCGCCATAGTGCGCGCTCTGGCCGTGAGGCACGCAAACGAGGCGCAAGTCGTCGTAAATCTTGTGGCTGTAGAGCTGATACATCCCGCCTTGGTAGAGCGCGATGACCTGGTGCTCTAGCTCGGGGTGCGCCTCTCTCGCCGCCGCCAAGACCTTGTCCTCGCCCTCTGACCGCACCGCCTCGGTGACGTCCTTCTGCGAGATCAACTGCGAGCACTTAGCGCCCGGGATCTTCACCTCGTTCTCGTAGGCGCCGGCGTAGAAGCCGGTCGTCTGCCAGTCGTTGCCACCTTGAACCTGCGCGACGAAGTCCCGCGCGCAGTGGTGGTTGGTCATGATCAACCCATGCGGACTCACGAACGAGGCCGAGCAGAAGTATCGACCTTGGTTGCCGAGCCGCAGGGCGGACATGCGGGCGTGCTCGAGCCACTGGTCGGTCGGCTTCCAGTCGTATGCCTGCTGGAACCAACCAACGGGCGCGTTCTCGAACGTCCACATTCGGCCCAGTTCTTTGCGGGTCTGGGCCTGCAGCGACGTCGCCGCGAGCAGGGCTGCGAAGACGAACAGGAGCGCGCGAGCTCCTCCGAAGCGGTCTACGTTCTTCATCGTGCGGAACGAAGCTTACGTAACGGCGCCCGTCGCTTCGACGCAGCAGCCGGAGGTTTCTCGAAGAAACCTCAGCCCGGACGCCCGCCGCGCTGTCGCCGACGGGCCGGATTCACCGCCCAGCACATCGCCGCCACGCCGTCGGCGGCCCGCGCGCGTTGGGCTCGCCTCGCGCCCTTAGTCGGCGACGACCAGCAAGTCGTTGACGAACGCCTCGCTGATCTCCAAACAATGCGCGAGTTCGGGGTGCCGCACGACGATCCAACCGTCGCCGACGACGACCTTTCGCCAGTCGCGTCGTGGCTGGCCTATGGGCGTCAACTCGACGCTCGCGACGTGCGAGCCGTAGCGCCGCAGCAGTTCGTCGAGGCCGCGGTGCTCTCGCACGACCCCGTCCCCTTGCGCCCGCTTGAAGATCATCGCGGCGTTGTAGCGTTTGGTTCCGTCCTGGCTAAAGCGGCCGTAACACGTCGCCTCCGCCCAGCCTCGGAATAGGTCTATGTCCGCCGCATAGTTCATCGCGTGCACCAACCGCGCGCCGGGCGGGCGCCCGCCGATCTCGCCGAAGACGGCCTCGCCGGCGTCCGTCCGGAACCACTCCATGTGAGTAAATCCGGTCGTGAACCCCAGCGCTCTGAGTACGCCATGGCCGAGCTCGACGCCAGGCCGCGGGAACTCGTCGTGGATGTCCCTGAGCACGATGTTCTGCATCGAGATCCACGGGCTCTGCGCCAACACCATCGGCTTCGGTCGATACCAGGAGACGTTCTCGAACAGCACCTCCCCCTCCGCGCAGACCGTGTCGTACGTGAGCTCTTCACCCTCAATGAACTCTTCGACCGAAAGCTCTTCGACGTGGCGCGTCTTCTGCAGCGCGGATTCGAACTCTTCTTGATCGTTGCATCGGAAGGTGTCGACGCTTCCAGCCCCGTCGATCGGCTTGACGATCGCCGGGAACCCGACGCGCTCTAGCACCTCCCGAGCCTCGTTGACGGTGCGCGCCCTGCCGTGCCTCGGCACCCGCAGTCCGGCGTCCTCTACGGCCTGCTTCATCGACTCTTTGTCGCGCACGATCGCGGTCTGCGAACGGCTCATACCCGGCACCGAGAACGTCTCTCGCAACGTCGCGGCGAGATACATCAGCCGCTCCCACATGCACTCGACGCGGTCAATCGACTTGCCGCGCAGCCACCGGCGAATCTCGGCGACGACGGCGGGCTCGTCATCGAAGGATGCTACCTGCAAGTAGTCGGTGAGCCCCTCACGGGCCTCGACCGCCAACGCCTCCTCGGGTTGATCCCCGACCCCATATACGGCCGCGCCAACCTGCGAGAGGCCGCGGACAAACAGCGGCATCTCTGCCGGGAACCCTGGGCTCAGATAGACGACGTTCATGGACCTTTCTGCTTGGTTCTATGGCGTTCTCGCGCTCCTCGACGAGCACTCACTCCAACTCAACGCGAACGGTGCTCACGATCTCGCGCACGGCGTCTCGCGCGGCCGTGGTGTCGGGATGTCGAACGATGATGTGGCCGTCGCCCTCGTAGGACTCTGCCTGGGGCGCGCCGATCGACGGCACCTTCGCCTCCACGACCATCTCACCCAGCTCCCGGCGGATCCGATCCAGGCCGTGAACGGCGCGCACCCGCAGCGGCACGCCCGCGCCGCGCTGCTCCGGCGACGCTTGCCCGCGGAGATAGGCCGCGGCCGCCGCGAACCGCCGCGGCGGCACCTCGACCTGCTCGAAGACCATCAACTCGGCGAACAGTCGGTGCATGTCGACGTCGAGGACGTGCCCCATCAGCGAGACGAACTGCGCGCCCGGCGGCCTCGCCGCGACCTCGGAGATCGCGATGGTGCCGTCCCCGCGTCGAAACCACTCCATGTGCGACATCCCCGTCCACATCCCGAGTGCGTCGAGCGCGCGCGGGCCGGTCTGGTAGATCTCATGAAAGTCTTCGTCCGCGAGGTCGCGAGGTAACACGACGCACCACTGGATCCACGGGTTGTCCATCACCTCGAGCGGCGTCGGGTAGTAGCAGCAGATGTTGTGGAAGACGTGCCTGCCATGCACCGTCATGGAGTCGAACGAGAACTCTCGCCCCACGACAAACTCCTCCACTAAGACCTCTCGCCCCGCCGCCGGGTGCACCTGATCGAGGAACTCGCGCAGGTCGGCCTCCCCGTCGCAGCGGGACGTCGCCTTCGCGCCGGCGCCGGCAGGCGGCTTAGCTACGACCGGGTATCCCGTGTCCCCGGCGAACCCGACCGCCTCGTCCACCGAGGAGCACAGCCGGTGCCGGGCGCACGGAATGTCGGCAGCGGCAAAGACCTTCTTCATCCGCGACTTGTCGCGGAAGTTCGTGGACGTGCGGCTGTCCATGCCGCGGATCTGCAGCCGCTCCCGGACCTGGGCCAGCGGCTCCTGCAGCGGCTCCAGGATGCCGAGCAAGCGATCGACGCGGCCACACTGCTGCTGCAGCCGGGCAACGCCAGCCGCGAGATCGGCGGCGCTCATGGCGTCGGCGACCTGCTCAAAGCCGACCAACTTTGTCCGCAGATCCAACGGCAGCCGCTCGACGCTGTCTTGCGACACGACGCTCATCTGAACGCCCGACAGGCCGGCTACGGCCCGAGCGAAGCGCAGCGTGTTCTCCATGGCGAAGGGGATCGCGAAGACGACGTGCATCATCGACACGACAAGCTAGGCGCACACCACGGACGTGTCACGAACTCTCCGCGCAGCGTCGCGTGGCGCGCTCGATTCCACTCGCGCCGCGCCCGCCGACGTGACAACATGCCAGCCATGCGTCCTATGCGCCTCGCTCTGGCGGCCTCCGAGCTAACCCCTTTCGCGAAGACCGGCGGCCTCGCCGACGTCCTGCTCGGGCTCGGGCGGTGGCTCGGCGAACCCGCCGAAAACGACGGCGCCCCCGCGGGGCACGACGTGCGCCTGTTCGTGCCTTACTACCAAAAGATCGCCGCGAGCGGCGTGCCCGTCGAACCGCTCGCAGGCGCCCAGGACATCGACGTGCGCTTCCCAGACCGCGTCGTGCGCTTCGGCATCCAGCACGGCAAGCTGCCGCAGTCGGACGTCTCCGTCTACTTCGTCGACTGCCCCGAGCTGTACGATCGTGAGGGGATCTACACATCTGACAGTGACGAGGCGCTGCGGTTCGCCACGCTGAGCCGCGCGGTGATTGAGACCTGCCAACGGCTGCAATGGGGTCCAGATGTTATTCACTGCAACGACTGGCACACCGCGCTCCTGCCCCTCTACCTGCGCACCCTTTATGCGTGGGACCAGCTTTTTGCCGACACCAAGACGCTGTTGACGATCCACAACATCGGCTACCAGGGCGTCTTTAACACCGCGACGCTCGACTCGATCGGCCTGGGGGAGCACCGCGCGCAGCTGCACCACTGCGACCTGCAGCGCGAGGAGTTCTCGTTTTTAAAGACGGGCATACTCCACGCTCACAAGCTCTCGACCGTGTCGCTCACGTACGCAAGCGAGATCCAGACCGACGAGTTTGGAATGGGGATGCAGGACCTGCTCAAACAGCGCAGCGCGGATCTGGTCGGCATCGTCAACGGCGTCGACTACGGCGAATGGGACCCGTCGACCGACCCCAAAATCCCGCACAACTACTCGGTCGATGACCTCGCAGGCAAAGCCAAGATGAAGGCCGCGCTCTGCAACCGGTTCCACCTCCCTCACGACCCCCGCGCGCCTGTCTTTGGCGTCGTCTCGCGCCTCACCAGCCAGAAAGGCTTTGAGCTCTTCGCGGACTCGATCCCGGTCTATCTGCAGCGTGATGACATCCGCCTCTGCGTGCTGGGATCAGGCGAGTCCCACCACGAAGAGTACTTTCAGTGGCTCCGAGACACCTGGCCCGAGAAGGTCGGAATCTACCGTGGCTTCCAAGAAGAGCTCGCCCACTGGATCGAGGCGGGCAGCGACTGCTTCTTAATGCCGAGCCGGTTTGAGCCATGCGGGCTCAACCAAATGTATTCGCTGCGCTACGGGACGCCGCCGGTGGTCCGGAAGACCGGCGGCCTCGCAGACACGGTCGAGCCTTGGAACCCTGACACCCGCACCGGCACCGGCTTCTCGTTCGGCGAGTATTCGAGCCAAGCACTGGCGGACACTGTGGACTGGGTGCTACGCAACTGGCGCGACCGCGAAGGTTGGCAGCAGCTGATGCGCAACGGCATGACCCAGGACTTCTCCTGGGAGCGACAAGGACCGGCGTATGTGCGCCTCTACCGCTCGATGACCCCTGCCGCTGTCTAGCCATGCACGTCGTCTTCGTCGAGCCATGTTTCCCCGCGAACCAGCGCGAGTTTCTCCGCGGACTGTTGAGCACCGGCGCCCGCGTTTCGGCCATCAGTGAGCGACCCGCCACAGCCTTGCCTGCCGAGCTGAGAGAGGGCCTGTTCCAGTTTGAACGGGTACGCTCCGTCGTCGATGAGCACGCGCTGGCTGAGGCAGTGCGTCGGCTCTCCTCACGCGTGCAGGTGGACCGTCTCGAGGCGACGGTCGAAGCCCACGTGCTCGCGGCAGCGCACGTCCGCGAGCAGCTGGGCATCCACGGCACCACATCAAAGACCGCCTGGCTCTGCCGCGACAAGCCCGCCATGAAGGAGGCCGTCCGGGGCGCAGGCGTCGCCTGCGCCGCCTCGGCGCGGGTCACGTCCGTCGACGACGCGGTCCGCTTCGTCGACGCGGTCGGGTATCCCGTCATCCTCAAGCCGCTGGACGCAGCCGGTGCGTCGGGCACCCACCGAGTCGAGGATGACGACAGGCTCCACACCGTGCTCACCGAGCTGCGCGTCGCGGATGGCCGAGAGGTCGCGATCGAGGAGTTCCTGACCGGACACGAGGGCTTCTACGACACCGTGAGCGTCTGCGGCAAGGTCGTCCTCGACTTCGTCTCGCACTACTACCCCAACGTTCTAGAGGCGATGCGGACGCGCTGGATCTCGCCGCAGATCGTCGTCACCAACCGCATCGAGCACGAGAGCTACAGCGAGATCCGGGAGATGGGACGGCGCGTCGTCGAGGCGCTGGGGATCTGGACCTCGCCGACCCACATGGAGTGGTTCTCGGGCACCGGCCCCAACGGCGAGGGCGGGCTCAAGTTCTCCGAGATCGGCTGCCGTCCGCCTGGCGTCGGCCTCTGGGACCTCTATTGCGCCGCCAATGAGTTTGATCTGTTCGCAGCGTGGGCGCACGCCGTCGTGCACGAGAGCGTGCCGTTTGCGCCTTCTCGCAAATATGCCGCAGCCATGATCGCGCTCCGCCCGGACCAGGACGGAACCATCCGCAGCTACGAAGGCTTCGATCAGGTGGAGCAGGATTACGGCGAATGGATCATCGATCACCACCTGCCGCCTCCAGGGACAGCCACACAAGACGTCGAGGCAGGCTACATGGCCAACGCCTGGATTCGTTTACGGCATCACGACTATGATGAGCTGCGCGCCATCCTGGACCGCATCGGGGAGCGCGTGAAGGTCCGCGCCACCTGATCGCCACCGATCGCCCCGGCGCCCCCGCTTAGGCTTCAAACAAGAAGCGGCGCACGTCCGCGGAGTCCTGACGGACCGCGACAGCGGCGACGAAGTCGTCACTCGGCGAGATATCCAGCATCGACCAACGCGCGGGATCCTCGCGGCCGTCGTGACACGCGAGGAACGCCGCCGCCTCCCCGATGCTGACGTCGAACGAATCGAGCGCCATTGAGAGACCTTCGCCGAGGGCCTTGATGTAGGCCTCCTTGCGGGTCCAGCACCGGTAGAAGGCGAGCTCCTGTTCGCCCTCGTCAAGCGCCTTGAGCGCGGCATATTCGGCGTCTGAGAAGTGGCGTTGGGCGATCTGACGCAGGCTCTCAAGGCGCCGCACCTTTTCTACGTCGACCCCAAGTTCGTTGCTGGCGAGAGCGACAAGCGCGAGGTCCCCAGAGTGCGACAGGTTGAAGCTCGGACCGTCGCCGTCGATGTAAGGCTTGCCGCGCGGTCCATGACGCAGCGCCACGTCCTTGGGCGCGCAACCGAGGTAGCCTGCGAGGATGCGGCGCGTCGCCCCGTGGCTGATTTGAAAGCGCCGCTGGTGCGCAGCGAAGCGAAAGCGGTGGAGGCGATCTAGCTCGACCGGCGAAAGGTCTGCTTCGAACGGCAACGCGTCCCCTTGGAGGGGCACCGCCCAGACGTGCACCTCGCCGCCCACGAGCGCCGGCGCGCCGGGCTGCTGCGGGAGGAATGTCGGTGTCAGCTCAAGATCGTCCATGGCCAAGGCCAGAGGCTACAGGGTCACCCTCACAAAGGCACCTTACCGCACGCGCATCGCGAACGGCGGCGCCGGCAGCATGTCGTCATCGCAGAGCGACCACGGCGGCACCGCGCTCCAGGCGTAGCGAACCTGCGATGGCGCAGCGACGGCGTCGCTGCGCACGACCACCTCGAGCCCCTCGACCGCCGCCGTCGCCGGATGGAACACGCCGTCGTCACCTGCCACCTCGAACCCACGACCGCCGTTGACCAGCTTCAGTTCGCCGGATTCTTCAAACGTGACCCGCAGCGCGCCGCCGACGCGACGCGCGTGGGCAGCGATCGGGCCGTCGCGATCGATGCTTTGTCCATACCAGTCCGCCAAAGCGTGGCGAGCTAGGCGCGCGCCGACCGGCTGCTTGTTCCGCGGGTGGATGTCTTTTGCGTCCCCAACGTCCAACGTGACGGCCATCCCCGTACGCGGCAACGCCAGCGCAGCGGCTTGCGCTGCGCGCAGCCGGGCAGTCAGGTCTCCACTGTCGCCGCGGTAGGCGAACGGCGCGATCTGCACGAAGTAAAACGGCAGCTCGCGCCCCATCGCCCGACGCCAATCCTCGATCATCGCGGGGAAGAGCCGCGCATACTGATCTGGGTTGTTGCGGTTGGACTCCCCCTGGTACCAGATCGCGCCGGTGAACGGGAACGGCAACATGGGGTGGATCATCCCGTTCCAAAGCACGGTTGGACGGTTGGGCCCGTTGGCGCTCCGGGGCCAGGGCGGCAGCGCCGAGAGCGGCGCGCGCACACCGCGGCGCCAAGCGCCATCGAGTGAGATGTTGACGCCCTGACCATCCGCGCGACCGAGGCTCATCTGCGCGGCGTTGCCGGTAAATCCGCCCTCACCGCCCGTGTCCACGACGCAAATCCGTAGGTCAACATCGACGGACTGGTTCTGCTCGGCCGGGACACGGTAGCGGCGTGGCTTGTTCCAACGACCGTCGACCTCGCTGCCTGCGACCCGAAGTCCGTTCCAGAACACGGTGTCCATGTCGTCGATCGGCCCCAAGCTCAACTGCAAGGCGTGGCCAACCAGCGCAGGCGGCAACGTCAGCGAACGGGTGTAATCACAGACTCCATCGAAATCGTCGAGCCCGCCCTGCGACCAGCGCTCCGGCAGGGTCACCGACGTTGTCTCTGCAGCCGTTGGCGTCGCGCGCAGCGCCGCAAAGAACGCTGCTCGCTGCGCGGCGATCTCGTCGTCACCAGAACTCTGCGCTTGCGCGGCGATCTCATCGGAGAACTCCGCGAACTCGGCGAGGCCTTCTGCGGGTGTCCAAGCCTGGCAGACGGTGCCACCCCAGGTGCTGTCGACCAACCCGATCGGCCCCTGACCAGCCGCCAGCAGCTCGGCTGCGAAGAAATATCCAACGGCCGTGAACGACCGCGCGCGCTCTGGAGTGCAGACGACCCACTCGCCGCGTACATCATCGGCAGGCTGATCGCTGGTCGCGTGCGCAACCGTGAAGACCCGCAGATCTGGTAACGCCGCCGCCTCAGCGGCGGCTTCGGCGTCCATGCATTGGCGCAGCTTCCACTCCATGTTGGACTGCCCGGACGCCAACCAGACATCGCCGAACAGGATGTCGTCGATGGTTTGCCGCACTCCGCCCGACGTAAGCGTGATCGACCCCTGCTTACCGCGGGCGCCGCCTGCCGGCAGGGTGAGCTGCCAACGTCCGTCAACGCCGACCTGCGCGCGCACCGCGCTCCCCCACGAGGGCGTCGCGACGACCTCAGCGCCCGCGACTCCGAAGCCGTGGAGCGGCGCGGGCGCTGACGCGGGCAGCACCATGTGGTCCCCAAAGATGGCCGCAGTTCGGAAGCCCGAGGACTGAGCTGTGAGCGCGGCGGCCGGAGCGAGCAAAACGAGCAGAGCGATGCGGAGCATCGCCGCAGCTTAGCGCGGCGTGCGCGATGTTGGCTAGGCAGGGCGACTCAGCGGACGGCCGTCGAGGACAACGTCCCCGCGCGCCCTCGCGCGCCGCACGCCCAGACCGCGCCGTCCGGCGCCTGGGCCACGCTGTGAAACGCCTCGGCGCCGAAGTCAGCGTAGGTGCGGCCGGCGTCTTCGGACCAGCTCGCGCCCCGCGGGCCGACCGCCAGCACGTCCCGGTCGCTGATCCACAGCGCGCACGACCGATAGCCGCCAGCGTCGGACGGCGCCCATGTCCGTCCGCCGTCTGTGGTCACGGCCGCCGAACCGGCCTTAGCGTCCGGATCGCGATAGTCGCCGCCAACGCACACTCCGCGCTGCCCGCGCCACGCCACCGAAAAGGCGCCGCGAGACGCCGCACCGTTCAACATGGGCAGGTCGACGCTGAACGGCCGCTTACCAGGCGCAAAGGCGATATACCGACAACGATCGCCACCGGTGACCAGGGCAAACGATGTTGGCCCGACGCTCACGCATGTCCCGCTCGCAGCGAAGGCCGCTTCTCCGGCGGCAGGAACAGGCAAACCTGGCGAGGGCACGTCACGCCACGACGCACCACCGTCGCTCGTCGCGAGCAGGACGAAGCGACCCCCAATCGCGTCCCCAAACACCACGCCGTTGTTCCCTTTGAACGCCATCGCGTCCAAAAACGCGTCGGCGCGCGGATCTTCGTAGACGCAACGCCACGTCGCGCCCCGGTCAGCCGAGCGGTACAGCCGCGCTGGCGCCCCAGCGACCAGCGCCATCACCACGTCGTCCCCGATCACCTCGAGGTCGCGGAAATCACAGTCGCCACAACCAGGAGGCGCCACATCGACCCACGATCGGCCGGCGTCGACAGTCTTGCGCAGGCTCCCTGCAGCGCCGCCGACGTAACAGGTTGAACGGCTGACCGGCGCGATCCCGCGCAAGCTCGCGGCTGCGCCCGTCTCAAATACCCGCCAATGCACGTCGAGGCGCGGACGAGGCGCCAGACACGAAGCCGCCAGGCAGCACAGCAGCACAAGGAGTGGGCGAACGGAAAGCATCCGCTCATCTTGCCCGATCATCGACGGGCGGTCAGCTTTCGCATGCGCTCGCGGAGCTCGGCGTCGTCAAGTCGCAACAACAGCAGCCCGAACTCAAGCACGATCTCGACGGCTTCACCTTGCTGCGCGCGGCGCCGTTCGCCGCGAGCGCGGCCAGGTCCGTTACGGCGCCAGCCGCTCTCAGGCCGCAGCGGCAGCTCTGGGCGCGGCCCGCCGGGCCGCTCCAGCAGATCCAACACCAGCTCGGCCTGACGCTTCGCAGCGCTGCGGTCGTCGGCAGCGAGCAACACCAGCCCGAGCGCTCCCCTGGCGGCCACGAGGCTGCTCACGAACCGCAGGTCTGGCTGCTCGGCGCGCAGCGCTTCTTCCGACATGGCGATGACGTCGTTCAGGTGACCCCGCGCGAGCTGCTGCCGCGTCGCGAGGTCGGCGCCCGCGAGCGGGGTGGTCGTGGTGTGCAGCAGGACCGCCAACTTCGCCCGGATCTGGACCTGCAGGAACTGGTAGTCACGAAACAGCGGCTGCTCAGCCACGAGCTCCGTGACCAACTCATCCGCGAGCGTCAGGTCTGCCAAGCCAGCTTCGCGCGAACGGCGGGATCGGATCAACAGCGCCTGGCAGAACTCCGACTGGTACTCGTTACGGTCCGGGTGCTCCTTGGCCAGCTCCTGGAAGATCTCGACGACCTGATCCTGGACAGCGCGCCCGTCGGGCCCACGTGCGTCTTCACGCAGACACCGTGCGTGAAGCGCACGGACATCGGGGTTGTCGCCATCGACGGCGAGCAGATCGCCGAGGATCGCCATAGCGGCGAAGTATTCCACCGATCCCCAGGGACCCTCTCGCCGGCGGCGGAAGCGGTCCTTGGTTCGATAGAGCGCGAACAGCACCTGGGCGCGGCGCAGCTGCAGCCCAGGCGCGTCGGCGTTGGGCATACTGCTCAGCAGATCCAAGGCCGCTTGGAAGTGCTCCGACGCGCGGACCGTACGACGCTGCCGCTCTGATAAGAGCCCTAAGTCGGTGTGCACCTGGGCGACGTCCTGGCGCACGTCGCGGCCTTCGATCGCCGTAAAGCCAGAGAGCGCTTTGTGCAGCGCCTCGCCTGCGATCTCGAGGCTTTTTGGTTCCCCGAGCTGAGCATGGATCGCGCCCACCCGCCGGTTGGCGCGGGCGGTCTCGTAGCGCAGAGACTCGCTGTTTGCGTTTTCGTTCGCGAACCGGTCGTAGAACGCCAGCATCTCTCGAAGCAACACCACGTCGCGCTGCGAAACTGAAGACTGAACGACGACGAGCTCTTGACCCGTGTTGGGGTCCTCCTCGAAATCGAGCACGGGCTCTCGCCCTACCAGACGGTCGAAGACGTCGCCGAACGCCGACAGGCTCAACTTGAGGTTGTTCTCCGCCCGCCCGCCCTCGCGCTCGGCGAGCTCGAGCGCGCTCTGCGTGGTGACGTAGGAGGTCCAGCCAGTGACGGCGGCGACGACGCTCGCGACCATCGCGACGGTCACGGCGGCGGCGAGCGTTCGGTTGCGGCGGCACCAACGCCGCGCGCGAGAGACCATCGATAGACGGCGGGCGATGATCGGCCGGTCCTCCAGGAAAGCCTGCAGGTCTTGCTGAAGCGCCTCTGCGTCCTGATATCGATCCCGCGGCTCTCTAGCCATCGCCTTCGCGATGATCACCACGAGGTCACGTGGTGCGTCCGGGCACGCGCGCTCCAAAGGCAGGAATCGCTGCTCGCGTACGCGCTCCATCAGGTCACTGTGCCTGCTGGCGCCGAAAGGTGAGCAGAGCGCCAGCAATTCGTAGAGCGTCACCCCTAGCGCGAACACTTCGCTACGCACGTCGTACACCCCGCTCAGGTGTTCGGGCGGCATGTATTGCAGCGTCCCGACGATGTCGCCTGACCGCGTCATCCCGTCGGCCTCCAGCGCCTTGGCCAACCCAAAGTCAGTCACCCAGACCTCACCTTCCTGGTCGAGCAAGAAGTTGGCGGGCTTGATGTCTCGATGGAGCGTGCCGTGCCCGTGAGCGCAATGGAGCGCGGACGCCGCGGCGACGCCTACACGCGCGACGAAGCGCGCGCGCGCTGTCCAAGCGCCTGCGCCGACGGGCATCTGGCGCTGCTGCGCGTCCCGCCACTGGTCCAGGCTCTGCCCCGCGATGAACTGCATCGCGTAGTAGTGGTAACCGTCGCTCTCACCGCTGCCGTAGACAGGCACGATGTTGGTGTGGTGCAAGCGCGCGGCGATCTGCGCTTCCTGACGGAACCGATCTAACTGATGACCTGTCAGCAGCGACGCCTGCGGCATGACCTTGAGCGCGACCCGCCGGTCGAGGGTCTCCTGCACCGCTTCGAAGACCACGCCCATGCCGCCGCGGCCAAGCTCGCGCTCGATGCGAAAGTCGCCGAGGCGATCCAGCTCGGGGAGCGCGACCCGCGCCGGCCCGCACCCCGACGAGACACGCTCTCGCTTCACGCCCTCCAGCGCGAGCAGCGTCGGCAACAGCTCGCGCAGTTCGTCTCTGTGTTCAGGGTGGTGCAACGCGAACGACTCGGGCGTGACCGGCTCGCCGCTGCGGTAAAGCGACAAGAACTCCTCGATCAACAGGTCCAGCGGCCCCTGCGCAGATTCGACGTCACCGCTCACGAATCCCCCAGGCCGCCGAGGAGCCCCTTGAGTCGACCGAGCGCGCGCACGTAGCGGTTGCTCGCGGCGATCTCTTGAATGCCCAGGACCGTCGCGGCCTCCTTATTGGACAGGTCTTCGAAGTGCCGGAGCATCAGCACCTCGCGGTCGATCTCATCCATCTCCTGCAGCGCGTCTTCGATCTTCGCGCGTGCCTCTTCGCGCATCATCGCACGGGACGGCGAGGTCGTAGCGCCCACGAACAATCCGGAGATCACGCCGCTCTGAGCAGCCGCGACCTCCTTGTCCGCCGCTCGCATGCGCGTCCCCAAATGCTTTCGGTGCAGATCGATCATGGTCTGCTGCGCGATCAAGCGGATCCACACCAGGAACGGCTTGTCGTCGTCGCGGAAGGCCTGCAGGCGCTTCTCGGCGTCCACGAACGTGTCTTGAAGCACGTCCTCCGGATCGATCCTCCCAGCGAGCCTCGTGTCCAATCGAAACGTGATCATCCGGGCGAGTCGCGCGCGGTGCTCCTCGAACAGCGGCCCCAGCACTGCGCTGTCGCCAGCGCGAAGCTTTCGCTCAAGCGCTTCGTCCAAAGGTTGGTCCATCGTCATATCGTAGCCAACGGGAGCGCTTCATGTGGCCCACGCCGTCGTCGGGAGCGCACACCCGGCGCGCACTGGTCACCCTGAGGAGGCCTCCCCGCCAGAGTCTGATCCCGCAAGGAAGCTGCGCAACAGCGATACATCCAGGTCTCGGCTGATAAACAGGCTTAGCTGCGCGCGCGCTTGGGCCAAGAACATCTCCAACCCGGAGACAGTCTGCGCACCTGCCGCGGCGCTCTCGCGCAAAAACGTGGTCATCGCTGGCCGATAGACCAAGTCGTGGACAATGACGCCGGGACCTGGGCGAAACTCCGGTAGGAGACGCTCGCAAGGATCTCGGCCGAGGCTGCCGACTGGGGTCGCGTGAACCACAACCGACGGCTTCACAGTCTCCAACAATGCGCTGGAAAGGCTGCCCAAAGCGATCTCGTGGAGATCGGCGAACGACTTCGCCTTATCAAGCGAGCGCGCCAACAGCGTGACGTCATAGCCGAGCCCGCGCAGCGCGAGCGCCGCCGCCCGCGCGCCGCCGCCCGCGCCGAGCACCGCGGCGGTCTCCCCCCCGGCGCCCTGCGCGCCTGCCTCGCTGAGGGCGTCCCGGATACCCAAGACGTCCGTATTCTCACCAATGAGGCCGCCGCCGTCCGCGGGCAGGACCGTGTTCACCGCGCCGACCGCTGCCGCCTCCTCGCTGACGCGCACGCAAGCGTCCAGCATTCGGTCCTTGAACGGGGCGGTCACCGAGAGCCCGCCGAGCCGTTCCGCGGGGAGCATGGCCAGCACCGACTCCGGCCGAGACGTCTCGAACGGCAGATAGAGGGCGTCTAGACCCAAGTGCCGAAAAGCCCGGTTGTGTAGCCAAGGCCCGAGGGAGTGCAGCGCTGGATTGCCGAGCAAGCCGAACCAGCGCGTGTGCGGACCGAGGTCCTTCACGCGGTAGAGCCCGGCGAGGAGCGAAACAGACGGCTGGCCAGGGGCTGTCGCGTCGCTCGGGTCAAGCGCGCCGTAGACCAACGGGGCTCCCATGGCCGCCGCTAAGACGCGCGTTGGCCATGCCGTCTTGCCCATCGCAAACGCCGTCGTCGGCGTCGCCGTTTGATCGGTTTCCTTGAGCAAACGAAGCACGGGGGCCGCGTCCGCGAGGTCGTGCGCGGTGACCACGATCTTGGCGACGCTGCCGGTGGCAGACAGTTCGTCGCGGATCCGCCCTAGCTCTTTCGGGACACCCGTGAAGCTATGGAACGAACGAACGCGGAGCTTGAGCCCGGTCTGTCCGACCGGCGGCGACCATGTCTCCCAGTGCTCTAGGTCGATCCCCTGCGCTCCTGCCCGCAGGGCGTGCATCAACAGCTCGCGACGCGCCGTCAGCGTCCCTCGGTATTCACCGCCGTCCTCGCGGGTCCGGCAGGCGACGAGCACCGGAAGGCCCACGCCCTCCAGCACCGCGCCCAGGTCGTGCGCAGCCGGCCAAGAGTCCAGGCGCAGCTCGATCCAATCGGCGCCCAACATCGCGGCGCGACGCGCCTCGCGCTGCACCTGCGCCGCGCTGCGCGCGAACACGCTCGCCACGAGTTCGGCCATCAGTCACCGCCTCCCGAGCCATCGGGTGGGCCACCATGCCCTAACAGAATCATATGAAGGCGCCGCGACACGTCTGGCGGCAAGCCCTCTTCGGCCGCGAGCTGCGCTGCGTGCGACATCAGCGCCCGGTAGCTGGCCACGCCCTCGGGAGCGCGGGACTGGAGCCTCTCAAGGTGCGCAGAAACGGTCGCGCAGTCCCCCCGACGCACAGGACCCGACAGCGCTGGCCCTGCGCCGTGACGACCGGCGGCGTCCACCGCCGCTGTCATCAACGAAGACACCATCATCTGGGCGTCCTGCTCCGCCAAACCACCGGCGCGCCGCAGCACCTGCGCGGCGAGGCCGAACAGCGCCGTCGCGCCGTTCGCAGCGAGGGCGCAGGCCGCGTGGTAGAGCGCGCGGTCCTGCTCTCCGCAGACGATCGGCTCGAACTCCAACATGCTGCACAGCGCGCGCAGCGACGCGAGGCTCGATGCGTCGCCCTGCAAGACCGCCGGCCCACCCGGCACGTGCTCGATCGACACCGAGGCGGGGAACGGCGCCAACGGATGCAGAGAGCCGAACTGGACCCCCAGCGACGCCGCAGCCTCAAACACGTCGAGGCCGTGGCGGCCGCTGGTGTGCAGCCACAACCCGGCGCGTGGCCCTCCGACGGCAGCCGCAGACCGCACCGCGTCGGCCAGCTGATTGTCGCCCACGGCGAACACGACATACTCTGCTTCGACCAACGCCGCCCAACTGAGCACCTCACCGCAGCCCACGGCACCGACGGCGGCGCGCGTGCGCGCCTCGTCGCGACCGACGAAGCCCAGCAGCGTCGCACCTGCGCAGACGAACCGCTGCGCCATGGCGCTCCCGACCCTCCCAGGGCCTACGATGGCAATCCGCGCGGGCATGATGCCTTGAGGCTAACGTATCGAGCGGCAGCCGCCGAAGGCCAACTGCGGCCTCATCCTTCGGCGGCCTCCTGGGAACCGCCGGCTTCTTGGCGGCCAGCGCCCTGCTGCTCTCGCCGTCGCTGGCGCTCTCGCTGCCGCCGCTCAAGCTCCTCGAGGTAATCGTCGTCGACGCCGTCGCTGAGCTGGTCAAAGTCGTCGAAGGATTTCGGCCGGTATGCGGCGCCAGCAGCCTGCGCGGCCTCCAGCTCCTCTGCGTAGGCGCGGACCACGGCCTTGTGGACCTCGATACGGGTCGCGCTGTTGATCGGGTGTGCCAGATCGGCGTGCAACCGCGCACGCCCGCGTTCATCACGGGGAGCACGCTCCGCGTCAAGCGCTGCGCCGCAGTTGTTGCAGTAGGCCGCGCGCAGGTGGTTCTTGTGGTGACAGCGAGAGCATGAATCCGAGAGCTTCCGCGAAGGCATCGCCACAAACGGCCCGCGCGCCCCTTCGATGATCTTCAGGTCTCGGACCACGAACGCGTCGTCGATCGTCACGCTGCAGTAAGCCTTTAGCTTGTTGCGCGGATCCGACGTGAGTTTCACTCGCACTTCCGTGACCTGGAAAGGGACGCGGCGCTTGGCGCTGGTGTGGCTTGCTTCGTCGGACATGACCCCCTCCGGGCTTGTAAGCAGGACGTCCGAGTTGGGGACTCGCGACGTCTTCAGGCCGACGGCGGATCGATCAAGGTGCGTGGCATGTCTGCGGACGATCCATCTCCTCTAGTGCGGCCTGCGCTCTGCGTGACCGTGATCCCGACCGCTGCGTGCTCCGTGTCTATGAGCGCGCGTTCGAGGTCTGCGCGGCACCGCTGCGCGGCCCGTTCATCCTCCAACATGACAAACAACGTTGACCCGCTGCCTGTCATGCGAACGTGTTCATATCCAGCCGCGCAAACCGCGCGGCGAAGACGGCCGAGTTCGGGACGCAGCCGCTCCGCGGCCGCTTCGAGGTGATTGTAGAGCCCGCTGGGCATGCCGACGCCAAGATCCACCGGGACTTGGTTACGGCCGAGAGTACCCGCATTACTCTCGGCAGCCAACATACCTGCGTGGATTTTGTAGACCTCAGCGGTGGCGCAACCATAGGGAGGCGAGAGCAGCACGAAGTGCCGCGCCCTGACCTCTACGGCTGATAGCTCGTCCCCGATCCCGCTGCCGCGTTGGCTGCCGCCGCGAAGGAAAAACGGCACATCTGCCCCGATCCTTAGGGCCAGGGCTGCCAGCGCGTCAGCATTGACGGGGCGCCCGACCAGGTCGTTCGCGAGGCGCAGGCAGGCCGCAGCGTCGCTGCTACCGCCCCCCAGGCCGCCCCCGTTTGGAATCCGCTTGTGGATCCGCACGTGGAACCCGCAGTCAGGTGCCACCCGGTCCCGAAAGCCTGCGAGCGCCCGGACCGCGAGGTTGCGCTCGTCGGCGGGCACCAAAAGATCCTTGGCGTCGGCAGAGACCTCGCACGTGACGCCTTCGGCGGCTTTGGACACCGCGACGTCGTCGTGCAGGTCAAGCTGATGGAACACCGTATCCAAAGTGTGGTAGCCATCGGCTCGCCGGCCTGTGACCGCGAGATAGAGGTTGAGCTTCGCGTGGGCAGGCATCCACGCGGTGGCGGCCCTAGCGGTCAAGGCGCAACCTCGTCGTTCAGGGCGACGTTGTCCAACAACCGCACATCGCCGAACCTCGCCGCCACCAACATCCGCGCGCCGCACACTGCGTCAGCAGCAGCTAAGGGGGCGAGGTCGCGGGCACGACGCAGCTCAACATAGTCAACGGCGCAGCGAGGCTCGGTCGCGAGCACGTCCTGCGCGCAACGAACAAGCAGATCGCGATCCCGCAAACCATCTTTGAACCTGTCGCCGGCCGCGCACAAAGCCCGATAGAGCACCGGCGCAGCGCGCCGATCCTCTGCAGTCAGGCGGGTGTTGCGGCTCGATAAGGCCAGCCCATCTGGCTCACGCACGATCGGACAAGCGACCACGGCGACGGGGAACCCAAGGTCTGCGCACATCCGACGCACGACCACTAGCTGTTGGGCGTCTTTCTCGCCGAAGTAGGCCCGGTGTGGTCGGGTCATGGCAAACAAACGCGCAACGACCGTCGCGACACCCGAGAAGTGCCCCTCGCGAACAGCCCCCTCCATCTCCGCTGCCGCAGCGCCGACGCCGACGTGGCTAGCAAACTCGGACGCGAACATCCCCGATGCAGAGGGCGCGAATAGCGTGTCGACGCCCGCGGCCTCGCACACCCCGAGGTCACGCTCGAGGTCGCGCGGGTAGGTGTCAAAGTCTTCGCCCGGACCAAACTGAAGCGGATTCACAAAGACCGTCGCCAGCACGCGGTCGCACTCGGCCTTGGCCCTACGCATCAAGCTCGCGTGACCCTCGTGCAGGCTGCCCATGGTCGGCACGAGGCCGACGACACAACCGCCACGCAGCCAATCGGAGACTTGCTCGCAGACTTTCGCAGCCTCATGGGCCAGCCGCGTCCCCATCGCACGAGGACGCTGGTCGAGGTTCACCCCTAGTTCGCGCAGCGGCGATGTAACGAACGCGCGCTCATGCCAACGCGGGTGCGGCACCTGCAGCTCGCGGCTGTCGATCTCCTGGTCACCGTAGAAGATCACGTCCAGATCGAGCTCGCGGGGGTGGTTGCGAGGATGCGGTGACCGACGCCCCGCCTCGACCTCTAACGCGCGCAAGACGCCAAGCAGCGCGAGCGGCGGCAGGCTCGTGTTGGCTTTGAGCACCCCGTTGAGGAATCGCCCTTGCTCCGGCCCGTCCCCAACAAATTCCGTCTCTAACCATGACGAGCAGGCGACGACCGCGACCCCGGGCGTCGCCTTGAGCCGCTCGATCGCGCGGTTCAGGTGCTCTTCGCGGTCACCGAGGTTGCTGCCCAGCGCGATGTAGACCGTTTCCACGTCAATTCCGAGACGGCGTACGCCGCGCTGCTGAATCGACCACGTCATCAACATCTTGGCCCATCCCTGCGTCGTCGTCCGGGTCGCGGCGGACGAACAACAGGCGATACGCGCCCAACAGGACGCCCCAAATGACGTAGCCGACCGCGAAGACAGCGAGCGCCAGCTGCCATTCAATCGCCGCCGCCGCAACGAACAGCACCGCTGTAAACAAGAACGGCAGGCTCTTTCGGCCCTTGCCGAGCACAGACACCGCGTGCGGATACGGGACCCCAGAGATC
Organism: Planctomycetota bacterium; assembly: GCA_002684655.1. Lineage (GTDB taxonomy): Bacteria > Planctomycetota > UBA1135 > UBA1135 > UBA2386. The sequence goes on along the minus strand of NYVR01000075.1, from coordinate 200 downwards.
ATCAACAGGCCCATCAAAACCAAGACGGCGGGCATCGCCTTGACCATCCAGTCGTAGTGGCTCTCCGACAGCAGCCAGCGACTGATCACCGCCGACGGATCGGCGCGTGTGCAGAACAAAGTCACCAGCGCGCAAACCACCATGGCTGCCGCAGGTGAAGGCATCCCTTTGAACTCGCGGTGGCCGTCGTCGTCACCGCC